>NZ_BHZI01000138.1 GCF_004305975.1 Streptomyces otsuchiensis
GGTGGTGCTGTCCCCACCCTCCCCTAGGGGGCCAGGTTCAGGGGCGACTGGGTGGGTCACCCGATGGTCCGCCCGGGCGCACTTCCGTAGGTTCGAAGCATCGAGACAGCTCGCCGCCCGAGCGCCGCCCGCGTCCTCCACCCAGGGACCGGGCACCGGCCCGCGCGGTGCCGAACCGGACGGAGGCAGCCGATGTCGGCTCCCACCCACACCGCGCGGAGCGGGCCCACCGTGCGGCGGTACCCCGCCCAGACGCGGCTCCCGTGGTGGGCCCTGCTGCTGCCTGCCGCCGCCTTCCTCGTCCTGCTGGCTCTGCCCTCCGCGCTCTCGCCCGAGCCCGCGGACCGGGGGCAGCCCATCTCGCACTTCTTCGACCGCGCCCAGCAGAAGCTCGCCGGCAGCTGACCCACGAGGGTGCGGGCCGCGCACCGAGCCCGCGCCGACGGCGCACCCGCGCGTCGGACGGCCCGCTCAACCGGCCCGGCCCGGCCCAGCCGTGCCAACCCCGCCGCCGGACCGGCCGATTCGTGCGACGCTGGAGACCATGAGCACCGACAACCTGCGGCGGATCGTCCTGCTCCGCCACGCCAAGGCGGACTGGCCCGAGGTCCCCGACCACGACCGGCCACTCGCCGAGCGCGGCCGACGCGACGCACCGGCGGCCGGCCGCCGCCTCACCGACGAGGGCATCCGGCCCGACCTCACCCTCTGCTCCACCGCGGCCAGGACCCGTGAGACCTGGAAGCTCCTCGCCCCGGAACTGCCGCACCGGCCACCGACGCGCTACGAGGAGCGCGTCTACGAGGCGAGCCCCGGCGAACTCATCGCGCTGATCAACGAGGTCGAGGACGAGGCCCGCCAACTGCTCCTGATCGGGCACAACCCGGGAGTGCACGGCCTCGCCGACGTCCTCACCGGCGCCGGCGACCCCGAGGCGACGACCGCGCTGGCACGCAGCGGCTTCCCCACCGCGGCCCTCGCCGTCCTCACGGTGGACGGGGGCTGGGGGAGTGTCGAACCCGGCTCCGCGACCCTCACCGCGTTCTGGACCCCGGGCGGCTGACGCTCGATCGGCTGACCTCCGGGCGGCTGATCCCCGAGCGGGCCGTCCCCGGGCGGCCGGCCCCCGAGCCGGGGCGGCGTGGCCACCCGGCCCGGGATCAGTCCCCGGCCCGGTCCTCCACCGCCTCGGCGTCGGCCGCCTCGACCTCCTCACGGGTGATCCCCAGGAGGTAGAGCACGGCGTCCAGGAACGGCACGTTGACGGCCGTGTCGGCGGCGGTGCGCACCAGCGGCTTGGCGTTGAACGCCACCCCCAGGCCTGCCGCGTTCAGCATGTCCAGGTCGTTGGCCCCGTCGCCGATCGCCACCGTCTGCGACAGGGGGACCCCGGCCTCCTCGGCGAAGCGGCGCAGCAGCCGGGCCTTGCCGGGCCGGTCCACCACCTCACCGGTGACCCGCCCGGTCAGCCGCCCGTCCACCACCTCCAGGGTGTTGGCGGAGGCGAAGTCCAGTCCCAGATGCCCGCGCAGCGCGTCCGTCACCTGGGTGAAACCGCCGGATACCACCCCTACCTGGTACCCCAGGCGCTTGAGGGTGCGCACCAGCGTCCGCGCGCCCGGGGTCAGCCGGACCTCCGCGCGGACCTTCTCGACCACCGACTCCTCCAGACCCTCCAGCAGCGCCACCCGGGCGTGCAGGGACTGCTCGAAGTCCAGCTCGCCGCGCATCGCGGCGGCGGTCACCTCCGCCACCTCCCGCTCACAGCCGGCGTGCGCCGCGAACAGCTCGATGACCTCGTCCTGGATCAGGGTGGAGTCGACGTCCATCACCACCAGCCGCCGCGCCCGGCGCTGGAGCCCGGCGGCGACCACCGCGATGTCCACGCCGCGCTGCGCGGCCTGGGGCGCCAGCTCGCTGCGCAGCAGCCCCGCGTCCACCCCGGAGACGTCGAACTCCACCGCCGTCACCGGGTACTTCGCCAGCCGCCGGATGCGGTCGATGTTGCCGCCGGTCCCGGTGATCCGTGCCGCTATGGCGGCGGTCGCCTCGGCCGTCAGAGGGTGACCGAGCACCGTGACGTGGGAGCGCCCGGCGCCGCGCGGCCGGTTGTCCCCGACGCCCGAGATGATCTCCGCCTGGAGCCGCATCGACTCCGCCCAGCCGTGGACCGTGGCACGCAGCTCGCCCTCGGAGTCCTGGCCGTGGACCGGGGTGGTGATCAGCGCGCACAGTGTGATCCGGCCCCGGGTCACCACCTGCTCCAGGTCGACGACATCGGCGGCGAAACCCGCGAGGGTCTCCAGCAGCCCGGCCGTCAGCCCCGGGCGGTCACGCCCGAATATCTTCACGAGCAGGGTCGGGGTCTCGGAACCGGCCGCGGGGGACGCGGGACCGTCCGGCGGCGTGGTGTGCGCGGCAGAGATCATGGTGCCCTCCACGGTAGTGGCTGCGCGCGGGGCACGCGGCCCTGTCCGTCCCCCGGACGGCGGTGCCGGGCGTCGCTGACCAGGGTGTCCGCAGGGCCGGCGGCCGCCGCCGGACGCGGCCTCCACCGCCCCGCCGAACGGGCTCCGTACCGGGAGTGTCACGGCGCGGACGCCACTTCGCACCAGCTCCGTGACTTCCGGGGGCCGATTACCCAGGAGCGCTTCCGGCCTGGGATAGTCGGCGCACGATGTTCACCATCCCAAGGTCCCGCTCGGGGGCTGCTCGGGGGACAACTTTGTGGGGCATGGAGTGCCGGAACTCTCACTGGAACTGAACGGACAGAGCTGGACGCTGGATCCGACCCGCTCCTACACGGTCGGGCGTGATCCACAGGGGGACCTGGTCCTGCAGGACACCCGGGTGTCCTGGCGGCACGCGACAGTGCGCTGGGGTGGCCAGGGCTGGGTGGTGGAGGACCACGGCAGCACCAACGGCACCTACGCGCAGGGTCAGCGCGTCAAGGAGTTCCCGCTGCAGCCGGGAACCGTCGTCACCCTGGGCAACGCGTCCGACGGACCGCGGCTGACCTTCGCCGGTGACGCCGCGGCTCTGCCGCAGCAGAGCCAGCCGCAGCAGTACGAGCAGGCGTACGCGTCCGCCGGCGGCGTGGGGATGACGGCGTCTCAGCCCGCCCACGGCGGAGCCGGGACCGCCGGCCCCGGTCAGCCGGACCTCGGCGGCCGGGCCGCCACCACCTTCCACCACCTGGCCGTCGGCCAGGTGACCCGGATCGGCCGTGCGCTGGAGAACGAACTGGTGGTCTCCGACCTCCAGGTCTCCCGCTACCACGCGGAGTTCTCCGCCACGCCCGACGGCCGCTTCGAGCTGCGCGACCTGGGGAGCCACAACGGCACCTACGTCAACGGCCAGCCGATGCAGAAGAACGGCCGGCAGGTCCTCAGCCAGAACGACACCGTCGGCATCGGCCACTCGACGTTCCGGCTGGTCGGCAACCAGCTCCAGGAGTTTGTCGACACCGGTGAGGTCTCCTTCTCGGCCCGTCACCTGACCGTCAAGGTCAACAACGACAAGCTCACCATCCTCAACGACGTCTCCTTCGGCGTCCCGGAGAAGTCCCTGGTCGGTGTCATCGGCCCCTCCGGCTCCGGCAAGTCGACGCTGCTGCGCGCCCTCACCGGCTACCGCCCCGCCACCGAGGGCGAGGTCCTCTACGACCACCGCAACCTCTACACCCACTTCGCCGAGCTGCGGCACCGCATCGGCCTGGTCCCGCAGGACGACATCCTGCACACCGCGCTGCCGATCCGGCAGGCGCTGCGGCTGGCCGCCAAGCTCCGCTTCCCCGGCGACGTCGGCGAGGCCGAGCGCAACGCCCGCGTGGAGGAGGTGCTGGCCGAGCTCAAACTGGGCCACCACGCCACCAAGCGGATCAACGCGCTCTCCGGCGGCCAGCGCAAGCGGGTCTCCGTCGCGCTGGAACTGCTCACCAAGCCGTCGCTGATCTTCCTGGACGAGCCGACCTCCGGTCTCGACCCGGGCATGGACCGCGACGTGATGCAGCTTCTGCGCGGCATGGCGGACGACGGCCGTACCGTCCTGGTCGTCACCCACTCGGTGGCCGAGCTGGGACTCTGCGACCGGGTGCTGGTGATGGCCCCCGGCGGCGGCGTCGCGTACTTCGGACCGCCCGACGAGGCCCTGAACTTCTTCGGCTACGACAACTGGGCCGACGTCTTCTCCGCCTTCGAGAACTACCGCGACTACGACTGGATGGGCCGCTGGCGCGGCTCCGAGCACTACCAGCGCTACGCGGCCGACCTCGACGCCGTGCAGGCCCAGACCGCCCATCTCCCGGCCATGCCCGCGCACCAGCAGAAGGCGCAGAGCTGGGGTTCGCAGGTCTGGACCCTGATGCGGCGCTACCTCGCGGTGATCGCCGCCGACCGTGGGTTCCTCGGCCTGACGCTGGCGCTCCCGATCATCCTCGGTCTGGTCAGCGTCGTGATCCCCGCCGAGTACGGGCTCGGGTACGGCCCGACGGACCGGGCGCAGATCAACAACCAGGCCAGCATCGTGCTGCTGGTGCTGGTGATCGGCATGTGCTTCGCCGGCTCCGCCAACGCCGTGCGCGAGCTGATCAAGGAACGGGTCATCTACGAGCGCGAACGGGCGGTGGGACTCTCCCGCTCGGCGTATCTGATGTCCAAGGTGTTCGTCCTGGGCTTCGTCACCGCGATCCAGGGCGTCATCCTCTGCCTGATCGGCTTCGCGCCCCGTGAGATGCCCGCCGAGGCGGTGCTGTTCGGCTCACCGGCTCTGGAGATGACCCTCGTCATCGTCACGCTCGGCTTCACCTCGATGATGATCGGCCTGGTCATCTCCTCGCTGGTGCGCACCTCCGAGATGACGATGCCGCTGCTGGTCATGATCTCCGTGGTCCAGCTCGTCTTCACCGGCGCCCTGTTCGAGGTGCACGGCAACCTCGGCGTGGAGCAGCTGGCCTGGCTGATGCCCTCCCGCTGGGCGCTCGCCGGCGCCGGCGCCACCGCCGACCTCAACACCCTCACCGGCGCCCGCCAGTCCGGCGACCCCGACCGGCTGTGGGACCACGAGGCGGCGGTCTGGCTGCTGGACGTCAGCATGCTGGTGGTGCTCGCCGTGATCTGCGGCTTCCTGGTGATGAAGTTCCTGCGCCGGCACGAGCCGGAGGTCATGCGCGACTGACCGTCGGGCGTGGCCCACAGGCACGCACGCGCAGCCGCGCGAGACGCACAGACACGCCGAAACGCGGACGCGCAGAAGCACAGACACGCACGACGACGGCGGCGGCACCCGGTTCTCCCGGGCGTCGCCGCCGTCGTCATGTCCCCTCCTGGACGCGGCGGCCGAGGGCTTCCCCGCCCTCGGCCGCCGGCCGTCCCCGGCCCACCCGGTCAGCTCGGGCGGCCGGTACGCGCGGGGTCCGGCGCACCCGCCGGCACCGCGCGGGACCATCGGCGCGGGACCTGTCAGTACCAGTGGTTGGCCTGCCAGAACTCCCAGGCACCGCACGGGCTGCCGTACCGGTCGTTCATGTAGTCCACGCCCCACTTGATCTGGGTCTCGGGGTTGGTGCGCCAGTCCGAGCCGTGCGAGGCCATCTTCTCCGCCGGCAGCGACTGCACCAGGCCGTAGGCACCCGAGGACGGGTTGGTCGCCGTGTGGTCCCAGCCGCTCTCGCGCTCCACGATGTTGGAGAAGCACTGGAACTGGGCGTCGTCCCCGATCACCTCACGGGCGATGCTCTGTCCGTCGGACGACGAGGACGGTGCGGCGGCGGCCTGACCGGCCGTGCCCACCGCGCCGAGACCACCGAGCGTGGCGGCGGCGAGCGAGGCCGCGACCAGCCGGCGGGCACGGGAGGTGCGGGAGCGCGGGGTGCTGGTGACTGCCATCGAGAAGAACCTCAGCTTCCGGTCTGCGGTACCGGCCGGGGGAAGAACCGGCTTTCGGTCGGACGTCATTCGGTCGGACGTCATTCGGTCGGACGTCAGCCATTGTTAGCGGCCAGGAAATACCGGGGCAATCCCCCCTGTTACGACCTCGACTAGCACCCGGACCGACCGTCCCGGACCGTCCCCGGCAGCCCTCCGGACCAGCCCCGGAGGGCCCGACGGGCCCGGCAGCTCTCCTATCGGGGATCGTGGCGGGACTTCCGTCCTGTGGGCCGCCTCACAGCCGCCGGCCCCCGGAGTCACACCACGCACGACCGGGCTGACCACGCGTGACCCGGCAGGCGCGCGCGGCGCTCACGGCGGTAGCGTGCCTGCCATGGCCACCCCTCCCGGACCGGCACCGACCGGCCTCGCCGCCGTCAGCGCGGCGCTGCTGGCCATGAACCGCACCCTGGAGGTCCGCGACGTCCTCCAGACGATCGTCCGCTCCGCCCGCGACCTGCTCGGCGCCCGCTACGCCGCCCTCGGGGTCCCCGACGGCAACGGCGGCTTCGCCCAGTTCCTCGTGGAAGGGGTCAGCGACCGCCAGTGGCGCGAGATCGGGCCGCTGCCCCGCCAGCACGGCGTGCTCGCCGCGATGCTCCGCGGCGCGACCCCCGAACGGCTCGCCGATGTCCGGGACGACCCACGCTTCGAGGGCTGGCCCGAGGCCCACCCCGAACTGAAGGGGTTCCTCGGCATGCCGATCGCCAGCGGCGACGAGGTCCTCGGCGCGCTCTTCCTCGCCGACAGAGACCCCGGGCCGCCACGTCCCGGCGAGACGGAACCCGCCCCCGCCCGCACCTTCACCGCCGAGGACGAGGAACTGCTGCGGCTGCTCGCCGAACACGCCGCCATCGCCCTCACCAACGCCCGGCTCTACGAACGCGGCCGTGAGCTGACCATCGCCGAGGAACGCGCCCGCATCGCGCACGAACTCCACGACGCCGTCGCGCAGAAGCTGTTCTCACTGCGCCTCACCGCCCAGGCCGCCGCCACCCTCACCGACCGCGACCCCGCGCGCGCCCGGGCCGAACTGGCCGAGGTGACCCGGCTGGCCGCCGAGGCCGCCGACGAACTGCGCGCCGCCGTCGTCGAGCTGCGCCCCGCGGCCCTCGACGAGGACGGCCTCGTCGCGACCCTCGCCGCCCAGGTCCAGGTCCTCGACCGCGCCCACCCCGCCAGCACCACCTTCAGCTGCGAGGACCCGCGCGCCCTGCCCGCCGCCCAGGAGGAGGCGCTGCTGCGCGTCGCCCAGGAAGCGCTGCACAACGCGCTGCGGCACGCCGACCCGCGCCACGTCCGCGTCAGCCTCGGCGGCCGCGGCCTGGCGGCGGTACTGCGCGTCACCGACGACGGCGTCGGCTTCGACCCGGACGCCGTCCGCGACGCCGGCCGTCATCTCGGCCTCGTCTCCATGCGCGAACGCGCCACCGGCGTCGGTGGCCGGCTGCGCGTCGACTCCACGCCCGGCCAGGGCACCGTCATCGAAATGGAGGTTCCCGGTGGCTGAGGACACCATCCGGGTCCTGATCGTCGACGACCACCAGGTCGTCCGCCGCGGGCTGCGCACCTTTCTGGAACTCCAGGACGACATCGAGGTCGTCGGCGAGGCGGCCGACGGGGCGGAAGGCGCCGAGCGGGCCGCGGAGCTGCTTCCCGACGTGGTGCTGATGGACATCAAGATGCCGGGCACCGACGGGGTCGAGGCGCTGCGCACCCTGCGCGACCGGGAGAACCCGGCCCGCGTGCTGATCGTCACCAGCTTCACCGAGCAGCGCACCGTAGTCCCCGCGCTGCGCGCCGGGGCGGCAGGCTACGTCCACAAGGACATCGACCCCCTGGCCCTCGCCCGCGCCATCCGGTCGGTGCACTCCGGGCACATACTGCTCCAGCCGGAGATCGCCCGCGCCCTGCTGACCTCCGAGAGCCCCGGCTCCGGACGGACCGGCTCGCTGACCGACCGCGAGCGCCAGGTGCTCTCACTGATCGCCCGGGGCCGCTCCAACCGGGAGATCGCCCGGAACCTGGTGCTGTCGGAGAAGACGGTCAAGACCCATGTGTCCAACATCCTGATGAAGCTGGACCTGGCCGACCGCACCCAGGCCGCCCTCTGGGCGGTGCGGCACGGTATCACCGGCTGACCCCGCCGATCGCCGCGTGGCGCGCGCCACGCCGTGGGCGCCGCCGTCCCCGGAGCAAGGTTCATCCCACCGGGTACACCTGGACGCCCGGGCGTATCCCCGGGCGACCTGCGGCGTTGGTCAGTGCGTGCTGCGGCAGCTGGCCGCACTGTTCGCTAGAAGGGTCACATCGTGAAGAACCTCAAGAAGGCCGTCACGGTCACCATGATGGCCGGTGGCATCCTCGCCGCCGGTGTCGGTGGCGCCGCCGCGCAGGGTGGCGCGGGCGCCGAGGGTGTCGCCGCCAACTCCCCGGGCGTCCTCTCCGGCAACCTGGTCCAGGTCCCCGTGCACGTGCCGATCAACGCCTGCGGCAACACCGTCAACGTGGTGGGCCTGCTCAACCCCACCTTCGGCAACACCTGCATCAACGACAGCAGCACCCACTACCACAAGAAGTGGTGAAGTAGCTGAGCCGGACAGACCCTTCTGGGCTCTGACCTGCACCGGGACGCCTCTGGCGGCGTCCCGGCCGGGCCCTCGCCCCCTTCGGGGGGCGGGGGCCCGTCGTCGTTCCCCGCTCGGCGCCAATGGACCGAACGGGGGTATCGCGCGGTCTGCCCGTGTCCGTCCTCCGGCCCTGACGTTACTCAGCGTGCGACCCCGTGCCTTGGGGTCGTGGGTATTGCCATTCAGGAGGACATTCACATGTACAGCGCCAAGAAGGCCGCCCTGGTCATCGCCGCCGCCGGTGCGGCCGTCGGTGCCGCCGCCGGTTCCGCCGCCGCCGACGCGGGGGCGCAGGGCGTCGCCGCCAACTCCCCCGGTGTCGGCTCCGGCAACCTCGTCGAGGTCCCGGTCCACATCCCGGCCAACGTGGTCGGCAACACCGTCACCGTCATCGGTGCGCTCAACCCCACCTTCGGCAACGGTGGCCTCAACGGCTGACGCCCGTAGCTGCACGACGGCGCCCTGCCGGACCGACCGGTCCGGCAGGGCGCCCTCGCGTTCCCGGGTCCGGCCGTGGTGGGGGAGCGGTCAGGGGGCGGGCCAGTTCCGCAGCAGGGCGTCGAGGGCGTCGAGCATCCGTACCCAGGTCTCCTCGGTGTCCGGCGCGCTGTGACTGAACCCGCCGCCCATCTCCAGGCTGACGTAGCCGTGGAAGAAGCTGCCGAGCAGCCGGACGGCGTGCGTCTGGTCCGGTTCGGTGAGGTGGTAGCCGCGCAGGATCGCGCGGGTCATCTCCGCGTGGCGGCCGCCGGCGCTCGCCGCCGCGCTCTCGGGATCCAGCCGCAGCTGGGCGGCGGCGTAGCGGCCGGGGCACTCCCGGGCGTAGTCGCGGTAGACGTTCGCCAGCGCGGCCAGGGCGTCCTTGCCCGCACGGCCGGCCAGTGCCGCGGAGCCGCGGTCGGCGAGTTCCTCCAGCGCGAGCAGCGCGATCCTGGTGCGGAGGTCGCGCGAGCTGCGCACATGCGAGTAGAGACTCGCGGCTTTCACGTCGAACCGCCTGGCCAGTGCCGAGACGGTGACCTGGTCGAAGCCGACCTCGTCGGCCAGCTCGGCGCCCGCCAGCGTCAGCCGTTCCGTGTTCAGACCCGCGCGCGCCATCGCCGCCGGCCCCCTCTCCATCGACTACAGGAATTATCTGTTTGCCTAAAGCTATTAGGCAAATTAGCCTCGCATCTATGAGACCGCTGACCGAACCCGAGATCCGCGCCGCCTTCGTCAACTGCACCAAGGGCGCCGCCAAGCGACTCCCCGTACCGAACGACCTCGCCGACCACCCCTGGGCCGACCTCGACTACTTCGGCTGGCGCGACCCCCAGTCCTCCGAACGCGCCTACCTCGTCGCCGACCTGGACACCGGGCCGACGGCGCTCACACTGCGACGGCCCACCGCAGGCCCCGCCATTCCCCGCCGCGGGATGTGCTCGATCTGCGTGACCCCCCACACCGGCGGCGTCTCCCTGATGGTCGCCCCCAAGGCCGGCCGAGCCGGCCAGCAGGGCAACTCAGTCGGCGTCCACATCTGCGACGACCTCGCCTGCTCGCTGTACGCGCGGGGAAAGAGGTCACCACGCGGCGGCGCACGACTGCACGAGTCGATCACCACCGAGGAGAGGGTCGGCCGGACCGTCGCCAACATCGCCGAGTTCATCCAACGCGTCCGCGCGTGAACACCGCCGAGCGCCCGTCCCCCGCGGCGCGACGTCCGCGGAACGCGAGTCAACGCCCGCCGCGCGCCGCCTCCTCCGCGCAGGCGTTGTACGCCGCGACCTGCGCCCGACGCGCCGCCCGCTCCACCGGACGGATCAGCTCCGCACGCAGCGCGCTCTGACCGGCCGACAACGCTCCGTCGTGCTCCGGCGCCGAGGCGATCACCACCAGCTCCGCCACCCGCCGCGCCAGCTCCAGCACCCGCACCGCGCGAGGCGGGTACCCGGGCGCCAGCAGCGCACGATCGCGCTCCGCCCGCGCCCGGTACGCCTCCAGCTCGGCCCGTGCCACCGGCCCGGCCTCCGGCAGCCCCAGCCGCGCGATGCCCTCCGCCGTCTCCCGCAACAGGACGGCCAGTTCCCGCTCCGCCTCCGAGAGCGAGGGCACGTCCGGCGGCAGATCGCGACGGACCTCCGCCACCCGCCACACCACCGTGACCCGTTCCACCCCGGCCGCCTGCTCCTCGGACACTTCCGGTACCAGACCGACGCCCGCCTCCGGCGCGAGCACCGCCTCACCCGCCTCCAGGGCGGCGGCGTTGAACTCCGGCGGCCCGCACAGCCCCAGCGGATGCCCGGGAGCGGGCAACGCCACCCGCAGTGCCGTCACCCCGAGTCCGCGCAGCCGTCCGAAGGCGAGCGTCAGCCCCACCGGGCCCGCCTCGCCCGGCAGGCCGGCCATCCGGTGCGAGTCGTCGGGGCCGACCGCGCCCGCCGCCGCGTCGTCCGGCGAAACCCTCCCGGTCAGCAGGGCGTTGCCCCAGGCGGCCAGTCGTCCGGCACGTGGTTCTTCGAGCATGCCCACCAGCTTACGGAGCCCGGCTGTCACCGGGCCTGGCCGTGGGCGCCACCACGGGCGCCAACCGCCTCCTGAGCGGTGGTCCCGCCGCCGGGTGGCGTAGTTTGGTGCCGGGGCCCGCACCCCCGGCAGGGCAAGGGCGAGTTCAAGGTGACTTCAATGGGAGAGACCGCGCGCATGAGCGATGTACTGGAGCTGGTGGACGTATCCGTGGTCCGGGACGGACGCGCTCTGCTGGACGAGGTCTCCTGGTCGGTCGCCGAGGGCGAGCGCTGGGTGATCCTGGGGCCGAACGGCGCCGGCAAGACCACCCTGCTCAACATCGCCTCCAGCTACCTCTTCCCGACCTCCGGCACGGTGCAGATCCTCGGGGACAAGCTCGGCGCCGTGGACGTCTTCGACCTGCGGCCCCGCATCGGCATCGCCGGCAGCGCCCTCGCGGCCCGGCTGCCGCGCAGTCAGACGGTGCTCCAGACCGTGCTCACCGCCGCCTACGGCGTCACATCCGGCTGGCGCGAGCAGTACGACGAGGTCGACGAGCGCCGTGCCCGCGCCTTCCTCGACCGCCTGGGGATGACCTCCCACCTCGACCGGACCTTCGGGACGCTCTCCGAGGGCGAGCGCAAGCGCACCCAGATCGCCCGGGCCATGATGACCGACCCCGAACTGCTGCTGCTCGACGAGCCCGCGGCCGGTCTCGACCTCGGCGGACGCGAGGACCTCGTCCGCCGCCTCGGCCGGCTCGCCCGCGACCCCTACGCCCCCTCGATGATCATGGTCACCCACCACGTCGAGGAGATCGCCCCCGGCTTCACCCATCTGCTGCTGATCCAGCGGGGCAAGGTTCTGGCCGCCGGCCCGGTCGCCGAGGTACTGACTTCGGCCAACCTCTCGCGCTGTTTCGGGCTGCCGCTCGTCGTCGAACAGCACGGGGACCGCTGGACGGCGGCCGGTCTGCCCCTCAGCTGACCGATCGCGCTCTGTCCCTGCGCCGCTACGAGCCCTACCATGGAGACGTGGACTTCTGGGTGTGGTGGCTGATCGCCGCCGGCGGCTTCGCGATCCCGCTTGTGCTGACCGCGATGCCCGAATTCGGCATGCTCTCCGTCGGCGCCGTCGCCGCGGCCGTGACGGCCGGGATCACCGACAACGTGGTGCTCCAGGTCATCGTCTTCTGCGTGGTCTCCACTGCGCTGATCGTGGTGGTCCGCCCGATCGCCAGACGCTCGCGCGAGCAACCGCCCGGCGTCAGCACGGGCATCGACGCGCTGAAGGGACGTTCCGCCGTCGTGGTGGAGCGGGTGGACGGCGACCGCGGCCAGATCAAGCTCGCCGGAGAGGTCTGGTCCGCCCGGGCTCTCGACGGCGCGGAGACCTTCGAGCCGGGCCGCCAGGTGAGCGTCGTGGAGATCGACGGAGCGACCGCCGTCGTGATGTGATGGATCACCAGAAGTAGTCGCCGTCACACACGAGGCTATCGGGCCCGTCCAGTCGCATAGAGGGAGACACGATGGACGCCATCATCATCGTGCTGGTCATCCTGGTGGTGCTGGTCTTCATCGCACTCATCAAGACCATCCAGGTCATCCAGCAGGCCAGCGCGGCCATCGTGGAGCGGTTCGGCCGCTACACCCGCACGCTCAACGCCGGCCTGAACATCGTGGTGCCGTTCATCGACACCATCCGAAACCGCATCGACCTGCGTGAGCAGGTCGTTCCCTTCCCGCCGCAGCCGGTGATCACCCAGGACAACCTGGTCGTGAACATCGACACCGTCATCTACTACCAGGTGACGGACGCGCGCGCCGCGACCTACGAGGTCTCCAACTTCATCCAGGCCATCGAGCAGCTCACCGTCACCACGCTGCGCAACATCATCGGTGGCATGGACCTGGAGCGGACCCTGACCTCCCGCGAGGAGATCAACGCCGCCCTCCGCGGTGTCCTCGACGAGGCCACCGGCAAGTGGGGCATCCGCGTCAACCGCGTCGAGCTGAAGGCGATCGAGCCGCCCACCTCCATCCAGGACTCGATGGAGAAGCAGATGCGCGCCGACCGTGACAAGCGCGCGGCGATCCTCCAGGCCGAAGGTGTGCGGCAGTCCGAGATCCTCCAGGCCGAGGGCGCCAAGCAGTCCGAGATCCTGCGCGCGGAAGGTGACGCCAAGGCCGCCGCCCTGCGGGCCGAAGGTGAGGCCCAGGCGATCCGCACCGTCTTCGAGGCGATCCACGCCGGCGACGCCGACCAGAAGCTGCTCTCCTACCAGTACGTCCAGATGCTGCCGAAGATCGCGGAAGGCAGCGCCAACAAGCTCTGGATCGTGCCCAGCGAGATCGGCGAGGCGCTCAAGGGCCTCGGCGGCAACCTCAGCAAGCTGGCGCAGCCCGAGGGCGGCGGTGGCGGTGGCGCGACCGGCAACGGCGACGGTCCGCCGAAGCTGGACAAGCCGGCCGGGCCGCCCCCGCCCCGGCTTACCTGACGGGCCTCGAACGAGAACGGCGGTTGTGCCCCCCCCCCCGGGGGGGGGCCCCCCCCCCTCTCTTCTCTTTCCCTTCCCCCCCCCCCCCCCCCCCCCCCCCCCCCCCCCGCCGCGGGGGGCCGGACCCCCCGCCGTTCTCGTCTCTTCCCGTGCCGCGTCGTCCCCGCCCACCACGCGTCACGCGTGCCGCGCCGCTCGTCCGCCCCGCCGGACCCGGCCTCAGGCGGCGACCGGCCGCCGCAGCCAGTCGGGAAGCGCGGCGGCCTCCCGGTCGTCCAGTGTCAGCAGCAGCGCCTCCGCCGGGGTCGGCTCGAACGGCTTGACCAGCAGCCGCATCCCCGCCTGCGTCGGAGTCCGGTCCGCCTTGCGGTGGTTGTCCTCCCCGCACGCGGCCACGGTGTTCAGCCAGCTGTCCGCCCCGCCACGCGAGCGCGGCACGATGTGGTCCACGGTCGTCGCACGCCGGCCGCAGTAGGCGCAGCGGAACCGGTCGCGAACCAGGACGCCCCGCCGGGACCAGGGCGCCCGTTGTCGGAACGGCACCTTCACATAGCGCCGGAGCCGGACCACGCGCGGCGCCTGCACCTCCACGCTCGCCGCCCGCAGCAGCAGGACGGTGTCGGCCTGCTCGACGACCGCCTTGCGCTGCATCACCAGCACCACAGCCCGCTGGAGCGGCACCGCCGACAGCGGTTCGAAGCTCGCGTTGAGCACCAGCGTCCGACGCATCCCGCCCACCTCCCGGTCCCGTGTCCCGCCTGCCGCGGGCAGGCTCCACTCTGCCGAGGCACGGCAGGCGGGACAATGGAATTACCGGGAGGGGAAACCCGGCGGGACAGACCGGTCAGTCCTCCGCCGGCACCTCGTACGTGCCGATCAGCTGTGCGCGGCCGATCGCGTGGAACCGCAGCATGAAGCCGACCTGCGCCGGGGTGGCGTCCCGGTCCAGCCCGAGGTGCTCGGTGTCGACGGCGTAGACGGTGAAGACATAACGGTGCTCGCCGTCCCCCGCCGGCGGTGCGGCGCCCTCGAAGCCGTGACTGCCGCCGTCGTTGCGCACCTGCACCGCGCCCGACGGCATGCCACCGCGGCCGGGCGCGGCCGCACCGCGCGCCAGCTCGGTGACCGAGGCCGGGATGTCGAACGCCGACCAGTGCCAGTAGCCGCTCCCGGTCGGCGCGTCCGGGTCGAAGCAGGTGACCGCGAAGCTCTTGGTGCCGGTGGGGGCACCGGCCCAGCGCAGATGGGGCGAGGTGTCACCCTTGGCCTTGACCTGGTCGTCCTTGAGCGCCATGCCGTCCAGCACGTCGTCGCTGAGCACGGTGAACGACTCGACCGGCGGGTGGAAGTCGTGGGGGAGTGGACGCCGTCGCGGTTCGGGCATGGGGACCTCCTCGTCGCTGCAACCTGTCCCGGACAGGGTAATGATCAACAGCCCGTTCGGCCCGCAGCCTTGGCCCGGCGCACCGTACCGCGTCACCGCGCTCCGCCCCCTCCTGCCGACGGCGGCCGGCCCGACCGCCCCGCGGCAGGCGCGATACTGGCGGGCATGACTGATCTGCCCGCCTCCGACGCCCCGCTGCCCCGCTCCTTCTTCGACCGGCCCGTGCTGGAGGTCGCCCCCGACCTCCTGGGCCGGACTCTGGTGCGCCACTCCGGCGAGGGCACCGTACGGCTCCGGATCACCGAGGTGGAGGCCTACGACGGGGCCAACGACCCCGGGTCGCACGCCTTCCGGGGACGGACCGAGCGCAACGCCGTGATGTTCGGCCCGCCCGGGCACGCGTACGTCTACTTCACCTACGGGATGTGGCACTGCCTGAACGCGGTCTGCGGGCCTCCCGGCCGGGCGAGTGGAGTGCTGCTGCGGGCCGGCGAGGTGCTGGAGGGGGCCGAGCTGGTCCGTCCACGTCGCGCCACCGCCCGCCGCGATCACGAACTGGCGCGCGGACCGGCACGGTTGGCCACGGCTCTGGATGTGGACCGCTCGCTCGGCGGGACGGACCTCTGCCAGGGAGGGGCGACGGCGCCGCTGGCGATCCACCTGGGCCGCCCCACCTCACGGAGCGCCGTGCGGAGCGGCCCACGCACCGGGGTCTCGGGCCAAGGAGCCGTCCACCCCTGGCGGTTCTGGGTCGGGGACGATCCGACGGTCAGCCCGTACCGCGCCCACCGGCCCAGGGCACGGGCCCGCAGCGAGACTTGACTCGCGGGACACGTGGTCGTAATGTAGATCGAGTCGCCTGAGGCGGTGCCGGTCACCTGTACGGAAGTCCGATGGACCCGTCGACTGGATCACCAGGGCGGCCGCCAACCACTACATGATCCGGATTCGGATCTGTTTGTGCTGCGTTGCATTCCTGTTGGAATGGCCAACCGGAGCCGATTAGGCGCTGGGAGGGAAAGCAGCTAAGGTTGGAAACACCGAAGGGAAGCCCGGAGGAAAGCCGGAAGGCGATCCAAAGGAAGCGTCCGTTCCTTGAGAACTCAACAGCGTG
>NZ_BHZI01000139.1 GCF_004305975.1 Streptomyces otsuchiensis
GACGCGGGCGGCCCGGGCGACGGACGCCGGGCACCGCCTCGGCGTCCGGCCCGGCGTCCGTCGCCCGGGCCGCCCGCGTCTGGGCGGAGATCGACCTCGGAGCGGTCCGGTCCAATGTGCGTGCCCTGCGGGAGCGCGCCGTGGGCGGCGCGGGGCTGATGGCGGTCGTGAAGGCGGACGCTTACGGCCACGGGCTGGTGCCGTGCGCCCGCGCCGCCCGGGAGGCCGGGGCCGACTGGCTGGGCACGGCCACGCCGCAGGAGGCGCTCGCGCTGCGCGCCGCCGGTGACACCGGCCCGGTGCTGTGCTGGCTGTGGACACCGGGCGGGCCCTGGCGGGAGGCGATCGAGCAGGACATCGACGTCGCCGCCTCCGCGCTGTGGGCGCTCGCCGAGATCGAGGACGCCGCCCGCGCCACCGGCCGCACCGCGCGGGTGCAGCTGAAGGTCGACACCGGGCTCGGCCGCAACGGCGCGCAGCCCGCCGACTGGTCCGGCCTGGTCGCGGCGGCGCGCGCCGCCGAGGCCGCCGGAACCATCCGCGTGACCGGCCTGTGGTCGCACTTCGCCTGCGCCGACGAGCCCGGCCATCCGTCGATCGCCGCGCAGCAGGAGGCGTTCACCGAGGCGCTGGCCGTCGCCGAGCGCGCCGGGCTGGATCCGGAGGTGCGGCACTTCGCCAACTCCCCGGCCACGCTCACCCTGCCCGCCGCCCACTACGACCTGGTCCGTCCCGGTGTCTCGGTGTACGGGCTCTCCCCCTCGCCCGAGGTCGGGCTGCCCGGCGACTTCGGACTGCGCCCCGCGATGACGCTGCGGGCGACGCTGGCGGCGGTCAAGCGGGTGCCCGGCGGGCACGGCGTCAGCTACGGCCACAGCTACCGGACGCCCGGTGAGACCACCCTGGCGCTGGTGCCCGCCGGTTACGCCGACGGCGTGCCCCGGCACGCCTCCGGCAGCGGCCCGGTCCTGGTCGCCGGGAAGTGGCGGACGGCCGCCGGGCGGGTGGCGATGGACCAGTTCGTCGTCGACCTGGGCGGCGACGCGGCCGAGCCGGGCGACCCGGTGGTGCTGTTCGGCCCTGGCGACGACGGCGAGCCCACCGCCGAGGACTGGGCGCGCGCGTCCGGCACCATCGGGTACGAGATCGTGACCCGGATCAGCGGCCGGGTGCCGCGCGTCCACCGGGGCTGACCACCCGGGCGCCGCCGCGCCCTTCCGGACCGGGCACCTCGGGCGCGGCCCCGGACCGTCTTCCGAACCCGGCGCGCCCCGCACGGCGCGTACCATCGCGACGTGGCCGCCCGGCGCGGCCATCGGGCCTGCGCGGTGAGCGAAGCGCCCGCCCACGGAACACGCGACGGAGAACGGCGGAACGATGAGCGCGGGCACCACCCGGGCCGACGAGCAGGCCCACGCCACAGGAACGGTCGACGGCGCCGAGCGGACGCTGCGGCTCGGCCGCGAACTCGCCGCGCTGCTGCGCGCCGGCGACCTGCTGCTGCTCAGCGGCGAGCTGGGCGCCGGCAAGACCACCCTCACCAGGGGGATCGGCGAGGGGCTGAACGTCCGGTCGGCGGTCACCTCCCCGACCTTCGTGATCTCCCGGGTGCACCCGCCGCTCGGCGACGGCCCCGCCCTGGTCCATGTCGACGCCTACCGGCTGGGCGGCGGCCTGGACGAGATGGAGGACCTCGACCTCGACCTGGCGCTGCCGGAGTCGGTGCTGGTCGTGGAGTGGGGCGAGGGCAAGGTGGAGGAGCTGGCGGAGAGCCGGCTGCTGGTCCGCCTGGAGCGCCCTACCGGCGCCGCGCACGTCCGTGGCCCCGGCGACTTCGCCGACCTGGACGGCGACGCCCCCCGGACCGTGACCCTCACCGGCGTCGGCCCGCGCTGGACGGGCGTCGACCTCGGCGCACTGCTGGACTGAGCGTTCCGCGCTCCGCCGCCATGGTCCCCGCTGCTGACGGTGCGGATGGTGCGGGCGGGCGGAGCGGGTGGTGCCGCCGTCAGGGGACGACGATCACCGGGGTGCCGACCGGCGCGAACTCCCACATGTCCTCGCCGTCCGTGGCGAACTGGCGGATTCCGCCGGTGCGCTGCTCGGAGCCGGGGTCCGGGGTCGATCCGTCAGTGGCGGTGGAGAAGCCGAAGACCACGTCGCTCGGAGCGTCGAAGACGACCACGTTCTCGATCGGGACACCGTCCGAGCCGGTGATCTGCTCCGAGCGCGAGCTGACCAGGTAGCTGCCCGGGTCGGGGCTCACCGAGCTGGGGTAGACGGGGTAGGTGGCCAGGACCGTGTCGCCGAGGCCGTCGTCGGACGGCTCGACCAGCCACACCCGCTGGTCGGCGAGGGCGTAGACGACGCGTAGCCCGTCACCGGACTCGGCGGGCAGCGGCGGCTCGCCGTCGGTCTCGTCACCGTCGGTGTCGAGCTCCTCCTGGGCGCCCTCGTCGGGGGAGCCGGTGCCGTCGGTGGCCTCGGGCGACGGCTCACCGGAGGGTGCCGTGGCGACGGGGGAGCCGTCGGGGGCGGCCGACGCCTGATAGGCGAAGAAGCCGACGGCGGCCAGCGCGACGGCGGTCAGGACGGTGACGAAGGTTCCGGGGGAACCGTGGGATCCGGAGCTGCCGCGTGCCACGATGCGCTGTCGCCTGTTCTCTTCGGAACATCAGATGAAGGACCCGGAACGGGGTCAGGGAACGACGGTAGCAGTCCTGCGGGAACCGCCCTGGCCGGATACCGGCCCCGCACCGGGCCGGTACGCGCCCCGCACCGGCGTCGGGCCGGTGGGACGCGCGGCGCGGGCCCGTGCGGCGGAACCCATAAACTTGGCCGCGTGCTACTGCTCGCGCTCGACACCGCCACCCCCGCCGTCACCGTCGCCCTCCACGACGGCACCCGGGTCCTCGCCACCGGGGACCAGGTGGACGCCCGCCGCCACGGGGAGCTGCTGCTGCCCGGCGTCGACCGCGTCCTCACCGAGGCCGGGCGCCGCCTCGACGAGCTGACCGGCGTCGTCGTCGGCACCGGGCCCGGCCCCTACACCGGGCTGCGGGTGGGGCTGGCCACCGGCTCCGCGCTGGGCGCCGCGCGCGCGGTGCCCGTCTACGGCCTGTGCAGTCTCGACTCCCTCGCGTACGCCGCCGGTCTCGACGAGCCGTTCGTGGTCGCGACCGACGCCCGCCGCAAGGAGGTGTACTGGGCGCGTTACGCCGACGCCCGTACCCGCCTCGGCGAGCCACAGGTCGGCCGGCCGGAGGAGCTGCCCGCCGACGTGCTGGCGCTGCCGGCGGTCGGAGAGGGCGCCACCCGCTACGCCGACGCCTTCACCCGGCCGCTGCCGGACGGCCCGGCCCACGCCTCGGCCGCCGCGCTGGCGTCCCTGGCCGCCGAGAAGCTGGCGGCGGGTGAGGAGCTACCGGCTCCCAGTCCGCTCTACCTGCGGCGGCCGGACGCGCAGGTACCGGCGGGCTACAAGGTCGTGACGCCGCCGTCGCCGCCCGCCCGGGGCGCGTGAACGCCCCGGCGGCGCCCGGGGGCGGCCGCGCCCCGGACAGCGGGGTGGCCCTGACGGAGATGCGCTGGTGGCACATCGACCCCGTCCTCCTCCTGGAGCACCGGCTCTTCCCGGAGGACGCCTGGTCCGCCGGGATGTTCTGGTCCGAGCTGGCCCACGCGCGGGGGCCCGAGCGCACCCGGCACTACGTGGTGGCGACGACGCCCGAGGGGACCCTCGCCGGCTACGCCGGGCTGGCCGCCGCGGGCATCACCGGCGATGTGCAGACGATCGCCGCCGCCCCCGAGCACCAGGGCACGGGGCTCGGCTCCCGGCTGCTGCGCGAACTCCTCGGCGCGGCGTCGACCTTCGGCTGCCAGGAGGTCTTCCTGGAGGTGCGGACCGACAACGAACCGGCGCAGCGGCTCTACCGGCGGTACGGGTTCGAACCGGTCGGTATCCGCAGGAACTACTACCAGGCGGCGGGGCAGGACGCCCTGGTGATGCGCCTGGACCACACCGAACCACTCCGCGACGAGCGCACCGGCAGCACCGGCAGCACCGGCCGGACCGCTGGAGACCGCGACGCCGACGCCGACCGACGACACCGAGCACGCCCCGGAGGCTGACGAGTGACCATCGCCCTGATGTGGGAGGCCAAGGCGGCCGACGGACGCGGCGCCCACCTGCTGGAGTGGGCCCGCGCCCAGTCCCTCGACCCGGCGCCGGCCAGGCGTGAGACGTTCGAGGCGGCAGGGGAGCGGGTGCTGGTGATCACCTGGTGGGACGGGGTCGAGCTGGACGCCGCCGTGCCCGAACTCCCCACGCCGGAGGCAGAGTTGATCGCCCGCCCCGTGCACCGCTGGCGGTTCCGCCAGGTCTGACCGGCCCGCGCACCCCCGGTCCCGCGACGCGCACGGGCCCGTCCGCTCCCGCTCGCGGCCGTGTACCGGCCCCGCAACGACCGCGTCACAGACCCGGCCGGACCGGGCACCCGCGCATTACGATGCCCGGGCGAGCTGAGGAGCGTGCGGACGGGGGAGGCGCCGATGAGAGGCCGAGTGACGCGCGCGCTGCTGCCGGCGCTGCTGGCCGCACTGGTGCTGATACCGGGGGCCGCCACCGCACGGGCCGCCGACGGCGCGACAGCGACCGCCGCCCCCTCCGCGACGGTCCTCGCGGCGGCGCCCACCCAGACCGACCCCGAGCCCGACCCCGACACCGGTTGGGACCCCGGCCCCGACCAGGGCGAGAAGGACTTCTTCACCCGCGCCGACGGCGACTGGGACGAGGCGGACGACGCGGACCGGGGCCGCCGCGGCGCCAAGCCCGCCAAGCGGCGCGGCGGTGTCGCCTGCCTGGGCGTCGCGGTGCTGCTGGTCGGGACCGTAGGCGTCGCCGGCTACTACGGGAAGCAGTTCTACGACTCCCGGTTCGGGCCCCCGGCCGACTTCGCCGGTGAGGGCACCGGCGAGGTCTTCGTGGAGATCCCCGAGGGCTCCAACCTCACGCAGATGGGCAACATCCTCAAGGACGCCGGCGTCGTGAAGAGCGTCGGCGCCTTCACCCGCGCCGCCGAGGGCAGCAGCATCCAGGCCGGTTACTACGCCCTCCGCGAGGAGATGTCGGCGGAGGCCGCCGTCGAGGTGATGACCGACCCCGCGACGCTCAACACCCTGACGTTCCCCGAAGGGCTGCGCACCGAGCAGGTGTACGCCGCCATCGACGACAAGCTCGACCTGGCGGACGGCTCCACGGCGGAGATCGCCGCCTCCGGTTCCATCGAACTGCCGGACTGGGCAGTCGCCGACCACGACGACATCAAGGACCCGCTGGAGGGCTTCCTCTGGCCGGCGCGTTACGACATCGGCCCGGAGACCGAACCGGAGGCCCTGCTGCAGTCGATGGTGGACCGTGCCGCGGCCGGCTACGCCGAGCAGGGTGTCGAGGACGCGGCCGAAGGGCTGGGACTGAGCTCTCCGCTGGAGGTGATCACCGTCGCCAGCCTGGTCCAGGCGGAGGGGAAGACGAGTGACGACTTCACGCAGATGGCCGAGGTCATCTACAACCGGCTCAAGCCGGACAACGACGTGACCAACCAGCTGCTCCAGTTCGACTCCACCTACAACTACCTCATGGGCCAGAGCGAGATCGCGATCACCGAGGCCGAGATCCTCGGCAACAAGGATCCCTACAACACCTACGTCCACAAGGGGCTGCCGCCCGGGCCGATCGGCAACCCCGGCGCCGACGCCGTGGCCGCGACGCTCTCGCCGACCAACGAGGGATGGATGTTCTTCATCTCCATCGACGGCAACGAGACGGTGTTCACCCGCACCCACGACGAACACAACGAGCTCCGCGAGGAATTCAATGAACGGCAAGGACTCTCCTCGACCGGCTGAGGCGCAGCGCGCCGCGGTGCTCGGCTCACCGATCGAGCACTCGCTCTCGCCCGATCTGCACCGTGCCGCCTACGCGGCGCTGGGTCTGGCGGGCCGCAGCTACGACCGTTTCGAGGTCGGCGAGGAGGAGCTGCCCGCGTTCCTCGCGGGGCTGGACGGCAGTTGGTCGGGCCTGAGCCTGACGATGCCGCTGAAGAGGGCGGTCATCCCGCTGCTGGACGCGCTCACCCCTGCCGCGGAGTCCGTCGGCGCCGTCAACACCGTGCTGTTCGGCCCGGACGGTCACCGGCTCGGTGACAACACCGACATCCCCGGGATCACCGCCGCCCTCGCCGAGCGCGGCGTGACCCGGGTCGAACGGGCCGCGGTACTGGGCGCCGGGGCGACCGCCGCCTCGGCGCTGGCCGCGCTGGCGGGGATCTGCGACGGAGAGGTGACCGCGTATGTGCGCGGGCCGGACCGGGCCCGCGAGATGAGCGACTGGGGTGAGCGCCTCGGCGTCGACGTACGGACCGCGCCGTGGGAGAAGGCCGCCGAGGCGCTGGAGCTGCCGCTGGTCGTGGCCACCACCCCGGCCGGTGCCACCGACGGCCTGGCCGCAGCGGTACCCGAGCGGCCGGGAACCCTGTTCGACGTGCTGTACGACCCCTGGCCCACCGCCCTCGCGGCTGCCTGGCAGCGGCACGGCGGGACCGTCGTCGGCGGCCTCGACCTGCTGCTGCACCAGGCGGTCCTCCAGGTCGAGCGGATGACCGGCCACGCCCCCGCGCCCCTGGAGGCGATGCGCGCCGCCGGAGAGCGGGCGCTGGCCGGCCGCCACCGTTGACGCGGGCCCGCCTGAGCAGAGGACCCGTGCCGTCGGCCCGTCGGCCCGTCGGCCCGGGCCTGCGGGTGTGTCGGCCCGGGCCTGCGGGTGGCGTGCCCGGCCACGAGCCGGGTCCGCACGCTGGACGGAGCGCGGTCGCACCCCCGGCACGTGGGAGGATGGCCGCGGCAGAGCGCGTGATCGAATTACCTGGAGGGTCCGTTGAGCAGGCTGCGCTGGCTGACGGCGGGGGAGTCGCACGGCCCCGCGCTGGTGGCGACGGTGGAGGGACTGCCGGCGGGCATCCCCGTGGACACCGAGCTGATCGCCGACCATCTGGCGCGGCGGCGTCTGGGCTACGGGCGCGGCGCCCGGATGAAGTTCGAGCGCGACGAGGTGACCTTTCTCGGCGGCGTCCGCCACGGACTGACCCTCGGGTCGCCGGTCGCCGTGATGATCGGCAACACCGAGTGGCCCAAGTGGGAGAAGGTGATGGCGGCCGACCCGGTCGACGCCGCCGAGCTGGAGTCCCTGGCCCGCAACGCCCCCCTGACCCGCCCCAGGCCCGGCCACGCCGACCTCGCGGGGATGCAGAAGTACGGCTTCGACGAGGCCCGCCCGGTGCTGGAGCGCGCCTCCGCGCGGGAGACCGCCGCCCGGGTCGCCCTCGGCGCCGTCGCCCGCTCCTACCTGCGGGAGACCGCCGGCATCGAGGTCGTCTCGCACGTGGTGGAACTCGGCGCGGCCCGCGCCCCCTACGGCCTGATCCCCGCGCCGGAGGACGTCGAGCGGCTGGACGCCGATCCGGTCCGCTGCCTGGACCCCGAGGCCAGCAAGGCGATGGTCGCGGAGATCGACCAGGCCCACAGCGACGGTGACACCCTCGGCGGCGTCGTCGAGGTGGTCGCCCACGGTGTGCCCGTCGGCCTCGGCTCGCACGTCCACTGGGACCGGCGGCTGGACGCCCGGCTGGCCGGCGCACTGATGGGCATCCAGGCGATCAAGGGAGTCGAACTCGGGGACGGCTTCGACCTCGCCCGGGTCCCCGGCTCGCAGGCGCACGACGAGATCGTCGCCACCACGCCCGGCGCCGCGCCCGACGGTACGGGCTCCCGCGATCTCGGGATCCGCCGCTCCTCCGGCCGCTCGGGCGGCACCGAGGGCGGCCTGACCACCGGCGAGGTGCTGCGCGTCCGTGCGGCGATGAAGCCCATCGCCACCGTGCCGCGCGCACTGGCCACCGTCGACGTCGCCACCGGCGAGGCGGCCCGCGCACACCACCAGCGCTCCGACGTCTGCGCGGTCCCCGCCGCCGGCATCGTCGCCGAGGCGATGGTGGCGCTGGTGCTGGCGGACGCGGTCGCCGAGAAGTTCGGCGGCGACAACGTCACCGAGACCCGGCGCAACGTCCGCGGCTTCCTCGACTCCCTGGAGATCCGGTGACCTCTCCGCCCGCACGGCCGCTGGTGGTCCTCGTCGGGCCGCCCGGAGCCGGCAAGTCCACCGTCGGCGCCCTGCTCGCCGAACGGCTCGGAGTGGCCCTGCGCGACACCGACGCCGACGTGGAGGCCACCGCCGGCATGGAGGTCTCCGAGATCTTCCTGTCCGAGGGCGAGGACCGTTTCCGTGAACTGGAGGCGGCGGCGGTACGCGCGGCGGTCGACGGTCACGACGGCGTGCTCGCCCTCGGCGGCGGCGCCGTGATGCGCCCGGCCACCCGTGAACTGCTGGCCGGCCTGCCCGTCGTCTTCCTCGACGTGGCGCTCGCCGACGCCGTGCACCGGGTCGGGCTCGACGCGCCGCGGCCGCTGCTGGCCGTCAACCCGCGCAAGCAGTGGCGCACCATGATGGAGACGCGGCGCCCGCTGTACACCGGCGTCGCCCGGACCGTGGTGGACACCGAGGGCCGCACGCCCGAGGAGGTCGCCCGGGCGGTCCTGGACGCATTGGAGCTGACCGAGGCATGACCACCCACCCCGCGCCCACCCGGATCACCGTCGGCGGAGAGGCCGGCACCGATCCGTACGAGGTGCTGATCGGCCACCAGCTGCTCGACCAGCTGCCCGCGTTGGTCGGCAGCGCCCGCCGCGTCGCGGTGCTCCACCCGGAGGCGCTCACCGAGACCGGCGACGTGCTGCGGCAGGACCTCGCCGACCACGGCTACGAGGCGATCGCCATCCAGCTCCCCAACGCCGAGGAGAGCAAGACCGCCGAGGTCGCCGCCTACTGCTGGAAGGCGCTCGGACAGAGCGGCTTCACCCGGACCGACGTGATCGTCGGCGTCGGCGGAGGCGCCACCACCGATCTCGCCGGCTTCGTGGCGGCGACCTGGCTGCGCGGCGTGCGCTGGATCGCGGTGCCCACCACCGTGCTCGGCATGGTCGACGCCGCCGTGGGCGGCAAGACCGGGATCAACACAGCCGAGGGCAAGAACCTCGTCGGCGCCTTCCACCCGCCCGCCGGGGTGCTGTGCGACCTCGCGGCCCTGGCCAGTCTCCCGACGCACGACTACGTCTCCGGCCTGGCCGAGATCATCAAGGCCGGCTTCATCGCCGACCCCGCCATCCTCGACCTGATCGAGCGGGACCCGGCGGCCGCACGGCTGCCCGACGGGCCGTTCACCGCCGAGCTGGTCGAGCGCTCGATCCGGGTCAAGGCGGACGTCGTCTCCGGCGACCTGCGTGAGGCGGGCCGCCGGGAGATCCTCAACTACGGTCACACCCTGGCCCACGCGATCGAGAAGAACGAGCGCTACGAATGGCGCCACGGCGCCGCCGTCTCGGTCGGCATGGTCTTCGCCGCGGAACTCGGCCGCATCGCCGGCCGCCTCGACGACGCCACCGCCGACCGGCACCGCGCGGTGCTGGAGTCGGTGGGCCTGCCCGTGACCTACCGGGGCGACCAGTGGCCGAAGCTGCTCCAGACCATGAAGGTCGACAAGAAGTCCCGCGGCGACCTGCTGCGGTTCATCGTCCTGGACGGGCTGGCCCGTCCCTCGGTGCTGGAGGGCCCCGACCCGGCGATGCTGCTGGCCGCGCACGCGGAGATCGCCGCGTGAGGCGGGTGCTGGTGCTCAACGGCCCCAACCTGGGCCGGCTGGGCTCGCGGGAGCCCGAGATCTACGGCTCGGCAGGCCACGCCGAACTCGTCGAACTGTGCGCCGCGGCCGGGCGTGAGCTGGACCTGGCCGTGGAGGTACGGCAGACCGACGACGAGGCGGAACTCGTCGGCTGGCTGCACGAGGCGGCAGACGGACGGCTGCCCGTGCTGCTCAACCCCGCGGCGTTCACCCACTACTCCTACGCGCTGCGGGACGCCGCCGCGCAGCGCACCGCCCCGCTGATCGAGATCCATCTGAGCAACCCGCACGCCCGCGAGGAGTTCCGGCACCTCTCCGTCGTCTCGGCCGTCGCCACCGGCACCATCGCGGGGTTCGGCACCGGCTCCTACCTGCTGGGACTGCGGGCGCTGGCGGACCTTCCCGCCGGCTGACCCGCGCACCCGGAGCCCGACGGCCGTCCGGGCGGGCCCGCGCGGTGACGTGTGCCCGCCCGGCACTCCACGGGGGGCCGGTTCGTTACCGTGACGTAGAGGTGCCCGCCGCCGTGTGGCACCGTATCCACAGCAGCGGGTCCGAGGGGTCCCGCCCGGATCACGACGGAGCGGCCGCGCATGCATCAGCCCGGTGGGGTGCCCGTACCACCCCCTGCGCCACCGGACAGCAGCACCACCGGACAGTTCCGGATGCCGCCCGGCGGCCCCGCCCCGGCTCCTGCCGGATCGGCGGTCCCGGTCGACCCGGCCCGCGCCGCCCTGGCGGTGCTGCTCATCGGCCCCGCCGGCGCGGGCAAGACCACGGTGGCCCGCCACTGGGCCGACCTCCGGCAGGTGCCCACCGCGCACATCAGCCTGGACGACGTCCGCGAGTGGGTGCGGTCCGGCTTCGCCGACCCGCGCTCCGGCTGGGACGAGCGGTCCGAGGCCCAGTACCGGCTGGCCCGCCGCACCTGCGGCTTCGCGGCCCGCAACTACCTGGCCAACGGCATCTCCTGCGTCCTGGACGACGCGGTCTTCCCCGACCGGCCGGCGATCGGCCTCGGCGGCTGGAAGCGGCACGTGGGACCGGGGCTGATCCCGATCGTCCTGCTGCCGGGCCTGGAGATCGTGCTGGAGCGCAACGCCGCCCGCAGCGGGACCAGGCGGCTCGCCGACGAGGAGGTCGCCGCCATCCACGGGCGGATGGCCGGCTGGTACGGCTCCGGGCTCCCGATCATCGACAACTCCCGCCTGGACGTGGCCACCACCGCCCGGATGATCGACGACGCGGTGGCGCGCAGCCTCACCACTCCGCCCGAGTGGTGACACCAGAGGGGTGACGCGGCCCGGGGCACCCGGTCGTCCCGGAGCCCGCGGCGACGCCCCCGGCGGCGCGCGGCCGCCGCCCGTCCGGCGGCGCTGAACAGGCCGGTACGCACCACCCTGCGTACGCTCGTGCCATGTCCGAGGTACACGCGGCACGACGCTCGGCGCTGCGCGCCAAGAGTTCGCCCGGCGGCGGCACGGCGCTGCTGGTCTCCCGGCCCGCCAACCTCCGTTATCTGACGGGGCTGGCCCCCGACCGGTCGGTGCTGCTGATCGGCCCCGGGGGCGAGGACGTGCTGGTCGCCGCCGACGGGGGCGGCCGGTGGTCGCCGGGGCTCGACCAGGGGCTGCGGGTGCTGGCCGCCGGTGACGAGGAGGATCCGGCGGTCGCCGCCGCTGCGCTCGCCGGCCGCTCCGGCGCGGCCGCCCTCGCGGTGGAGGAACACCATCTGACCGTCACCCGGCACCACGCGCTGCGCACGGCCGCCGGGCCGGTGCCGCTGGCAGACCTGGGCCGCGCGGTCGAGGACCAGCGGCTGGTCAAGGACGCGGAGGAGATCGCCGCGCTGCGCACCGCCGCGGAGATCACCGACCGGGCGCTGGGGGAGTTGCTGGAGTCGATCCTGGTCGGCCGGACCGAGCGTCACCTCGCGCTGGAACTGGACCGCAGGCTGGTCGACCACGGCGCCGACGGGCCCGCGTTCCCGACCTCCGTGGCGACCGGCAGCCACTCCGGCACGGCCGACCACCGGCCGACCGACCGGCGGGTGGAGGAGGGGGACTTCCTCACCGTGCGGCTGGGGGCGCGGTTCCGCGGCTACCGCTGCCGCATCGGCCGCACCTTCGTCATCGGCAGCCGCCCGGCCGACTGGCAGATCGACCTGTACGAGCTGGTCTTCACCGCTCAGCGGGCCGCCCGCGAGGCGCTGGCGCCGGGCGTGGAATGCCGTGAGGTGGACCGTGCGGCCCGCGCCGTACTGGACGGAGCGGGCCACGGAGAGGCGCTGGGGCCGGTCACCGGCAACGGTGTGGGGCTGGAAATCGGAGAGGACCCGCGTCTGTCCCCCGCGGCCATGGGTAGACTGGGCGCTTGTGTGCCGGTCACCGTCGAGCCGGGGGTTCACCTCCCGGGCAGGGGCGGCGTCCGGATCGACGACACTCTCGTCGTCCGCCCCATGGCGGACGGCGGACCCGAGCTCCTCACCATCACGACCAAGGAACTCCTCGCCCTGTAGCTCCGCTCGGGGGACGGGCGGGAAAAAACCTCCGGTCATCCAAAGCAGCAGTCTCAGGAGATTCCGCGACCGTGGCCACCACGAACGACCTCAAGAACGGCATGGTGCTCAAGCTCGACGGGGGCCAGCTGTGGTCCGTAGTCGAGTTCCAGCACGTCAAGCCCGGTAAGGGCGGTGCCTTTGTCCGCACCAAGCTGAAGAACGTGCTCTCCGGCAAGGTGGTCGACAAGACCTTCAACGCCGGGACCAAGGTCGAGACGGCCACGGTGGACCGACGCGGCATGCAGTTCTCGTACAAGGACGGTGCCGACTTCGTCTTCATGGACACCGAGACCTTCGACCAGCTCACCATCACCCCCGAGACGGTCGGCGACACCGCCAACTACCTGCTCGAGGGCCAGGACTGCACGGTCGCCATCTACGAGGAGAGCCCGCTCTTCATCGAGCTGCCGGCCTCCGTGGAGCTGGTGATCGAGTACACCGAGCCCGGTGTGCAGGGCGACCGCTCCACCGGCGGCAGCAAGCCGGCCCGCCTGGAGACCGGTTACGAGATCGGCGTCCCCCTCTTCATCACCACCGGTGAGAAGATCAAGGTCGACACCCGTTCCGGCGAGTACCTCGGCCGGGTGAACAACTAACCGTGGCCGCACGTAGCAAGGCACGCCAGCGCGCCCTGCAGATCCTCTTCGAGGCCGACCAGCGTGGCTGCTCGGTCGCCGAGGTGCTGGCGGACTGGATCCGTCACTCCCACAGCGACGACCGTCAGCCCCGGGTCAGCGAGTACACGATGCAGCTGGCCGAGGGGTACGCGGAGCACGCCGAGCGGATCGACGAGCTTCTGGCCACCTACACGGTCGGCTGGCCGCTCGACCGGATGCCGGTGGTGGACCGCAACATCCTGCGGCTCAGCTCCTACGAGCTGATCTGGGAGGACGAGACCCCTGACGCGGTGGTGCTGGACGAGGCGGTCCAGCTCGCCAAGGAGTTCTCGACCGACGACTCTCCGGCGTTCGTCAACGGACTGCTCGGGCGGCTGAAGGACCTCAAGCCCACCCTGAAGCGCTGAACGCCCGGTCGGCGCCGCCGACCTCCACTCGCCCCGTTGTGCTCCGGCGCAGCGGGGCGAGGCCGTGCCGGGGCGGCTTGGCGCCATCCGGCGCGACGTAGAGCGAGCCCCGCGTGAGCGCTGGGGCCGGCACGACCTCGGGGCGGGCACCGGGGAATCCCGGTACCCGCCCCGACGTCACCGCGTGGTTCAGCTGTCCTCGGTCTGGACCGCGCGACGCGCGTCGGCGCCGAGCACGCCCCAGCTGATGAGCTGTTCGGTGAGGACGGACGGCGACTGGTCGTAGATCACGGCCAGGGTGCGCAGGTCGTCCTGGCGGATCGACAGCACCTTGCCGTTGTAGTCGCCGCGCTGGCTCTGGATGGTGGCCGCGTAGCGCTGGAGCGGCCCGGCCTTCTCCGCCGGGACGTGGGCGAGGCGCTCCAGGTCGAGCACCAGCTTCGGCGGCGGCTCGGCGGCGCCGCCCGGGGTGGTGCCCGGCAGCAGCTCCTGCACCGGAACCCCGTAGAAGTCGGCCAGCTCGGCGAGACGCTGGACCGTCACCGCGCGGTCCCCGCGCTCGTAACTACCGACCACGACCGCCTTCCAGCGGCCCTGGGACTTCTCTTCGACCCCGTGCAGGGACAGACCCTGCTGGGTGCGGATCGCCCGGAGCTTCGCCCCGAGCTGCTTGGCGTATTCGCTGGACATGTGACTCCCCGGAAAGCTGATCTGTAACCCAGTGTGAGGTTACGCAGCGTAATAAGCGCCGTCAAGCGGAGAGCCCGGAAGAATGCTCTGACCAGGGCTGATATCGGCGCATCCGGGGGCACTGCTATGCTGAGCGGGCATGTGCGCGACCCGGTTCGAACGGTCTCACCGTGAACGTTCCGTCCGCACCGCACGCCAGGCGTCCTTTAAGACCCGTCCCGTGAGGCGGGGAAGGAGGTCCGTTTCGTATGGACGCACACCACCCGCCGCCCCGCTCCGTGCTGGAGGCGACGGACATCGCCCGGGTCCTCACCCGGATCGCGCACGAGATCGTCGAACGCGCCAAGGGCGCCGACGACGTCGTGCTCCTCGGCATCCCGACCCGCGGCGTCCACCTCGCGCACCGGCTCGCCGGGAAACTGCACGAGATCACCGGCCGCCCGCTCCCCGTCGGCTCCCTGGACATCACCATGTACCGGGACGACCTGCGGCTGCGCCCGGCCCGGGCACTGGCCCGAACGGAGATCCCGGGCGACGGGATCGACGGCCGCCTCGTCGTCCTCGTCGACGACGTCCTCTTCTCCGGGCGCACCATCCGCGCCGCGCTGGACGCCCTCTCGGACGTGGGCAGGCCGCGAGCCGTGCAGCTCGCCGTCCTGGTCGACCGGGGCCACCGGCAGCTGCCGATCCGGGCCGACTACGTGGGGAAGAACCTGCCGACCTCGCTGCGCGAGACCGTGCGGGTCCAGCTCGCCGAGGAGGACGGCCGCGACGGCGTGCTGCTCGGCCAGCGGGAGACGGCCCCCGCCGCGAGCGAGTAGCCGCCCCCGAACGCAGGTTCCCCCGCGCGGCCCGGCGTGCCGCCGTGCCCGAAAGCGCGCGCCGCGCCGTGCCCGGTGCCCGCATGTCCGTCCGAAACCACAGACACCCACGGAAGGCCCCAGGCAACAGATGAAGCGTCACCTCATCTCGGCCGCCGACCTCACCCGCGACGACGCCGTCCTGATCCTCGACACCGCGCAGGAACTGGCCCGGCTCGCCGACCGGCCGATCAAGAAGCTCCCGACCCTGCGCGGCCGCACCGTGGTGAACCTCTTCTTCGAGGACTCCACCCGCACCCGCATCTCCTTCGAGGCGGCCGCCAAGCGGCTCTCCGCGGACGTCATCAACTTCTCCGCCAAGGGCTCGTCCGTCTCCAAGGGCGAGTCGCTGAAGGACACCGCGCTCACCCTGGAGGCGATGGGCGCCGACGCGGTCGTCATCCGACACTTCGACTCCGGCGCGCCGCACCGCCTGGCGACCTCCGGCTGGATCGGCGGCAGCGTCGTCAACGCCGGTGACGGCACCCACGAACACCCCACCCAGGCACTACTCGACGCATTCACTCTGCGTCACCGGCTGGCGGGCCGTGGTGACGGCGTCGGCGGCGACCTCTCCGGCCGTCACGTCACCATCGTGGGCGACATACTGCACAGCCGGGTGGCGCGCTCCAACGTCTCGCTGCTGACGACCCTGGGCGCCGAGGTCACCGTCGTCGCGCCGCCCACGCTGATCCCGATCGGCTCCGAGGGCTGGCCCTGCGCGGTCTCCTACGACCTGGACGGGGTCCTGCCGAAGACGGACGCGGTGATGATGCTGCGCGTCCAGCGGGAGCGGATGACCGCCGCCTACTTCCCGACCGAACGCGAGTACGCCCGCCGCTACGGCCTCAACGGCGACCGGATGGCACGGATGCCCGAGCACGCCGTCGTCATGCACCCCGGCCCGATGAACCGCGGCATGGAGATCACCGCCGAGGTCGCCGACTCGCCGCGCTGCACCGCCGTGGAACAGGTCACCAACGGCGTCTCCGTCCGGATGGCCGTGCTGTACCTGCTGCTCGGCGGCGCGGCACCCACCGGAACCAACC
>NZ_BHZI01000140.1 GCF_004305975.1 Streptomyces otsuchiensis
TCCCCGTCCCGGCCCCCGTTCTCCGCCACGTCCGCGTCCCCGCCGCCGCTGTGCCGGTCGGTGTGCGGGTCGGCGAACTGGGTGCGGTACAGCTCGCGGTAGCGGCCGCCGAGCGCCAGCAGCTCCTCGTGGGTGCCGCGCTCGACGATGCGGCCGCGCTCCAGTACCAGGATCTCGTCGGCGGCGCGGATCGTGGACAGCCGATGGGCGATCACCACCGACGTGCGGCCGCGCAGCGCCTCGGTCAGCGCCTCCTGTACCGCCGCCTCGGAGGTGGCGTCCAGATGGGCGGTGGCCTCGTCGAGGATCACCACCCGGGGCTGGGCCAGCAGCAGCCGGGCGATGGTCAGCCGCTGCCGCTCGCCGCCGGAGAGACGGTAGCCGCGCTCGCCGACCACGGTGTCGAGGCCGTCGGGCAGCGATTCGATCAGGTCCCGGAGCCGCGCCCGGTCCAGGGCGTCCCACACCTCGGCCTCGGTCGCCTCCGGCGTCGGGAGCAGCAGGTTGGCCCGGATGGTGTCGTGGAAGAGGTGGCCGTCCTGGGTGACCATGCCGACGGTGGCCCGCAGTGACGCGGCGCTCAGCTCCCGCACGTCGGCGCCGCCCACGCGTACGGTGCCGTGGTCCGGGTCGTAGAGCCTCGGCGCCAGCTGCGCGATCGTGGATTTGCCGGCACCGGAGGAGCCCACCAGAGCGACCAGCCTGCCGGGTTCGGCGCGGAAGGAGACACCGTGCAGGACCCGTTCCCCGCCGCGGTTGTCGAGGGTGGCGACCTCCTCCAGCGAGGCGAGCGAGACCTTGTCGGCGGACGGGTAGGCGAAGTCGACGTGGTCGAACTCCACGGAGACCGGCCCCGCCGGGGCCTCGCGGGCGTCCTCGGCCTCGGCGACCAGCGGCTTGAGGTCCAGCACCTCGAAGACCCGCTGGAAGCTGACCAGGGCGGTCATCACCTCCACGCGGGCGCTGGCCAGGGCGGTCAGCGGTGCGTAGAGCCGGGTCAGCAGCATGGCGAGGGCGACGACCGCCCCGGTCTCCAGCGAGCCCTGGAGCGCGTAGAAGCCGCCGAGTCCGTAGACCAGCGCCAGCGCGAGCGCCGAGACCAGGGTGAGCGCGGTGAAGAACAGCATCTGGAGCATCGCGGTGCGCACCCCGATGTCGCGGACGCGGCGGGCCCGCTCGGCGAACTCGGCGGACTCCTCGGCCGGGCGTCCGTACAGCTTGACCAGGGTGGCGCCGGGCGCGGAGAACCGTTCGGTCATCTGGGTGGTCATCACCGCGTTGTGGTTGGCCGCCTCCCGGGACAGCCGGGCCAGCCGGACGCCCATCCGCCGGGCCGGGAGCACGAAGATCGGCAGCAGCACCAGGGCCAGCAGGGTGATCTGCCAGGAGAGCGTCAGCATCACCACGAGCGCCAGCACCAGCATCACGGCGTTGCTGAGCACCCCGGACAGGGTGTCGCTGAAGGCGCGCTGCGCGCCGATGACGTCGCTGTTCAGCCGGGAGACCAGGGCACCGGTGCGGGTGCGGGTGAAGAACGCGACGGGCATCCGCTGCACATGGTCGAAGACGGCGCGCCGCAGGTCCAGGATCAGCCCCTCACCGATCCGAGCGGAGAGCCAGCGGGAGAACAGGCCGACGCCCGCCTCGGTGACCGCGATGGCGGCGATCAGCACGGCCAGCCGGACGACGGTGCCGGTGGTGCCGTCGCCGGTGATCGCGTCGACGACGCGCCCGGCGAGGACCGGCGTGGCGACCGCCAGCGCCGCCGTGACGACGCTGAGCACCAGGAACAGCACCAGTGACCTGCGGTGCGGCTGTGCGAAGCCGGCGATGCGGCGGAGGGTCTCGCGGGTGAAGGGCCGTCTGTCGTCCTTGGCATGACGGTCGTTGTAGATCGCGTTCCACGCGATCATCTCCATGCTGCTCACGGGCGCTCCCGGGTCGGCTCGGCGTCGTCGTCGATCCGGCGCGCGGCGCGGCCGGTCACCCGGACGGTATGACTTGAAGTTCACTTGAAGTCAATTGCCCGGCCAGCCGGTCGAGCGCCGCGCCCACCCGGAAAGACGGCCCCGCCCGGGGCGGTGAGAGCGCCGCCGGGCGGGGGAGAGTCAGGACGACGTCGGCGCGAGGACCACCCACACCGGCCCGGTCGCGAAGTTGACCCGCTCCCCGTCGCCGTCGGTGAACTCCGTGCCGTCGTCCTCGCCGTCGCGGGACCACTCGACGTCGTACGCGCGGCCGTCCCGCAGCACGGTCGCGTCGCCGGAGCCGACGGTCTCGGTGAACGGGGTGCCCTCGAACTGCGAGTCGGTGATGTTCACCCGCTGCACCACCACCGTGGCGGCGCCGAGCTGTCCGCCACCGGAGTCGGCCGCGGGGTCGCCGTCCATCGCGATCAGCCACTCCTCCCGCTCCTGCGACCAGGTGAAGGTGAAGCTGGCGCTCGGGAAGCCGACGGTCTCGGAGCCGGTCTCCCGCCCGCCCGCCGGCGCGTCGCCGAAGCGGAACCCGATGTCCTCCGCGTCCGACGCCTCCGGGGCGGCGGCCAGCGCCGCCTCCGGCCGGACGAAGAGGTTGTGCGGCGCGGAGCGGTCGTCGGCACGGAAGTAGGCGTCCACCGAGTCCAGCGGTGTGACCGGCTGAACGGGTGACTCCTCGATCAGCGGCAGCACGCCCGAGCGGGCTCCCGAGAAGGCCAGTGCCGGGTCGCCGAACGTCCGCAGCAGCTGCAGATCCGACTCCCGGGCGCTGCGCACCGGGCCCGCGTTCTCCGGCAGGGTGCCGGAGTAGACGGCCATCAGCCGGCTCAGGCCGCCCTCGACCTGGGAGGCGTAGACGATGTCGGCGTCCCCCAGCCCGGTGTGCGGGCGGGCCTGCGGGGCGTTGTCGATCTTGACGGCGAGCACCGGCCCGGCCTCGGCGCTCTCGCCGGTGAAGGGCGAGCGGCCGTCCTCCGTTCCGTCCCCGCCGGTGCAGCTGAGCGCGAGCAGGCCACCGGCCAGCACCACCGCGGCGGCGCGGGCGCGTGACAGAGATCGGGTGGTCCCCCTACCCGCGCCGTCCCCGGTGTCCGGGGCCGATCCGCGCGGCGTGGGACGGCTGCGGGCGTTCGGTGTGCGCATGGCGGTACGTCCTTGGTCCCGTTCGTCCATGTTCCAGGATATTCACGGGGGCGGTTCCCGCGACGGGGCCGAGGCGCGCCGGACGGCGGCACCGGGGGCGCGTCGGAGCATGCGGCGCGCTCGGGCGGCGGGGCGGGGGTCAGGTGCGGGCCAGGCGCGGGCCAGGCCGTAGTGGAGGGGCTTGCCCCGTTTCGCACCCCCTGTGATGGCGCGACGACCCCCCGTCGTGCACGTGCATCCGCTCGTGCATCTGCACCTGAACGGAGTTATGATCCCGAACAGTTGAGCCCCCGGAAGGCCGGGGACCGCACATTCTCTTTGCCCGACCAGGGGAGTGACCCGTGGCCGAGACGTACGACACCACCATCACGCACCAGTTGCGCGATGCCGCCTGGATCAAGAGCAGTTACAGCAACGGCCAGGGCAACTGCGCCGAGTTCGCCCGGCTGCCGGGCGGGGAGATCGCGATGCGAAACTCCCGCTTCCCCGACGGGCCGCAGCTGGTGTACACCCGGGCCGAGATCGAGGCCATGCTGCTCGGGGCCAAGGACGGCGAGTTCGACCACCTGCTCGCCTGAACGGCGGAGGGCCCACCCTACGGTGTGCGCGACCGTGCCGAGTTGTGGCGCGGATCACGCGGTGCGCCGTACGCGGCGCGCGACCGGGTCCGAGCGGCCATGTCCGCGCGCGGGTTTCCCGGCCGTCACGCCGGCCGTCACGCCGCCCGTCACGCCCTGTCATGCCACCTGTCCGGCTGTCTGTCACGGTGGACGGGTCGCTGAGCCCGGCGCCGGGCGCGGTGCCCGGCGTGCTTGCGAACTCAGTTTCGAAATACGGCCGTTGTCCGGCCGATGTGCGTATGTGAGCCGCCGCCGGCGTGCTCGTCCGGTCGTAGCGCGGCTACGCATCGCGCCGCGCGCGGAGGCCCGCGCCGCCGGGGTCGGTTTTCGGTCGGCTCCTCGTGAGGTCCGGCGGCGGCCTCAGTCGAGGCGGAAGCTCGCCCAGACGACCTTGCCGCGCAGGCCGTTGCCGCGCTCGCGCCAGCCCCACCCGTCGCTGAAGCACTCCACCAGCCGCAGTCCGCGCCCGCCCTCGTCCGAGATGTCGGCGTCGTTGACGTGCGGCTCGGCCGTGCTCTGGTCGTGCACGGCGCACACCAGTCGGCGTCTGCCACGGAGGAGTTCGAGCTCCACCGGTGACACGCCGGGTATCGGGGGACACCCGTCCGAGCCGTGCCGCAGCGCGTTGGTCACCAGTTCCGAGACGACCAGGCCGACCGCGTCGAACTGCGCCGCCAACCGCCAGGTGTTGAGGATGTCGCGGGTGAAGTCCCGCGCGGAGCGCACCGATTCGAGGCGGGCCGGCAGTCTGAGCGAGGCGGCACCGGCGAGGGATCCGGGATCGGTGAGCGGGGCGCGCCGCTCTAACTGTGCGAGAACGGACACTCCGTCGGTACCCATGGCGCGGCACTCCTGGCGGTCACGTGGCGATATCTACCGAACTGCCACCGAGGCGCGAAACCCCGGTCGGCCCCCGTAGATCCGGCAAGGTCAAGCGGACGCACCGTGATGCGGCGCGTATCACTCATGCTTCCCAACGTCCCGCGCAAATGCAAGGGCAGATGCACGTGCACGGACAAAAATCGATGCAGTGTAACCAAGCAAGCACACAACGAAGCCCGAAGATGGCACACTTCGCCATGTCGGAACGTGGAAGGACCTGAGCACATGAGTACGCAGCCGTCGTCGGCTTCGGGTGAACCGCCGAGTGGTGCCGAGGCGGGTGGCCCGATGGTCCGGCGCATCCTGCTGGGCTCCCAGCTCCGCCGGCTGCGCGAGTCCCGGGGTGTCACCCGTGAGGCCGCCGGGTACTCCATCCGCGCCTCCGAATCGAAGATCAGCCGCATGGAGCTGGGGCGGGTCAGCTTCAAGCCGCGCGATGTCGCCGACCTCCTCACCCTCTACGGAGTCACCGACGAGGCCGAGCGGGAGCCGCTGCTCTCCATGGCCCGCACCTCCGGCCTGGCCGGCTGGTGGCACAGCTACCACGACGTCCTGCCCGGCTGGTTCCCCACCTTCGTCGGGCTGGAGGAGGCGGCCGCCGAGATCCGCACCTACGAAGTGCAGTTCGTACCGGGCCTGTTGCAGTCCGAGGAGTACGCCCACGCCGTCGTCACCAGCAACTTCCCCGAGCTGACCCGAGCCGAGGTCGACCGCCGGGTGAGCCTGCGCATGGGCCGGCAGAAGCTCCTGCTCTCGGAGAACGCGCCGCGGCTGCACTGCGTGCTGGACGAGGCCGCGCTGCGCCGCGCCTACGGCGGCGCCGAGGTCATGCGCGGACAGCTCCAACTGCTGGTGCAGCTCTCCGAGCGCGACAACGTCACTCTCGGTGTGGTGCCCTTCGCCCATGGTGGGCATGCCGGGGTGGCCGGGGCGTTCGTCCTGCTGGGCTTCGCGGAGGAGGAGATCTCCGACGTCGCGTACGTCGAGGAGCTCACCAGCGCCCTCTACCTCGACAAACCCGAGGACACCCGCGCCTACCAGAAGGCGTTCGGCGGGCTGAGCAATGCCGCGCTGGAGCCGGAGGCGACGCGCGATCTACTGCGTTCTGTGGCCCAACAGCTTTAGTATCGGCATCAGATGACAGAGTGTCATCTGCGTGGCCGTTACAGGCAGGGGTCAGCATGGCGCCGTTCCCGGGATGGTTCGAGCCGTTCACCCAGCAGTTCATCGCGGGCGAGTGGCGCACGGGTACCGGGGACTGGGACGTCGTCGACTTCAACCCCGCGACCGGCGAGAAGCTCGCCTCCGTCCCCGTCGCCACCGCCACCGAGGTCGACCTCGCCTACCGCGCCGCCGAGCAGGCGCAGCGCGCCTGGGCCGTCAGCAGCCCCTACGAGCGCTGCCGGGTCCTGGAGCGCACCGCCGACCTCATCGCCGAGCGGCAGAGCGACATCGCCGCCGCCATGGTCACGGAACTCGGCGGCACGCGCGCCCGGGTGCTCCACGAACTCACCCTCTGCCAGGAGTTCCTGCGTGAGGCCGCCCAGCTGCCGTTGCGCTCGGAGGGCCGGATCATCGCCTCGCCGGTCGAGGGCAAGGAGAACTACGTCACCCGCGTACCGGTGGGGACGGTCCTGGTCATCGCGCCGTTCAACTTTCCCCTGCTGCTGGCACTGAAGCCGCTCGCGTCGGCACTGGCGCTGGGCAACGCCGTGGTGCTCAAGCCCCACCAGCTGACGCCGGTGTGCGGCGGGGTGCTGATCGCGCGGCTGCTGGAGGAGGCCGGGCTGCCGCCCGGCCTGCTGAGCGTGCTGATCACCGATGTGGCGGAGGTCGGCGACGCGTTGATAGAGCACCCGGTGCCGAGCGTCATCTGTTTCACCGGCGCCGAGTCCACCGGCCGGCATGTCGCCGCGGTGGCGGGTGGCCGGCTCAAGCGCGCCATTCTGGAGACCGGGGGCACCAGTGCGCTGCTGGTGCTGGACGACGCGGATCTCGGATACGCCGTGGACGCCGCCGTGTTCAGCCGCTTCCTGGACCAGGGCCAGGTCTCCACCAGTGCCAGCCGGGTGCTGGTGGACCGCGCCGTCCTGGAGCCGTTCACCGAGGGGCTCCTGGCCCGGGTGGCCGCGTTGCGCGTCGGGGACCCGGCCGATCCGCTGACCGAGGTGGGGCCGCTGATGAGCTCGCGGGCCGCGGAGCGGCTGGCCGAGGACGTGCGGCAGGCCGTGGCGGAAGGGGCGCGGGTGCTGGCCGGCGGGGAGGTCGACGGCGGCGGCCGGGCCCGTGGCAACCTGGTGCCGCCGACCGTGCTGACCGATGTCCCCCCGGGGGCCCGGATATCCCGCCAGGAGATCTTCGGTCCGGTGCTGCTGCTGATCCCCGTGGACGGCGACGACGAGGCCGTGCGCGTCGCCAACGAGACGCGCCACGGGCTGAGCGGCGCCGTGCACACCGCCGACGTCCAGCGCGGGCTGCGTGTCGCCCAGCGGATCAACTCCGGTGTGGTGCACGTCAACGACGCCACGGTCGCGGACGAGCCGCTGGTGCCCTTCGGCGGTGAGAAGCGCTCCGGCCTCGCGCGGCTGAACGGCGAGGCGATGGTCGACGCCTTCACCTCCAGCAAGTGGATCTCGGTCCGCCACGGGCAGGCCAGCTTCCCGTTCTGAGCGCGCTCACGGACCGCCCCGCGCTTCGCGGAGGTGCCGCCCCGTGGCTTCCCGGCCGCCAACTCACGCTTTTCACAGCAGAGTTGGTGGCCGTTGTCGTGTCCGGGCGCTGTGTCGCGAGGCGATGCGGAAGTGAATGAACGTTGAAGAAGTTGACCAGAAAGTATGGTTAGCCTAACCTAACTTCGCGCCGCCTGGCGCCGCTTCTTGTCCTGGATTGGTTGGTTATGTCTCGTTTGCTGATGGGTAGGTCCAAGGTCGCTGTGACGGCCGGCGCGCTGGCCGCCGCACTGGTGCTCGCCGGTTGCGGCAGCGACGACTCGGGCTCCGGCGACGACGCGGGTGGCGACACCACGACCGACGCCGGCACCATCACCGTCGAGACCGCCAACGGCCCCGTCGAGGTCCCCGTCGAGCCCGAGCGGGTCGTCGCCCTCGACAACACCTCCATGCAGACGCTCAAGGCGTTCGGCGTCGAGCCGGTGGCCGTGCCCAAGCCGCTGATCCGCAACATCCCCGAGGTCCAGGACTGGTTCGAGGACGACTCGGTCTTCGACGCCGGGATGCACCACGAGCCCCAGCTCGAAGAGGTCAGCGAGGCCGACCCCGACCTCATCATCGGCGGCTACCGCTTCTCCGAGTACACCGACGACCTCAACAAGATCGCCACCACGATCGAGATCACGCCGGGCCAGGAGAGCGAGGACGCCTGGGTCGAAGGACTCAAGGAGCAGACCCGCACCCTCGGCGAGATCTTCAACAAGCAGGACGAGGCCCAGGCCCTCATCGACGAGCTGGAGAGCGCCACCGAGGCCGCGGCCGAAGCCACCTCCGGCGAGACCGTCTTCCTCGGCTCCGCCGGCGGCGGCAAGATCGACAACGGCGCCGGCCGCATCGGCCGCATCATCGCCCCGCTCGACCTGGTGGACGTCTTCGCCGACGAGGACCCCGACAGCGGCGCCCACCACAACGACTCCGGCCTCGCCCCGGAGACCGTCGCCCAGTTCGACCCGGACTGGCTGATCGCCTTCGACTACGACGCCGCCACCAGCACCGAGGGCGCCAGCCCCGCGCGGCAGATCATCGACAGCCAGGAGGCTTGGGCGGACACGACCTTCTTCGAGCAGGACCAGATCATCATCCTGCCCACCCCCTTCTACGTGACCGAGGGCATCCACGCCTACACCGAGGTCTACCAGCTCATCGGCGAAGCCTTCAACGCCGCCGGCTGACCGGCCGCAGGGCCACGCACCTCAAGCGCGCGCACCGCCGAGGGCCGGGAGCTGTCGTCTCCCGGCCCTCCCGGTGTGCTCGGTCCGCCCGCCGCACACCTCCGGCGACGGCGGGCGGACGCGGGGCGGCGACGAAAGGAGACGGTCGTGAAGACCGGACGGCTGGCGCTGCGGACCGGGGCCGTCGGCGCGCTGCTCGCGCTGACCACGGCCTCGCTGCTCGTCGGCGGCTACGACATCACCATCGGCAACCTCTTCAGCGACCCCGCCGCCCGCGAGATGTTCTTCATCTCCCGCGTCCCGCGCACCCTGGCGCTGATCCTGGCCGGCGTCGCCATGAGCGTCTCCGGCCTCATCATGCAGATGATCACCCAGAACCGGTTCGTCGAACCGACCACGACCGGCACCGCCCAGTGGGCCGGACTGGGCATCCTCGTCACCCTGATCATCGCGCCCAACACCCCGCCGCTGACCAAGATGGTGGTCGCGAGTGTCTTCGCGATGACCGGCTCCCTGGTCTTCCTGTGGGTACTGCGCCGGGTGGCGCTCAAGTCCTCGCTCATCGTGCCGCTGATCGGCATCATGCTCGGCGCGGTCGTCTCGGCCGTCACCGTCTACCTGGCGGCCTCGTTCAACCTGCTCCAGTCGATGTCGGCCTGGCGCTCCGGCGGGTTCAGCGGCATCGTCCGCGGCCACTACGAACCGCTGTGGGTGGTCGGCGCCATCACCGTCGCCGTCTTCTTCCTCGCCGACCGGCTGACCGTCGCAGGGCTCGGCCGCGACGTGGCGCGCAGCGTCGGCATCAACTACGAACGGGTCATCTTCGTCGCCACGTTGCTGGTCGCCGTCGCCACCGGCGTCACCTCGGTGGTCGTCGGGTTCCTGCCGTTCCTCGGCCTGGTCGTGCCCAACATCGTCTCCCTGGTGCGCGGCGACAACGTCCGCGGCAACCTCCCCTGGGTGGCGGCGCTGGGCGCCGCCCTCATCCTGCTGTGCGACCTCATCGGCCGCACGGTGGTCGCCCCCATGGAGATACCCGTGTCGGTCGTGCTCGGCGCGATCGGCGCCGCCGTCTTCATCGCACTCGTCCTGAGGCAGCGTCGCCATGCCGCGTTCTGAACCCGCACCGAACACCCCGAACACCCCGAGCGGCCCGACGGCCGCTGCCGCGCGACGGCTGCCGTCCCTGCCCCGGCTGAGCCCGGCCGCCCGGATCGGGCTGCTGGCGGTGCTGGTGGCGGTCGCCGCCGCCTGCTACCTGCTGCTGTTCATCCGCGGCAGCTTCCAGTTCGCGTTCGACCGGCGGCTGACCACGCTGGGCACCATGGTGGTCGTCGCGTTCGCCCACGCGGTGGCGACCGTGATCTTCCAGACGATCACCCACAACCGCATCCTGACGCCGTCGATCATGGGCTTCGACTCGCTCTACGTCCTGATGCAGACCTCGATGGTCTTCGTCTTCGGGGGCAGTGCGCTCGCCAGGACGGACGGCCTGCCCAAGCTCATCGTGCAGACGGTGATGATGGTGCTGTTCGCGGCGATCCTCTACCGCTGGCTGTTCGCCGGGCGATTCGCCAACCTGCATCTGCTGTTGCTGGTCGGCGTGGTCCTCGGACTGGCCTTCGACAGCGTCTCCTCCTTCCTGCAGCGGCTGCTCTCGCCCACCGACTACGACATGCTCTCGGTGCGGCTGTTCGGGCGGATGAGCAACAGCGACGGCAGCTACCTGCCGCTGGCGTTCGCCGTGTGCGCCGTCGTCGGAGCCGTCGTCTGGCACCGCCGCTACCGGCTCGACACCATCCTGCTGGGACGCGACACCGCCGTCAGCCTCGGCGTCAACCACAAGCGCGAGCTGACACTGATGCTGGTCCTCGTCGCCGTGCTGATCGCCTTCGCCACCGCGCTCGCCGGACCCATGACCTTCTTCGGCTTCGTGGTGGCCACCCTCGCCTACCAGCTGACCGGCTCCCACGAACACCGCTTCGTGCTCCCGATGGCCTTCCTGCTCGGCCTCTTCACGCTGGTCACGGGCCAGTTCGTCCTGCAGCACATCTTCTACGCCGCCGGATTCCTCACGGTGATCATCGAGTTCGCCGGCGGCATCGTCTTCCTCGTCCTGCTCCTGCGGAAGGGCACCCTGTGATCGAGTTCAGCGACCTGCACAAGGAGTACCAGGGGCAGTCGGTGCTCGGCCCGGTCACCGGCGCCATCGAGAAGGGCGGCATCACCTCGATCGTCGGACCCAACGGCGCCGGGAAGTCCACCCTGTTGACCATGATGGGCCGGCTGCTGGACCCGACCGGCGGCACCGTCACCATCGAGGGCAGGGACGTCTTCACCACCAAGTCCCGTGACCTCGCCCGGAACCTGTCGATCCTGCGCCAGGAAAACCAGTTCACGGCGCGGCTGCGGGTGCGCGAACTGGTCGCGTTCGGACGGTTCCCGCACTCGCAGGGACGGCTCACCGAGGAGGACCTGGAACACGTCCGCGCCTCCATGGAGTTCCTCAACCTCACCGCCCTGGCCGACCGCTACCTCGACCAGCTCTCCGGCGGGCAACGCCAGCGCGCCTACGTCGCCATGGTCCTCGCCCAGGACACCGAGTACGTGCTGCTCGACGAACCGCTCAACAACCTCGACATGAAGCACTCCGTGCTCATGATGCGCCAACTACGCCGCGCCGCTGATCAGTTGGGCAAGACGATCGTGATCATCATCCATGACATCAACTTCGCCGCCGCCCACTCAGACCGCATCATGGCCCTGCGCGACGGCCAAGTGGTCACCACCGGAACCATCGGCGAGATCATGCGGGACACCGTGCTCACCGAGGTCTTCGACACCCCGGTCAAGGTCATCGAGGTGGACGCCAAACCGATAGCGATCTACTACTCCTGAGCGCGGCACGCCTCGGCGGTCACGTCGCCGCCGGTCATGTCGCCGGCCCGGAACCGCCGCTCACCGGCTGCGCGCGCATCTCCTCCAGGGAACGCGCCAGCCGGCGGCCGTTGAGATAGCGCGTGATCCCGAAGGCCAGCGCCCCCGCGAGAACCACCGCACCGCCCGCGTACCAGGCGGTGCGGTCCGGTGGAAGCGCTCCGGAGACCGACAGCGTCTCGTCCGCCGGCTCGCTCCGGCTGAACAACCCGGAGTCCACCCGGATCTGGTCCTCCTGCGAGAAGAGGCTGTTCTCGCGGCGGAAGTCGTCGAGGTCGCCGTCGTACGTCTCGCCGTTCGGGTCCACCACCACCCGGTCCTCGCCCGGGTTGTCGACCGCGACCATCGCCACGAGGTCCAGCTCTCCCGAGCCGCCCCGGCTGACCAGTATGTTCACGCGCGTCAGCTCCGCGTCATCGGCAGCGACCTCGTTCACCGAAACCTGCTGCAACGCGGTCAGCGGCGGCTCGTCCTCGGCGCTCGCGCTGGAGACCAGGACCGGCGCGGCGCCGAGCGTCAGCCCGACCGCCAGCAGCGTCACCACCAGGGAACGCGTGCCCGGCCGGTAGCGACGACGGGAGTTCGGCCGGGAAGGGGGATTCTCGCGGGGCACAGGGGGACTCCTCGCCGTCGTTCCGGACCGTCGGGCCACCAGCCGGCCGAGACCGTGGCGGCGCCACGGGTGCTGCTACCCGCCGCCACGCGCGTCACTCCGTTCCGTGCCGAGTACACCCGACCGGGTGACGGCGCTGCGAGGCGAGGCGCCCGCGTCACGGCAGAGCGCGCGTGAGCCAGACCAGTTCACCTCGGTCGTCCGTCGTGACGTGGTGCCTGGCGAAGCCGAGCTTCTCCAGCACCCGGAACGACGCGGCGTTCCACGTCCGCACCGTCGCCCACAGCCGCGTCCGGCCGGTGGCGGTCGCGGCGTCGACCACCGCGCGCGCCGCCTCCGTGGCGTAGCCACGTCCGTGGGCGTGCCGGAACAACTCGTAGGCGATCTCCGGCTCCTCCAGCGTGGACCGGCCGACGATCAGCCCGCAGTAGCCGATGAGATCGCCGCCGTCACGGAGCCGGATGGGCAACAGCGCGATGCCGGTCGTCGGCGACGCGGCCAACTGCTTCGCGATCAGAGCCCGCACCTCCGCGACCGGCGGCGTCCCCCCACCCCGCTCCGCGTGCAGCGCCCGCAACGTCCCGGCGTCCGCCTCCACCCAGCGCCGCATCGTCAGCCGCTCGGTCTCCAGCCGGAAGGACATCGCCCCGAAGGCCGGCATGAGTTCCCCTCTCCCGCTCGTGCCGGCGAACCCCTCGCCAGCCGGTCACCGGCTACCGGCTACTGGTCGTCCGCGCCTGGCGTGCTGCCGGTGGCTTCCCGTGGGACCGGGGTCTGCTGGTACAACGCGAGCCGCCAGACGCCCTCCTGGCGGGTGTACGTGCTGGACATGAGCGCGACGAACGCCGGCTCGTCCGCCTCCCGGTACGCACGGCCGGTGTACACCAGGATCACCTGGTCCTCGCCCAAGCGGATCAACCGCTCATCGGCGATCTCGTAGCTCCGCCACGGGGGAGCCTCGTTCAGCGAGTCGACGACATCCTGACGGCCGAGCGCCTGGCCGTGAGCCAGAACCATCAGACCATCGCTCGTCATGACCCTGCCGTAGAAGTCCGCCCCCGTACTGCTGCACAGAGACCTCCACCCCTGATGCTCCAGATCCCTGATCTCGTCGAGCAACATGATCGACTCCCTCTTCCTCAATGCGTCCGCGTTCGAAGCGGTGAGCAGTCCTTCCACGGTACGATCCCGCTCGCCGCGAGTGAGCATGGCGAGAATAGAGCCTATGCGGGAGAGTCCTACCTCCTCGGAATCCTTTGATTGGCAAGGAGGCTCGCAACTTCCGGAACATCTGAATATTGAGCCAGGCGCTTGAGGATTACGTCGATCCGAACAGTAGCGCGCTCTGATGCAACGCAGCGTGACAGTTGAATCGCCCTCTCTGCCGTTAGTGCGGCCTCCTCCGGCTCGTTCGCGTCGGCAAGCGCAACAACGAGCCATGACAGATAGAGGACCAGTTCGCGCGTGAGTGTCGCATTGTAAGTGGAGAGGACATCTCGGAGCAGCGGAACTGCCCTAAGTGGCCTGCGCAGCTCGGTATAGCAGCGCGACTCCATCACTTTCAGTTCGTCAGGGTTCATCCAATACAAGTAGTCAGGGGCATCGTCCTCGGCGTCGTGTGCTGTGAGTGCTTCGGAGGCGTCGCCGAGTGCGCGTGCTGCAAGCTGCGCATCGCCGACCTTGGCGTACGCCCACGCGAGTCGGTCCAGGTAGAGCGCTTGTGCTTTGGGGCGAGCGCTGCTTCCAGCCTCCTGTACGGCTGCTGCCGCGAGCGCAACTCCATCTGCTTCGCGTTGCGTGTTGCTGTACTGGTAAGCAAGCGACCCAGCAAGGTTTCCGGTAAGGGTGCGGTCTCCCGCTTGCCTCGCTGCGCTTATGCCAAGGCGATAGATTCTCTCTGCTTCTGCTTGCCTTCCGGTGTCGCTCGCAATCCATCCGGTGATTTGTGCCAATTCACCGACCTGGGCCAGGAACGCGTTCCCGATCTCTTCCGTGTAAACGCCCTCCCGGTACATCCTGATCGCAGAGCGAAGCTCACGGAGCGCTGGGCGAATCAGGTCTCCTCCCGAGACGACATCATCCGCCAGCCTTAATCCGTGGGCGCGATGCGTGATGTCCTGGACTTCTTCCAGTCCAATCCTTCTGATCCTGGCACTGCGTACGCGCGCAAGCGCGTCGTCTTCCGGGAGGAAATCAGCCAGAGAAGGCTTCGGTGTGATCAGCTCCTGTGCCTCAAGTGTGAGGTCATCGGTACGTGCGCCTAGGGCTGCTGCGATATGCGGCAGCCATTCGCGCGGGGTGCGCTTCCCCGTTTCGTACCTGCTGATCTCTTGCCTGCCGATTGGATCCCCGCTGATCCGAGCGGCTTTGCAAGTCTCCCGCGCCAGGCGCGACTGACTCCAGCCTCGTTCCTCGCGCAGACGCCGGATGTTGGCCCCGATCGCACTGGTCATGCACCCAGTGTGGCCGACACCTGGCCGACAGTAGGCCGCTATGCCCGGACCGACAACAGCGGAACCATGGCAGTGATCGCTGGGAACCCAGCGAGGCCCCTGCACAGGGAGTTGCGTGTGCGTCAGAGAGGTAGCAGTGATCGAGAGTACGTGCGAGACATGCAAGCAGCTCGCTGGAGCCCTCGCTCGCTCCCAGGAGGCAGGCGACGCGTACTGGATTCGTGAGTTGGGCCTGCTGACCCGACGGCACCAGAAAGAGCATGAACGGTGACCGGCGCCGAGGGCGAGACGGAGACTCCACCCGCACCCGCACCCGCACCCGCACCCGCACCCGCACCCGCACCGGCGACCGACGACGAGCCGGCCTTGCCGCTCGCCGAAATCGTCGCTCGATCGGCTGAGTTGGGCCTGGCGATCGCCGCGCATCTGAAGGCGTTGAAGGAGCGGTGAGCGGCGGCTACCGGTTCGCCCGGCTCCAGCTCGTATGCCTGCGCGGGCCGTTGGTCTTCCGTGCGCAGTGTGAGGTGTGCGAGGAGATGGGGCCGCGTGCGGAATCGGGTGACGCGGCCATGATGTGGGTGGTTTTCCACTGGGAGGACCAGCTGGACCACACCGCTTTCCGCGAGCTCAGCTCCACGCCGTTCCGTGCGGAGCCCCGCTCGTGAGCGCCGGACGGTACGTGGACGGCTTCCTGTGCGAGGTGGTGGCGCGGTCGCCGGATGCTGGCGGGGAGTGGTATCTGGCCAACACGTGGGCCGACACCCCTGACGACGCGCTCAACTGGCTTCACCACCAAGCGGGCCGGCTAGCCGACGTGCTCGATGCGGCCGAGGTCGACCAGGCGGAGGTCGACCAGGCCGAGGAACGGAGCCAGTACACGACTCCGGTCGCGACGGTCTTCCGTGAGTGGGCCGCCGATGACGCCTTCCGGCATGTTCAGCGGGCCGCCCTGGCGGACGGGCAGCCGATCAGCGCCAACGCCCGGGGTCCGGATCGCATCTGCGGTTCAGCGGATGTGGAGGTCCTCTACTCGCTGTCCGCCCGATCGATCCTGCGGCCGGCACCGATTCGCTTGTACCTCCTGGAGACGCCATGACCCGCACCGTCGCCCTTGCCAAACCTGTGGCAGCGGCCATCGCAAGACTGCGCGCCGAGGCCATCGACCTGCCCGCGTCCGATCTGCGGGCCGGGGACTTCCTGAGCGTGGGCGGCAACTTCGTGCGCCTCACCACGGTCACCCACCGGGGCGGCGTCACCTGCTGCGAGATGGGCGAACGCGTACGAGTCCAACTCGAAGACCCGATCAAGGTCCACGTCATCCGCCCCAGGCCGCACCCCGCCACCCGCCGCCTCATCAC
>NZ_BHZI01000141.1 GCF_004305975.1 Streptomyces otsuchiensis
GAGGTGCGGCGGTCGCGGCCGGGCCGGACGCGCCTGCCGAGTCTTCGGGAGGCGGTGGCACGGCTCTCGGCCGTCTCGGGCTGTTGCATGGGGTGCGGGTCCCTTCTGGAGGTGCGGCGTGGTGCCGCCCGGGTGGGGGCCGTGTGGCCCCCACCCGCTCGCCGCCCGTCAGCCGCCGAGCCCTTCCAGCTCCGTGAGCTGGGTGGCGCGGAGCTCGGCCAGTTCGTCGGCGAGAGCCGTGGTGTCGTGGTCCGTTCCGGCGTCCCGCGCGGAGCGGGAGAGCATCGCGGACTGTTCGAGGTGCTCGCGCAGCGCGGCCAGGGCGGCGTCGTCGAACTCCGCCGCCGCCTCGATCTCCGCCAGCTCCTCGTCGGTGACCATGCCGGTCATGTCGTGCCCCTCGTGGGGGTTGGTGTCGGGGACCCCGGCTTCCGTCAGCAGCGTGCGCATCCGTTCGGCCTCGGCGGAGTGGGTCGCCGCCAGGTCGTCGGCGAAGCCGGCGAAGGAGGTGTCACCGGTCAGTTCCGTGACCAGGCCGAGGAGGAGCAGGGTCCGTTCGTTCATGGGTGCCATCAGCTGGAGCCAGGCGAGGTCGGTGCCACTGAGTGAGCCGGCCACCAGCTGGGTGCCGGCGTCCTCGGGAGCGGTGTCCTGGCCCGTCTGCGCGCCGGGCGGGTCGTGTTCACCGCCTCCGTTGTCCTCCGCGCCGGCGGGGGCCGGCGCGGAGGAGGTGGGCTCCCCGCCGCCGTCCGCCGTCGCCGAACAGCCCGCGAGCAGCAGCGCGGCGAGCAGGACGGCGACGGTGGACCGGACGGCGGCGGGGGAGCGCACGCGGTCGGGAGCGGTGGGGTGAGCGGTCAGGACGGGGTGCCGTCGGCGCCGCACTTGACGACGACGTTGAGGCAGTCGCGGACGCGCCGCTCCAGCTCGTCCTCGGGCCAGGCGTTGAAGAAGTCGGCGTGCATGGTGTAGCCCGGGCCCGATGCCAGCTCGAAGCGCGAGGGGTCACCGGTCACCGGGTAGCGCAGCACCTGCCGCAGCTTGGGGACGGGGACGGGGTGGGTCGAGGGGCACTCGCCCGCGACCGGGTAGGCCATGTGGCTCTTGTGGTCGGCGGAGTCGAGGTCGGTGCCGTTCCAGCACTGGGGGAAGTCCAGGTAGGACTCCAGCGCGCTGCCCGGCGGGCACTCCACGAAGTCGTGGGAGGGCGCGACGTGTCCGGCGTGCAGACAGGACCAGCGGCTGATGACCGGGTCGTCCGGTCCGGCCAGCGCGTCACCGGCCAGGATCTTCAGGCCCTGCGGGAACGGTTCGATCCGGGCGGTGACATCGGGGTTCACGCCCTCGCCGAGGTAGTAGAAGGTGGCGGACTGCGGTTCCACGGCCTCGCCGTCGGCGTAGAGCGTGGGCACCCAGTACGCGGAGAGGTCCACCAGGGGGTCGCAGGTGGTGCCGCCGGCCTGGAGGTCGGCCAGGTTGGTGTGCGCGTCGGTGACCGTGGAGCCGAAGAAGCTGTGCATGTGGGAGGCGCCGGGCAGGTTGGGGAAGACGATGGGGTCGTCCGGCAGGCGGTGGCTGAAGGTGCACTCCGCCAGGAACTCGGCGACGTAGACCTGTTCTGCCTGGACGTCACCGGCGTCCTGCGTGGCGGCGGGATCCTCGGCGGTGGTGTCGTCACCGGCGATGGCGCCGGGTATGCCGGTGAGCTGGAGCGCGGCCACACAGGCCACGGCGGCGGCCGCGGTCAGCAGGCGGCGCGGTGTGCGCTTCCGGGATGCGCGGGTCTGGGTCATACTCCGTGGCTCCTTGGGTGGGGGGTGTCGTGCGTGGATCGTGCGGTGTGGGGGTTGCGGTGAGGCGTCACGAACGAAGTCCACGCGTGGTGGACAGCCCGGATGCTATAGCTGTCCGGTCGCGGTGGCGGAGCACTCGACGAGACGTCAGAGAGCGTTCTCTGACAGCGGACCATAAGAGCGCCTTAAGGGGCCGTCAAGGCGTCTTCAACATTCCCGGAACCGCAGTGCTGCGCGGTGGGTCAAAGCGCCAACAAGCCAGACATCGGGGGTAGTTCGGCGTCCCGGGAGGAACCCTCCGGAGATCTCCGTAGACCAGAGAGCGCTCTCTCGTCATGGTGGTTCCGGGCGCCCTCAGTCTTCATCTGCTGAACGATCAAGCGTTTCTGGTCCGGACTGTTCCGGATCTCTGCGTGATGTATTGACGACCCCCCGCGGGAGGAGTTGACTGCCGCGCACACCGACCGGAACCGGTTCCGGAACCGGTGTCGGCGTGGCGTGCCCAGGGACGGTCGCGCGCCGCCGCCGATCGAGTCGTCTGTCCAGGGAGCCCGCCATGCGCGTCACCATCGCCGATGTCGCCCGTACCGCGGCGGTCAGCAAGACCACCGTCTCCCGAGTCCTCAACGGCAAGGGAGAGGTGGACTCCACGACCGCCGAGCGGGTCCGCGGCGTGATCGCGGAACTGGGCTACGTGCCGAGTTCGCGGGCCGTGAGCCTCGCCCGCGGCAACAGCCGCACCCTCGCGATCCTCGTGCCCTCGCTCGGCTGGCCCTGGATCAGCCAGATCCTCCAGGGAGTCTCCGACACCGTCGAAGCGGCCGGGTACGGGCTGCTGCTCTTCACCTGCAACCGCGGCGAGCAGTCGATAGCCCAGTTCACCAGCCAGGTGACCGCCCGGGCCTTCGACGGGCTCCTCGCCATCGTGCCCGGCGACACCCTCCCGACCCTGGAACACCTGCACGCCCAGGGGCTCCCCGCCGTCGTCATCGACGACCAGGGCCAACGGCCGGCGCTGCCGTCCGTGGCCACCACCAACGTCGCCGGAGGCGCCGCGGCGGCCCACCATCTGCTGGACACCGGGCGCCTCAACCCGCTGGTGGTCGCCGGGCCGCCGCAGTTCGGCTGCGTCCAGGACCGGCTGGCCGGCTTCCGGAGCGTGCTGCGCGAACGCGGACTGCCCCGTCCCGGCGCGCTGGTGGTCGGCAGCGAGTTCACGGTCCCCTCCGGCCAGCGCGCCGTGGAACGCGCACTGGCCGAGGGGCGCCGGTTCGACTCGGTGTTCGCCCTCAACGACCAGACGGCGGTCGGCGCCCTCACGGCGCTGCGCGCCGCCGGCCGCTCGGTGCCCGAGGACGTCGCCGTCATCGGCTTCGACGACGTACCGATGGCCAGCGTCGCCGACCCCCAACTGACCACCGTGCGCCAGCCGATCCACCGGATGGGCGAGACCGCCGCGCGCATGCTGCTCCGTCACCTGGACGGGACGCCGCTGCGCCCCGAACCGGTGGTGCTGCCGACCGAACTGGTGGTGCGCGCCTCGGCGCCCTACTGACCCCGCCTCCCCGGCCGGGCCGCCGAGCCGCCCGGCCCCACCGCGCGCCTCCCCTCCGCGTAAATGACCCACCCGCACGCCGCGCCGTACCCGAGGCTGCCCGCGACATGGGCGTGATGTCCGTCAAGGACCCAAAAGTTCCCCCACAGGCTCCACCAGAACCACCGCACCACCCGAGCACCAGAACCACCCGAGCACCAGAACCACCCGAGCACCAGACCCACCCGCACGACCAGCGCCACCAGCAGGACCAGCGCCACCCGCACCACCTCCACACCCGCACTGCCCACCACCACCGGTCTCCGGGAGTACCCACCATGAGAGTCAAGGTCAAGGTCAGATCACGCGGCGTCGCCGGCTCCGCCGCCGCGCTGCTCGCGCTGACGATGCTCGCCGGCTGTTCCGCCGACGGCGGTTCCAGCGGCGGCAGCTCCGGCGGCGACGGCGTGCTGAACGTCGGCATGCCCAACTCGCCGCAGGCGAACAACAGCAACCCGTTCCTCGCCACCTCCGCCGGAGCCTCACTCGGCTACCGAGCGATGATCTACGAGCCCCTCGCGATGGCCAACGGCGCCCGTCCCGCCGACGATCCGCAGCCCTGGCTCGCGTCGGAATGGGAGTGGAACGAGGACTACACCGCGCTCTCCCTGACCATCCAGGACGGCCCGGTCTGGTCCGACGACACGGAGTTCAGCGCCGCCGACGTCGCCTACACCTTCAACCTGGTCAAGGACACCCCCGCCTTCAACGGCGCGGCCATAGCCTTCGAGGACATCACGCTCGACGGCGACACCGTGGAACTGACCTTCGGTGAGTCCCAGTTCGTCAACCAGACCCGCATCCTGGGCACCACCATCGTGCCCGAGCACATCTGGTCCGAGATCGACGAGCCGGAGACCTGGGACAACAAGGAGCCGGTCGGCACCGGCCCCTACGTACTCAAGACGTTCACCCCGCAGACCATCACGCTCACCCGCCGCGACGCCTACTGGAAGGGCCTGCCGGAGGTCGAGGAGCTGCGCTACACCTCCTACAACGACAACAACGCGCAGACCACGGCCCTGGCCAACGGCGACTCCGAGTGGTCCTTCGTCTTCATGCCGGACTACGAGAACGTCTACATCAACAAGGACCCCGAGCACCACAACCTCTGGTTCCCCACCGGGCTCGGCGTCCACGGCCTGTGGCTGAACACCGACCGCGCGCCCTTCGACGACCCGGCGCTGCGCCGCGCCGTCTCCATGGTCATCAACCGGGACGACATCCACGTCCAGGCGCACGCCGGTCTCTACCCGGCGCTGGAGAACCCGACCGGTCTGCCGCTGCCCGCCGGTGAGGCGTTCCTCGCGCCGGAGTTCCAGGGCGTCGTGCAGGAGCCCGACGTCGACGGCGCCAAGGCCGAACTGGAGGACGCCGGCTACGACCTCTCCGGCGACACCCTGCTCGACCCCGACGGCAACGCGGTCTCCATCACGCTGACCGACCCGGCCGGATGGTCCGACTACCTCACCGCGCTGTCGATCATCTCCGACAACCTCGCCGAGATCGGGATCGAGTCGACCGTCCAGACCCAGACCGTCGACGCCTGGCGGAACGCCGTCGACAACGGTGAGTTCGACGCCACCCTGCACTGGACCAACAGCGGCGCCACCCCGTACGACATGTACCAGCACATCATGGACGGCGCCATGTACCACCCGATCGGTGAGGGCTCGCCGGGCGGCAACTTCGGCCGCTACCAGAACGAGGACGCCGACGCCGCGCTGAAGGAGTACGCCACCACCAGCGACGAGGACGCCCGTACCGAGGCGCTGTACGAGCTCCAGCGCATCCTGGTCGAGGACGTGCCGATGGTGCCCACCGTCGCCGGGCCGATCGGCGCCCAGTACAACACGCGCAACTGGGTCGGCTGGCCGGACGAGTCCGACCCGTACGCCCCGCCGCAGCCCACCCAGCCCAACGCGCTGGAGGTCGTGCTGCGGCTGAAGGCGGCCGAGTGAATCGGAGGCTCTGAGGCGGGCGGCGCCCGCGTCCCGGCGGCGCCGCCCCGTCCCGCCCTCCTCCCGGCCCCGTCCCACCCTCGTTCCGCACTGCCGTCGTCGCGCCGCCGCCCGGTCCCGAGCCGGGCGGCGGGCCGCGGCCGGCAGCGCGCCACCGCGCATGTCGCCACCGCGCGCGTCCCACACCCCGCACTCACCGCCGGTGACCCGGCGCCGGCGGGCGCGACCCCCGGCCGCGCCCGCCGGCCCGCACCGTCGTATCGCCGCCGCCGCTCCGCAGCCGGCGGCCCGAGCCCCAGGAGCCGTTCCCGATGTCCCCATCAGCAGCCGATCCGCCCGCAGCCGGCGCCGAGGTGGTGCTGGAGGCCCGCGCGATCACCAAGCACTTCCGCGTCCGCCGCAGTCTGCGCGTTCTCGCCGGCGGGCAGCGGCCCGTGGTGCACGCCGTCGACGACGTGTCGCTGCGGCTGCGCCGCGGCACGGTCACCGCAATCGTCGGCGAGTCCGGTTCAGGCAAGTCCACCATCGCGCGGCTGCTGGCCCAGCTGTACCCGACGACCTCCGGGGAACTGCTGCTGGACGGGAAGACCACCCGCGCCAAGGGCGGGCGGGCGTTCCGCGCCTACTGCCGCAACGTCCAGATGATCTTCCAGGACCCGTTCGGCTCGCTCAACCCGGTGCACACCGTGCGGTACCACCTCACCCGGGCGCTGCGCATCCACGGCCGGGGCGGGCGGAACCAGGAGGAGCTGGAGCAGGCACTCACCGAACTGCTCGGCCGCGTCCACCTCACTCCGGCCGGCCGCTATCTCGACGTCTTCCCGCACGAGCTGTCCGGCGGTCAGCGGCAGCGCGTCGCCATCGCCCGCGCCATGGCCGCCGACCCCAGGGTGCTGCTGGCCGACGAGCCGGTCTCCATGCTGGACGTCTCCATCCGCCTGGGCATCCTCAACCTGCTGCGCGACCTCAAGGAACGGCTGCAGCTGGCGATCCTCTACATCACCCACGACATCGCCTCCGCCCGCTACTTCGCGGACGAGACGATGGTGATGTACGCGGGCCGGCTGGTGGAGGGCGGAGCCAGCGAGACCGTCACCCAGCGTCCGGCCCACCCGTACACCCAGCTGCTCATCGCCTCGGCACCGGACCCGGACCGGATCGCCGAGGGCGTCGCCGTCACCGCCGCGCCCCCGGCCGACCCGGACGCCGCCCTGCCGGCCGCGCTGACCGGCGGCGTCGGGGACGCGCACGCCGTCGCCGAGCACGAGGCGGCCGTGGTGGCCGAGGCGGAGGCCGACTCGGCGTCGCCGGGGGAGCCGCCCAGCCTGATCGACCCGCCGCCCGGCTGCCGCTTCCACCCGCGCTGCCCGAAGGCGATGGAGCGCTGCCGCAGCGAGCTGCCGCCGCGCTTCGCCATCGGCGACGACCAGTGGGCCGCCTGCTGGCTGTACGACGGCAACCCGCTCGCCCCGGAACCCGACGCCGAACCGGCGCGCACCGGGCCGGCGCGCACCGGGCCGGAGGCCGACGCCGAACCGGCCGCCGGCACCACCGGCGCACGGGCGGCCTCCACCACCTCGACCGGCGGGGAGGGAACGGCGTGAAGTACCTGCTGCAGCGGCTCGCCTTCTACGCCCTCACGGCGTGGGCCGCCATCACCATCAACTTCGTCATCCCGCGCCTGATGCCCGGCGATCCGGTCCAGGCGCTGATCAACCGCTTCCAGGGGCAGCTCTCCACCCGGGCCATCGACTCGCTGCGCACCCTCTTCGGGCTGGACGACGAGAAGTCCCTGTGGCAGCAGTACCTCGACTACTGGGGCAACCTGTTCCGGGGCGACCTGGGCACCTCCTTCACCTTCTTCCCCACCGGGGTCGGCGAGATCATCGGCCAGAGCCTGCCGTGGACGCTCGCGCTGATGGGCGTCACCACGATCGTCAGCTTCGTGCTCGGCACCGTCATCGGGATCTACACCGGCTGGCGGCGCGGTTCCTGGCTCGACGGCATGCTGCCGGTGACCACCTTCATCTCCTCCATCCCCTACTTCTGGCTGGGGCTGCTGTCCATCTCGCTGTTCGCCGTCCAGTGGCGGATCTTCCCGGCCTCCGGCGGGCACGACGCCGGGGTGGTACCGGGCCTGAGCTGGGAGTTCATCTCCAGTGCGCTCTACCACGCGACGCTGCCGGCCATCACCATCGTGATCAGCGCCGTGGCGGGCTGGATCCTCGGGATGCGCAACATGATGGTGAGCGTCTCCAGCGAGGACTACGTCCTGGTGGCGCAGGCCAAGGGGCTCTCCGAGCGCCGGGTGATGGTCGCCTACGCGGCACGCAACGCGATCCTGCCGAACATCTCCAACTTCGCCCTCTCCCTGGGCTTCATCGTCGGCGGCACGCTGCTGGTGGAGATGGTCTTCTCCTACCCGGGCATCGGCTACGTCCTGTTCCAGGCCGTCGGCGCCAAGGACTACCCGCTGATGCAGGGCGTCTTCCTGATCATCACCCTCGCCGTGCTCGCCGCCAACCTGCTGGCCGACCTCGCGTACATGGCCCTCGACCCCCGTACCCGAAGGGAGGCGTGACGATGGCCCAGCCCACCGACGTGGTGCTCACCGCCACGGAAGCCGCACCCCGCCCAGCGCGACGCGACCGGTTCCGGTTCCTGCGCAACCCCAAGACCGTCACCGGCCTGGTGATCCTCGCCGGTTTCGTGCTGATGGCGATAGCAGGGCCCTGGCTCGCGCCCCACGACCCCTCGGCCCGCGGTCCGGAACTGCTCCAGCCGCCCTCCTGGGAGCACCCGTTCGGCACCACCCAGACCGGGCAGGACATCTTCTCGCAGATCCTGGTCGGCGCCCGGGGCGTGCTGGTCGTCGGGCTGACGGCGGCGCTGATCGCCGGTGTCCTCTCCGTCGTCATCGGCGTGACGGCCGGCTACCTCGGCGGCGTCGGCGACGATGTCCTCTCCTCGGTCAGCAACATCTTCCTGGTCATCCCGGGGCTGCCGCTGATCATCATCATCGCCAGCTTCCTGCCCGACACCAGTGACCTGGCCATCGCCGCGATCATCGGCCTCACCGGCTGGGCGTGGGGAGCGCGGGTGCTACGGGCGCAGACGCTGTCGCTGCGGGCCCGGGACTACGTGCAGGCCGCCAAGGCGACCGGCGAGTCCACCCCGCGGATCATCGTCTTCGAGCTGCTGCCCAACCTGACCGCCGTGATCGCCTCCGGCTTCATCGGCACCGTGATCTTCGCGGTGCTGGCCAACATCACCCTCGCGTTCATCGGTGTCGCCGACATCTCCGACTGGAACTGGGGCACCGTGCTGTTCTGGGCGCAGTCCAACCAGGCGCTGGCGCAGGGCGCCTGGTGGTGGTTCGTCCCGGCCGGCCTGTGCATCGCCCTGCTGGGCACCGCCCTGGCACTGATCAACTTCGGCATCGACGAGTTCATCAACCCCCGGCTGCGTTCCCCGGGCAAGGAGGACCGCTCGGTGAAGATGCGCATCGGCTTCACCCCGGTCGTCCGCCGCGACTACCCCTCCGACACGGCGCCGGCCCCTGGCGGCGAAGCCGGAACGGACACCGGCAACGACGACGGCAACGACGACGGCAACGACGACGACAACGACGGCGGCGGGAGCGGGAGCGGGGACAGCGGCGGGGACAGCGGCGCCGGAGACCAGCCAGGCACCGGCCCGGCCGGCGCCACCGACCAGCGTAAGGAAGCCAACCGATGAACGGGCCCGTGCTGGAGATCAGCGGCCTCAACGTGGACTACGGTCTCGGCGACGCCGCCGTGCGCGCCGTGCGGGACATCGACCTGACCCTCAACCGGGGCGAGATCCTCGGCCTGGCGGGCGAGTCCGGCAGCGGCAAGTCCACCCTCGCCTACGCCATCACCCGGCTGCTGCCGCCGCCGGGGGTGATCACCGGGGGCCACGTGCGGTACCGGCCCGCCGAGGGCGGTCCCGCGGACCGGAACGGCGACGCCCTCAAGGCCGGCACCGGCGGCGCGGGCGTCGACATCCTCGAACTCGGCCCCGAGCAGCTGCGCGCGTTCCGCTGGCAGGAGATCTCGCTGGTCTTCCAGGGCGCCATGAACTCCCTCAACCCCGTGCACAGCGTGCGCAGCCAGCTGACCGACGTCCTGGTGGCGCACCGGCCGGAGATGAGCCGGGCGGCCCGCAACGAACGCGCCGCCGAACTCCTCTCCCTGGTGGGCATCCCCGCCGACCGGCTGGGCAGCTACCCGCACCAGCTCTCCGGCGGGATGCGCCAGCGCGTGATGATCGCGATGGCGCTGGCCCTGGAACCGGAGATCGTGCTGCTGGACGAACCGACCACCGCGCTGGACGTCGTGATGCAGCGGCAGATCCTGCGCCAGCTGGTGCGGCTGCGGGAGGAGCTGGGCTTCTCCGTCGTCTTCATCACGCACGACATCTCCCTGCTGCTGGAGTTCTCCGACCGCATCGCCATCATGTACGGCGGCCGGATCGTCGAGCAGGCCGCCGCCAAGGACATCTACCGCGACGCCCGCCACCCCTACAGCCACGGCCTGCTGCACTCCTTCCCGGCGCTGCACGGACCCCGCCGGGAGCTGACCGGTATCCCCGGCTCACCGCCCGACCTCAAGGGCATGCCGACCGGCTGCGCCTTCCACCCCCGCTGTCCCAAGGCCATCGCGCCCTGCTCCGAGCGGGTCCCCGCGCTGGCCCCCGCCGGCCCCGGCAACCGCACGGTCGCCTGCTGGCTGCACACCGAGCACCGATCTGGAGACTCATGACTGCCACCTCATCGCCCGCTGTGAACCAGAACACCGCCACCGCGCCGGCCGCACGGGCGATCCCCGGACTGCCAGCCGACTTCCGCTGGGGCGTCGCCACCTCGGCGTACCAGATCGAGGGCGCGACCGACACCGACGGCCGCACGCCGTCGATCTGGGACACCTTCTGCCGCGTGCCGGGGGCGGTGGAGCGGGGCGAGAACGGCGACACCGCCTGCGAGCACTACCGCCGGATGCCCGAGGACGTCGCGATGATCGCCGGCCTCGGCGTCGACACCTACCGCTTCTCCGTCTCCTGGTCGCGCGTCCAGCCGCACGGCAGCGGCCCGGTCAACCCGGCCGGCATCGGCTTCTACGACCGCCTCGTCGACGAACTGCTCGAACGGGGCGTCACCCCGTGGCTGACGCTCTACCACTGGGACCTGCCGCAGGAGCTGGAGGACGCCGGAGGCTGGCCGGCGCGCGACACCGCGTACCGCTTCGCGGACTACGCCGAGGCCACCCATGCCGCGCTCGGGGACCGGGTCCGGCACTGGACCACCCTCAACGAACCGTGGTGCTCCGCCTGGCTCGGCTACCACACCGGTGAACACGCCCCGGGCCGCAAGGACTTCGGCGACTCCATGCACGCCGTGCACCATCTGCTGCTCGGCCACGGGCTCGCCGCCCAGCGGCTCCGCGAGGCGGGCGGCGCCGACCTGGAACTCGGCATCACCCTCAACCTCGGCCACTCCACCCCGGCCACCGACGACCCCGAGGACGTGCGGGCGGCGCGCAGCGCCGACGGCATGGGCAGCCGCCTCTACCTGGACCCGCTGGTGCACGGCCGCTACCCGGAGGACGTGGTGGCCGAACTCGGCGACCGCGGCGTCACCCTGCCGGTCCAGGACGGCGACCTGGAGACCATCTCCGCGCCGCTGGACGTGCTGGGCGTCAACTACTACTCGGCCCACCAGTACTCCGGCACCGCCGAGGACGGCTCCACCACCGATGCCGAGGGCCGGCCGGTCGTGCGCGGCGTCCCCCACGGCCGTCCCCGCACCGCGATGGGCTGGGAGATCGTGCCCGAGGGGCTGACCCGGCTGCTGGTGCGCCTGGAGCGGGAGTACGGCGTGCCGACGGTCATCACCGAGAACGGCGCCGCCTTCGACGACGAACTCGCCGAGGACGGCACCGTGCCCGACACCGACCGCGTCGCCTACCTGGACGGCCACATCCGCGCCGTCGCCGACGCACGGGCGGAGGGCGCCGATGTCCGGGGCTACTTCGCCTGGTCGCTGATGGACAACTTCGAGTGGGCCTTCGGCTACCAGAAGCGGTTCGGCATCGTCCACGTCGACTACGAGACGCAGCAGCGGACCGTGAAGGACAGCGGGCTCTGGTACCGCGACACCATCCGCCACACCCGGGGCGGCTGACGGCCTGCCGGTGACGGCGACTGTCTGACGGCCGCCGGGCGGCGGCGGGGGCTCAGCCCCAGCCGCCGCCCCGGCCCCGTCCGCCCTCGCGCCGGTTCGACTGGGAGATCGCGTAGGAGACGTTGACGCCGACGATCCCGGCCCAGGCCACCAGGAGCCCGGCCAGCCCCACGTTCACCGCGGCGATCGCCGACAGCGGGATCGCCAGCACCAGCGAGACCGCCGCCAGCGCGAACGCCGCGCTCGGGCCGCGGAAGTCGGGGCCCGAGGTGCGCTCCCGTCCGCCGACCACCAGCTGCTGCTCCGCGAGACCGCGCCGCACCCGCTTGTCGACGGTCGAGTCGATCCGCTGCTCCACCTTCTCCAGGAACGAGTCCACCAGCTCCTGCTCGTAGGTGTCGCCCAGCTCCCTGCGCGTGTGGAGCGCCGCCTGGAGGTCCTGCTTCAGCTCTGCGTCACGTCCGCTCATGGCATCAGGCTAGGGCGCCGCGGGCCGCCGGGCACGGGTGCTAACCCCACCTTCGGCGGTGGCGCGCACCCGACCCCGGACCGCCGGGCGAGGACGGGGCTCGGGCCGGGTCTGCTCCGGGCCGGGCCGGCTGGGGCGCCCGGTGCCGGTTGCCCGCGCGGTGCCGGGGCCACACGCTGGAGCCATGGTGCCGTCCGTGACCTCCGGTGCCGGGACCCCGGGTGCCGGCTATGACGGCTGGGCCGTCGAGCGGCCCGGCGCGATCGGCACCGGGCCGCTGGTCCCGGTGCGCCGCCCCGTCCCGGCCCCCGGGCCGCGCGAGCTGCTGCTGCGGGTGGAGGCGTGCGGCGTCTGCCGCACCGACCTGCATCTGGCCGAGGGCGATCTGCCCCCGCACCGCCCCGCGACCGTCCCCGGCCACGAGATCGTCGGCCGGGTGATCGCCACCGGAGCGGGGAGCAGCCGCTTCGGCGTCGGTGACCGCGTCGGCGGCGCCTGGCTCCGGCAGACCTGCGGACGCTGCCGCCACTGCCGGGCAGGCCGGGAGAACCTCTGCCCGTACTCCCGCTACACCGGCTGGGACGCCGACGGCGGCTTCGCCGAACTGGCCCTCGTCCCCGAACCGTTCGCCTACCCGCTGCCGGAACACCGTGACCCGGCCGGCCTCGCGCCGCTGCTGTGCGCGGGCATCATCGGCTACCGGGCGCTGCGGCGCAGCGCCCTCCCGCTGGGCGGCAGGCTCGGCATCTACGGCTTCGGGGGCTCCGCGCACCTGGCCGCCCAGGTGGCGCTCGCCGAGGGCGCCACCGTCCACGTCCTCACCCGCTCGGCGCGCGCCCGCGAGCTGGCGCTGGAGCTGGGCGCGTCCTCGGCCGGGGACGCCCGCGACCGCCCGCCGGAACCACTGGACGCGGCGATCCTCTTCGCCCCGGTGGGCACGCTGGTCCCGGTCGCGCTGGAAGCCCTGGAGCGCGGTGGCACGCTCGCCGTCGCGGGAATCCACCTCTCCGACATCCCCGCCCTGGACTACCGGCGTCACCTGTTCCAGGAGCGGGACCTGCGAAGCGTCACCTCCAACACCCGGCGGGACGGCCGCGACTTCCTGGCCCTCGCCGAGGAGACCGGCATCCGGGCGACGGTCAGCCGCTACCGGCTGGACGACGCCGGCCGGGCGCTGGCCGACCTGGCCGGCGACCGGGTCGACGGCGCCGCGGTGCTGCTGCCCTGACGCGGATCGACATGCCCTGACGCGGACTGACATGCCCTGACGCGGCGCGGCGACCCGGTGACCGGCCGCCCACGGGGGAGGCCGCGACCCGTCGGCGCCACCCCGTCACCGGGCCGGCCGCCCCGCCCTTCCCGGGGAGGTCGGCACCGGCTGCCAGATCCAGTCCGCCACCTCCGGCATATCGGTGCCGTGCTCCCGGATCCACGCGTGGTGCCGGACCCGGGCGTCCTCCATCGCCTGCCGGGCGCCGGTGGCGCGCACGGCCAGCCCGGGTACCCGGTCGATCACGTCCATGACCAGCCGGAACCGGTCCAGATCGTTGCGGACCACCATGTCGAACGGCGTCGTGGTGGTGCCCGACTCCCGGTAGCCGCGGACATGCATGTTGTCGTGCCCGGCGCGACGGTAGGCCAGGCGGTGGATCAGCCAGGGATAGCCGTGATAGGCGAAGATCACCGGCTTGTCGCGGGTGAACAGCGCGTCGTACTGCCCGTCGGACAGCCCGTGCGGGTGCTCCGAGTCCGGCAGCAGCCGCGCCAGATCCACCACGTTGACCACCCGGACCGCGAGCTTCGGCAGATGGCGGCGGATCAGCGAGGCGGCGGCCAGCACCTCCTGCGTCGGGACGTCACCCGCGCAGGCGAGCACCACGTCGGGTTCCTCCCCCTCCCGCTCGGTGCCCGCCCACTCCCACACACCCAGGCCCCGGGCGCAGTGCGCGCGGGCCCGCTCCAGCGACAGCCAGTCGAAGCACGGCTGTTTCCCGGCGACGATCACGTTCACGTAGTCGCGGCTGCCGAGCACATGGTCGGCGACGCACAGCAGCGTGTTGGCGTCCGGCGGCAGATAGACGCGGACCACCTCGGGCGACTTGTTGAGGACATGGTCGACGAAGCCCGGGTCCTGGTGCGAGAAACCGTTGTGGTCCTGGCGCCAGACGTGCGAGGTCAGCAGGTAGTTCAGCGACGCCACCGGCCGCCGCCACGGCAGGGTGCGGGAGACCTTCAGCCACTTCACATGCTGGTTCACCATCGAGTCGACGATGTGCGCGAACGCCTCGTAGCAGGAGAAGAAGCCGTGCCTGCCGGTCAGCAGATAGCCCTCCAGCCAGCCCTGGCAGGTGTGCTCGGAGAGGATCTCCATCACCCGGCCGTGCCGGTCCAGCTCCTCGTCCACGGGCAGCGTGCCCGCCTGCCATGCCTTGCCGGTGGCGCGGTAGAGCGCCTGGAGCCGGTTGGAGGCGGTCTCGTCGGGCCCGACCACCCGGAAGTCGCGCCGCTCGGCGGTGGCGGCCATCACCTCCGCGAGGAGCTCACCGAGGACGCGGGTCGGCTCGTGCGCCGAGGCACCCGGGCGGTCCACCGCCACCGCGTACCGCTCCAGCGCCCCCACCGGCAGGTCACGCAGGAGCAGCCCGCCGTTGGCGTGCGGGGTGGCTCCAAGCCGCCGCCGTCCCTCCGGTACCTGGGCGAGCACCTGGCGGCGCGGCCCGCCGTCACGGTCGAACAGCTCCTCCGGCCGGTAGGAACGCAGCCACTCCTCCAGCTGCCGCAGGTGCTCCGGGTTCTCCCGCACTCCTGGCAGCGGCACCTGGTGGGCGCGCCAGGTGCCCTCCACGGGCTTTCCGTCGACGACGGCCGGACCGGTCCATCCCTTGGGGGTGCGCAGCACGATCATCGGCCAGCGCGCCGGCCCGGTCACCTCACCGGAGCGGGCGGCGTGCTGGATCAGGGTGATCCGGTCCAGCGCGACGTCCATGGCGGCGGCCATGGCCCGGTGGACGGCCGCCGGGTCGTCACCGCCGACGTGCAGCACGTCATGGCCGTAGCCGTGCAGCAGTGCGTCGAGGTCGGTGGTGGGGACGCGGGCGGGGACAGTCGGGTTGGCGATCTTGTAGCCGTTGAGGTGCAGAATCGGCAGCACCGCCCCGTCGTGCACCGGGTCGAGGAACTTGTTGGAGTGCCAGGACGCCGCCAGTGGCCCGGTCTCGGCCTCTCCGTCGCCGATCACGCAGGTCACCAGCAGGTCGGGGTTGTCGAAGGCCGCACCGTAGGCGTGCGAGAGGGAGTAGCCCAGCTCCCCGCCCTCGTGGATCGACCCGGGCGTCTCCGGTGCGATGTGGCTGGGCACGCCCCCGGGGAACGAGAACTGCCGGAAGAGCCGCGCCATGCCCGCGGCGTCGCGGGAGACGTCCGGATAGGTCTCGGAGTAGCTGCCCTCCAGCCAGGAGTTGGCCAGCACCGCCGGGCCGCCGTGCCCCGGACCCCAGACGGCCAGCGCGTCCCGGCCCCGGGCCCGCACGATCCGGTTGAGGTGGGTGTACACCAGGTTCAGCCCCGGCGAGGTGCCCCAGTGGCCCAGCAGCCGGGGTTTGATGTGGTCGGGGCGCAGCGGCTCGGTCAGCAGCGGGTTGGCCAGCAGGTAGATCTGGCCGACGGAGAGGTAGTTCGCGGCCCGCCAGTGCGCGAGCAGCCCGGCCAGCTCCTCGTCGGTGACCGCCGCGCCGCCGGTGGCCGGGGTGAGGGTGTCCGCCATCTGCTTCCTCCTGCTGCTCGCACGCGCCTGGCCCCCGCGTCCCCCGCGGCCGTCCCC
>NZ_BHZI01000142.1 GCF_004305975.1 Streptomyces otsuchiensis
GGTGGCCCTGCGCGGCACCCGCCGCTGGGTCGCCGGCTACGAGCCAATGCCGGGCCGGGACGCCGAGGAGGCAGCCCGCACGGTCCTCCGCGAGGAGGGCGTCTATCTGGTCACCGGTGGCCTGGGCGGCATCGGCCTGGCGATGGCCGAGCGGCTCGCCGCGGGCTGCCGTGCCCGGCTGGTGCTGATGGGCCGCCGGGGACTGCCGCCGCGCGAGAGCTGGGAGGCGGTGGCCTCCGGTGCCGGGCACGCAGAGGAATCCGTGCGCGAACGGGTCGCCCGGGTACGGGAGATGATCCGGATCGGCGCCGAGGTGGAGATCGTCGAAGGGGACGTCTCCGTCGCCGCCGACGTCAGGCGCGCGGTGGAGAGGGCCCGGGAACGGTTCGGTGCCCTGCACGGCGTACTGCACGCCGCCGGGGTGCCCGGCACCGGGCTGATGCAGTTCAAGCAGCCGGCCGACTCCGACCTGGTGCTCGCCCCCAAGGTCGGCGGCGCCCGCGCCCTCGCCGAGGCGCTGCGGATCGGCGGCGAGGACGAGGTGGGACTCGACTTCCTGGCGCTCTTCTCCTCCATCACCTCCGCCACCGGCGGCGGCCCCGGCCAGGTCGACTACTGCGCCGCCAACGCCTACCTGGACGGTTTCGCCGCCCAGCTGGCGGCCGGCGGGCGCCGCGCGGTCTCCGTGGCCTGGGGCGAGTGGACCTGGAACGCCTGGGACAACGGGCTCGCCGGTTACGACGACAAGCTCCAGTCCTTCTTCCGGAACCACCGCGAGACCTTCGGTATCGGGTTCGACGAGGGCTGGCGGTCGCTGCTGCGGGCGCTGTCCGCCGGTGAGCCCCAGGTGGTGGTCTCCACCCAGGACCTGCCGACCATGGTCCGCCTCGCCACCGGCTTCACCGTCGAGGCGGTGCTGGACCCGGCCGGTGGCGGGACCGGCGGTGACCGCCATCCGCGCCCCGAACTCCTCACCCCCTACCGGGAGCCGGCCGGCCCGGCCGAGTCCTCCGTCGCCGAGGTCTGGCGCGACCAGCTGAAGCTGGAACGGGTCGGCGTGCGCGACAACTTCTTCGAACTCGGCGGCAACTCCCTGCTGGGCATCGCCCTGCTGGCGAAGCTGCGCAAGGTCTTCCCCGAGGCGGAGCTGCCGCCGCACGTGCTGTACGAGGCCCCGACCGTCGAGGCCCTGGCGAAGGTGGTCGGCGGGCCGGCCACCACGGAGAGCGCCGCAGCCGACGCCGAAGCCGAAGCCGAAGCGGACGCGGACGCGGGCGAGCAGAGCCGGCGCCGCCGTTCGGGCCTGAAGACCGCCGCGGCCCGCCGCCGCGCGGCCGGCTGACCACCACGGGCCGGCCGCCTCCCGGCCGGCCCGCGGCCCGCACCACCGCACATCCCCACCACCTCACCCCCGCACCACACACCACCCTCCCCGCCCCCGGCGGGACACGACCGGCGGAACCGCCGCGGAAACGGAGAGAGCAATGGCCATCGTCGGAGTTGTCGGTGCCGGAGTCATGGGCACCGGAGTCGCGCAGAACCTCGCCCAGTACGGCTTCGAGACCGTCCTGGTCGACGTCAGCGAGGAGGTCCTCGCCGAGGCCCGGTCCGTGATCACCCGCAACTGCCGCGTCAGCGGCCTGATGGGCGGGCCGCGCCTGGACCCGGACGAGATCCTCGGCCGGATCACCACCGCCGTCGGCCTGGAGTCGCTGGCCAAGGCCGACTTCGTGATCGAGAACGTCACGGAGGACTGGGAGACCAAGCGGGGCGTGCACGCCGAGCTGGACCAGGTGCTGCGACCGGACGCCGTGGTCATCGTCAACACCTCCGCCATCCCGATCACCCGGGTCGGCGCCGTCGGCTCCCACCCGGAGCGGGTGGTCGGCGTGCACTTCATGAACCCCGTCCCCGCCAAGCCGGTGGTGGAGCTGATCCCCGGCTTCCACACCTCCCCGGAGGTCGTCGAGGTCACCCGCCAGTTCCTGGCCGACTTCGGCAAGAAGGCCGTCCAGGTCAAGGACGCCTCCGGCTTCGTCTCCAACCGCGTGCTGATGCTCACCGTCAACGAGGCCGCCTTCCTCGTCCACGAGGGCGTCGCCGACGCCCAGTCCGTGGACGAGGTCTTCCGAGGCTGCTTCGGACACCCGATGGGCCCGCTGGAGACCGCGGACCTGATCGGCGTCGACACGATCCTCTACAGCGTCGAGGTGCTCTACGAGCACTACGCCGACAGCAAGTACCGCCCCTGCCCGCTGCTCAAGCAGATGACCGACGCGGGACTGCACGGCCGGAAGACCGGCCGTGGCTTCTACACCTACGCCACCCAGGAGTGACCGACATGACCGTGACCACCGCCAACACCGCCGTCACCGCCGAGAACACCGCCGTCGCCTCCGACGAGGTCTCCGACCGCATCCTCGGCTTCATCCAGGCCCGCTTCCCCCAGGCCGAGATCGCCCCCGGCCAGGACATCTTCGCCATGGGCTTCATCAACTCGCTCTTCGCCATGGAGCTGGTGATGTTCATCGAGAAGACCTTCGGCCGCGGCGTCCCCAACGACGAACTCCAGATCGACAACTTCCGCACCGTCGAGGCCATGGCCGGGCTTGTCAGCCGGCTCTGACCCGCGGTGCCCGACTCCCGAGAGGAGCACACCACACCATGACGACTCTGAGCGCGGCCCCGCCCGCGGCGCCGCCGTCACGGGCCCTGCCCACCATCGACCGGGCATCGGCCCGGGCGTTCGCCGACGAGTTCATCACCCCGGTCGCGGACGCCTACGACCGCGCCGGGGCCGTCCCCGAGGAGATCCAGGAGCGGATCGGGGAACGGGGCCTGTGGGCCCCGTTCCTGCCCGCCCGCTACGGCGGCCGCGACCTGGACATGGTGACCCTGGGCGCGGTGCACGAGGAGATGGGCCGCGCCTGCTCCTCCGTGCGTTCCCTGCTGACGGTGCACACCATGCTCGCCTGGGCGCTCAAGCGCTGGGGGAGCGAGGAGCAGATCGAGCGCTGGGCGCCGGACGTCGCCACCGGCGAGGTCCGGGGGGCGTTCTGCCTCTCCGAGCCCGGCGCCGGCAGCGACGCCGCCGGCATCAGCACCAACGTCCGGCCGCACAAGGGCGGCTGGCTGCTCAACGGCCGCAAGAAGTGGATCACCGGCGGCCAGCGGGCCGACCTCTACCTGGTGTTCGCCCGCAACGAGTCCTCCATCGTCGCCCTGCTGGTGCCGCGCACCGCGCCGGGCGTCAGCGTCACTCCCATCGACGACATGCTCGGCACCCGCGCCTCGCTGATCGCCGAAGTCGGCTTCGACGACGTCGAGCTGGGCCCGGACGCACTGCTCGGACCGAGCTCCTTCGCCTCCGGGATGGTGCTCAGCGGCACCCTGGACCTCGGCCGCTACAGCGTCGCCTGCGGCTCGGTCGGCATCATCCAGGCCGCGCTGGAGGCGTGCGCGCACTACACGACACACCGCACCGTCGGCGGCAGCCGGCTGCGGGACCTGGACCTGATCCGCGCCAAGCTCTCCGACATGGTCACCGACGTGCGGGCCGCCCGGCTGCTGTGCGAGCGGGCCGGAGAGCTGAAGGACGCCGACGACCCGGCGACCCTGATGGCCACGTGGATCGCGAAGTACTTCGCCTCCACGGCCGCGGCCCGGCACTCCACCGAGGCCGTCCAGGTGCACGGCGCCAACGGCATGAGCGCCGACTACCCGGTCGCGCGGCTGTACCGGGACGCCAAGGTGATGGAAATCATCGAGGGCAGCAACGAGATCCAGCGGATAACGATCGCCGACGAGGCGTTCCGGGAGGTGGCACGGTGAGCACAGCGACAGCGCCCGCGGTGGTGGAGGCGACCGCCGCGGAGGCGGTGGACCCCTACCGCAAACCGAAGCGGGGCAGCATCAAGTGCGTGGTCTGGGACCTCGACCACACCCTCTGGGACGGTGTGCTCCTGGAGGACGGTGAGGTCCGGCCCCGCCCCGGGGTGGTGGAGCACATCCGCCGCCTCGACGCGCTCGGCGTGCTGCATTCGGTGGCCAGCAAGAACGACCACGCCACGGCCATGGCGAAGCTGCGCGAACTGGGCCTGGAGGACCTGTTCCTCTACCCGCAGATCGGCTGGAGCGCCAAGTCCGAGTCGGTGCGGCGGATCGCCGCCAAGCTCAACCTCGGCCTGGACGCCTTCGCCTTCGTCGACGACCAGGACTTCGAGCTGGCGGAGATGGAGTTCTCCCTCCCCGAGGTCACCCGGGTCAACGCCCTGGAGGTCGACACCGCGCTGCACCGCGAGGAGTTCCTTCCGCGGTTCGTCTCCGACGAGTCGGCGCAGCGCCGCGCCATGTACCGGGGACAGCTCGCCCGCGACGCCGAGGAGAGCGAGTTCACCGGCACCAGCGAGGACTTCCTCGCCAGTCTGGACATGCGGTTCACCATCGCGCCGGCCGCCCGCACCGACCTCCAGCGCGCCGAGGAGCTGACGGTCCGCACCAACCAGCTCAACGCCACCGGCCGCACCTACTCCTACGACGAACTGGACGAGCTGCGGCAGTCCGACAGCCATCTGCTGCTGGTGGCCGGCCTGGAGGACCGGTTCGGCTCCTACGGCAAGATCGGGCTGGCCCTGGTGGAGAAGGGCGAACAGGACTGGTGGCTGCGGATGATGCTGATGAGCTGCCGGGTGATGTCCCGCGGCGTCGGCACCGTCCTCCTCGGCCAGGTGATGGAGCGTGCCCGGGACGCCGGGGCGGGGCTGCGCGCCGACTTCGTGGAGACCGGACGCAACCGGATGATGCAGATCACCTACGCCTTCAGCGGCTTCCGTGAGGTCTCCCGGGACGGCGACCGGGTGGTGCTCGCGGCCGACCTGTCGCAGCTCCAGGACCCGCCCGGCTATGTGCGGCTGGAGGTCGAACGATGACGCCGCCCCCGGTCGCCGCCCCGGTGGCGTCCACCGCCTGGTTCCCCTTCGCGGAACCGCCCGCCTACACCGGGACACGGCTCTACTGCCTTCCCCACGCGGGGGGTTCGGCCTCCGTCTTCCGCTCCTGGTTCGGCCACCTCGGGGAGGTCTCGGTCCGTCCGGTACAGCTCCCCGGCCGGGAGACCCGGCTGCGGGAGCCGGCCTACCGCTCCATGGACGAGCTGGTGCGCGACCTCACCGACGCGCTGCTCGCCGACACCGAGACCCCGGACGGGCACCGCCCGTTCGCGGTCTACGGCCACAGCCTCGGCGCGCAGGAGGGCTTCGAGGTGGTCCGTGAACTGCGCCGCCGCGGCGGCCCCATGCCGCTGCACCTGTTCGTCTCGGGCTGCCCCGCCCCCGGTGAGGACCCCAACGCCCATGAGCCGCCGGTCGGTTCGATGAGCGACGAGCAGGTGGTGGCGCTGCTGCGGCGGATCGGGGGCACCCCCGAGTGGATGCTCCGTGACCCCTCCGCGCTGCGGATGATCCTGCCGCCGTTCCGTGGGGACTTCGCCGTCCGGGAGTCCCACGAGCACCGTCCGGAGCCGCCGCTGTCCGTGCCGATCACCGTGCTGGCGGCGGACCGCGATCCGCGTGCCGGGGTCCGGGACATGGCGGGCTGGGCCCGCGAGACCACCGGGCCGTTCCGCTCCCGGGTCCTGTCCGGTGGGCACTTCGCGGTGCTGGAGCAGGCCGCGGTGACCCGCGGCTGGCTGGCCGAGGGGCTGCTGGAGGCGGTCGTATGAGTACCGTCGCCCCCTGCTGGCCGCTGCCCCGGCCCCGTCCCGTGCCGCCCGCCCCCGACCCCGGCGGGCCGCCCGGCCCGTCCCTGGGCGCCGGCACCCTCACCGGCTGGTTCCTGCGCGGTCTCGCCCTCAGCCCGCAAGGTGAGGCCGTGCGGGTCGGCGCCGAACGCGTCGACTACCGGCGGCTGCACCGCCTCGCCCTGGACCTCGCCGGCGCCGTCGCCGCCGCGGTCCCGGGCGGGCGGCCCCGCCGGGTCGGGCTGCTCGCCTCCCGCTCCGTCCGCGCGTACGCCGGGATGCTCGCGGCCGGGTACGCGGGCGCGGCGGTGGTCCCGCTGCACCCGGAGTTCCCGGCCGAGCGCACCGTCGCCATGATCGCCGCCGCCGGGCTGGACGCCGTGATCGCCGACGAGCGTGGTGCGGCGGTGCTGCCCGCGCTCGGCGGCGCGCTCGACGGCGTGCCGGTGATCCGCGAGGCGGCCGGTCCCGCCCTGGAACGGCCCCGGCCGGCCGGACCGCGGGATGTGGCGTATGTGCTGTTCACCTCGGGCTCCACCGGCCGCCCCAAGGGCGTACCGGTGCTGCACCGCAACGTCGACGCCTATCTGCGGTTCGTCCACGACCGGTACGGCTTCCACACCGGGGACGTCTTCTCGCAGACCTTCGACCTCACCTTCGACCTCTCGGTCTTCGACCTCTTCGCCGCCTGGGGGTCCGGCGGCACCGTGGTCTCCGTGCCGCCGACCGCCTACGCGGCGCTGGAACGGTTCGTCGCCGAACACGGCATCACCGTCTGGTTCTCCGCGCCCAGCCTGATCTCCCAGCTGGGCCGCCGCCCGCAGGGGCTGCGGGGAGGCTTCGACTCCCTGCGCTGGAGTCTGTTCTGCGGTGAACCGCTGCTGGCGCGCGACGCCGCGGCCTGGCAGGCGGCGGCACCACGCTCCACCGTGGAGAACCTCTACGGACCGACCGAACTCACCATCTCCTGCAGCGTGCACCGCTGGGACCCGGAACGCTCGCCCGGCCGCTGCGTCAACGACATCGTGCCGATCGGGCACCTCCACCCCGGTCTGCGGCACCTGCTCCACGACGGTGAACTCTGCGTCACCGGAGACCAGATGTTCCCCGGCTACCTCGACCCCGCCGACGACACCGGCCGCTTCCTCGACCATGGCGGCACCCGCTGGTACCGCACCGGGGACCTCGCGCGGGAACTGCCGGACGGCGAGCTGGTCCACCTCGGCCGCCGCGACCACCAGGTCCAGGTGCACGGCGTCCGGGTGGAGCTGGCCGAGGTGGAGTCGGCGCTGCGCCGGGTCGGCGGCGTCCGGGACGCGGTCGCGGTCCCGGCGCACGGCGAACTGACCGCCTTTCTGCTCGGTGAGCGCAGGCCGCCGGGCGACCTCGCCCAGGAGCTGCGGACCATGCTGCCCCGGGCGGTGATCCCCCGGCGCTACGCGTACCTGGACGCCTTCCCCCTCAACGCCAACCGCAAGGTGGACCGGAAGGAACTCTCCGCCCGCGCGGCGGCGGAGCGCTGACGTGGCCGGCCGCCCCGGGGTAGACCCGGGGCGGCCGGCCACGTCAGTCGTGTGCGCGCCCGCGTGCCGCGCCGCTCAGGCGGCGACCGGCGCCAGCCGCGCCGCCAGCCGCCGCACCGTGGGGTGCTCCACCAGGTCGGTGGCGACCAGGTCGGTGCCCAGCGCCGCCCGCAGCCGGGCGGAGAGCTGGATCGCCAGCATGGAGTGGCCGCCCAGTTCGAAGAAGTCGTCGTCGGCGCCGACCTTCTCCAGCCCCAGCACCACCGCCCACGTCTCGGCGATCGTCGCCTCCACGCCCTCGGCGGGCTCGGTGTACGGCGTCGGCAGCTCCGGTCGCGGATGCCGCTCGCCGTCCTCCGCCGCCTCGGCGGCCGTCTCCTCGACCCCGGTCACCCAGCGGGCCAGGCGGGGACCGATCGGACCGCTGGAGATCACCACCTGGGAGACCCCGCCGGCCGCGGCCAGCGCCCGCTCCAGGATCTCCACCCCCTCGGCACCGGTCATCCGGTACGTCTGGACCTGCGGGTTGTGGCCCTCCAGGCGGTCGAGGTCGATCGCCCAGGTGTCCCAGTCGACCGTCACCCAGCGGCCCTCACCGCGCAGCCGGGCGCGGCGCGTGTAGGCGTCCAGCGCCGCGTTGCCCGCGGCGTAGGGGCCCAGTGCGATGCCGCCGAGCACCGCGGACAGCGAGGAGAGGGTGATCCGCCGGTCCCGCGCCCGGTCGCCCAGCACGGCCTGAAGGGTGTGGAACCCCCGGACCTTGGCGTGCAGATGGACGTCGCAGCACTCGCGGTCGGAGAGATGGGCCAGCTTGAACCACGAGGTGTCCTGCACGCCCGCGGCGTGCACCACCACGTCGATGCCACCGAACCGGGCGTCGGCGGCGGCGACCACCGCCCGCATCTGCTCCTCGTCACCGACGTCCGCGCCCACGGCCAGCACCTCGGCGCCGGACGCCTCCAGCTCCAGCACGTTGCGCACATGCCGGGCCGTTCGGCTGTCGCCGCCCGCCAGCCCGTCCCACCGCTCCCGTGGCGGCAGCGGGCTGCGGGAGGTCAGCACCAGCCGGCAGCCGTACCGCGAGGCGAGATGCCGGGCCAGGACCAGGCCCACATCGCCCAGACCACCCGTGATCAGCACCGTCTCGCCCGAGCGGAACGGCGGAAGCGCCGGGTCCGGGGTGGGCAGCGCCTGCTGCTGGTAGTCCCGCAGCCACAGCTCCCCGGAGCGCACCGCCACCGGGCCTTCGTGCGGATGGACCAGCGCGGCCAGTGCCTGCTCGATCGCGTCGGGGCCCGCCGCGACGCCCGGCTCCGGATCGAGGTCCAGGTGACGGCAGGTCAGATGCGGGTTCTCCTGCGCGATGGTGGGCGCCAGCGCGGCCAGCGCGGCGTGTTCGGGATGGCGCAGATCGCCGCCGGCGACCGCCAGCGCCCCGGCGGTGACCAGGGTCAGGTCGGCGGGCGGGGCGAACGGGTCGTCGGCGAGGGCCTTGACCAGCGCCAGCGCGGAGTGCATGCCCCGCTCCAGCTCCGCGGTGAAGTGCGCCGAGCCGTCTCCCTCCGGCGCCCCGGCTGCGAGGCCGTGCACGACGGTGCGCGGCGCCACGAACTGCGCGGCCAGCAGCTCCGCCAGGCTCTCGGAGGACTCCGCGCGGACCGTGAAGCCGCCGCTGTCGTCCGGGGCGAACGCCGCTCCGGGCCGGGCGGCCACCACCTCGGCGCCGGCGCGCTCCAGCCGCCGCACCAGCGCCTCGGTCCGCTCGTCGCCGGACAGCACGAGCCAGGGGCCGGCGGCGCGAAGCCGCTCGTCCAGATCGGAGACCGGCAGCGGGCGGCGCTTCCAGACGGGCAGATAGGTCCAGCGGTCCAGGTCGTCGACCCGGGTCTCGGGCTCCTCGGCGGGGCCGGTTGCCCGCGGACGGGCCTCGACCCAGTGCCGGGAGCGCTGGAAGGGATAGGTGGGCAGCTCGACCCGGCGGCCCTCGCCGTGGTGCAGCGCGGCCCAGTCGATCTCGGCGCCCGCCAGCCAGAGCCGGCCCAGCAGCGCGGTCAGCCACCGGGCGGCCGGTATCCCCGCCGGGGCGGGGCCGACCGCGACGGTGAGGGTGCCTTCCTCCTCGACGGCCGTGCCGTCCGCGGAGCCGGAGGCCGTCGCCCGGACGCCCAGTGCGCGCAGGCCTTCCGCGAGAGCGCCGAGCACCTCGGTGGCGCTCCCGCCCGTGGCACGCTCGCCGGGCAGCAACTCCGCTGCCGCCTGGGAGAGTTCGGGCCACCAGCCGGCCGGTGCCGCCGGGGCGGCGGTGAGTGCCACGGCGGGGTCCCGGCGGCTGGTCTCGCCGTCGGTCCAGCGGGAGGGGTCGGCCAGCGCCGCCACCGCGTCCGGCAGATCCGCGCAGACCACGGTCCGCCGCACCGCGAAATGCCCGCGCGACATCTGGAGCGTGAACGCCACATCGGCCGGGTCCAGTGCCTCCGGGCCGCCGGTGCCGCCGTCCGCCATGCGCTCGGCGAGATGGGTGCGGAGCCGTTCGGTCACGGCCGCGAGCGCGGTCCGGTCCGGGGCCGAGAAGGTCAGCAGATGCGGGCCGTGGTGCGGCCGGGAGCGGGGCGGGCGCGGCGGTGCCTGCTCCAGCACCACATGGGCGTTGGTGCCGCCCAGCCCGAAGGAGCTGACCCCGGCGCGGCGCGGGGTGTCCTGCGCCGGCCAGACCTCGGTCTCCGGGCGCACGGTGAACCGGTCCGCCGCGGCGGCCAGCGTCGGGTTCGGGTTCTCGAAGCCGGGCACACCCGGCCGCACCCCCTCGCGGACGGCGAGCGTGGCCCGGATCAGCCCGGCGACCCCGGCGGCCCGGTCCAGATGGCCGAGCGTCGGCTTGGCCGTGCCGAGCACCGTGGGTGCCTTCGGCGTGTTGCGGAACACCTTCGCCATGGCGGCCAGTTCGATGCTGTCGCCGAGCGCGGTGCCGGTGGCGTGGCACTCGACATAGCCCACGGTGCGCGGGTCGACGCCGGCCACGTTCATCGCGGTGCGGATCACGTCGGCCTGCCCCTCGACGCCCGGGGCGGTGTAACCGACCTTCTCCCGGCCGTCGTTGTTGACGGCGGAGGCGAGGATCACCGCGTGCACCAGGTCGCCGTCGGCGAGCGCGTCGCTCATCCGCTTCAGCGCCACCACACCCACGCCGGAGCCCATCACGGTGCCGTCGGCCGCGGCGTCGAAGCTGCGGGCCCGGCCGTTGGGGGAGGTGATGCCGCCCGGCTCGAAGAGATAGCCGGCCGGCTGCGGCAGCGGCAGGAACGCGCCTCCGGCCAGCGCCATGTCGCAGTCGAAGGTCAGCAGGCTCTGGCAGGCGAGATGGACCGCGACCAGCGAGGTCGAGCAGAACGTCTGCACGCTCAGGCTCGGTCCGCGCAGCCCCAGCTTGTAGGCGGCCAGCGAGGTCAGCGAGTCCCGCTCGTTGCCGACCCCGATCAGGAGCCGCCCGCCGGGCTCGTCCGCGACATGGGCGACGTTGTCCATCAGATAGTCCGGGAAGGCGGCCCCGCCGAACACCGCCGTGGCCCGGGACGGGCCGACCGGCGGGTAGCCGGCGCTCTCCAGCGCCTCCCAGCAGCACTCCAGGAAGTGCCGGTGCTGCGGGTCCATGGTCTCCGCCTCGCGGGGCGAGAAACCGAACACCCCCGCGTCGAAGTCCGCGACGCCGTCCACCGGCGCGCCGATCGCCACATAGTGCGGGTCGGCGGCCCGTTCGGGCGGGACGCCCGCCGCCGCCAGCTCCTCCGCGGTGATCTCCCGCAGCCCGCCGGTGCCGGCGAGGACGCCGCGCCACAGCGACGCGACATCGGGTGCGCCGGGGAAGTGCCCCGACATCCCGACCAGCGCCACCGCCGACTCGTACCTCTCGTCATTCCTGACTTCATCCATGGCTTCCCTCTCAGTGGCCTCGGTCATGGCTTCTCCCTCACAGCAAGCGGCTGCGGCCCCAGCCACGAGCCAGGCGGTAGGTGGCGAACGCGCCGAAGGCGAGCCCGATGGCGAGGCAGACCAGGCCGGGGCGGACCATCGCCGCGCCGTCCCCGGCCAGTGCCGACTGGATCAGCGACATCGCCCAGTAGCCCGGCGAGATGGGCGCGATCACCTGCGCCCAGCCGGGCATCAGGCTGACCGGCACCAGGGCGCCCCCCAGGGCGCTCACCCCGATCGCGCCGAGGTCGGCGGCGACCGAGAGGTCGCCGCGGCTGCGCGCCACGGTGGCCAGCGCGGCGCCCAGGCACAGCAGGGTGAAGCCCCAGATGGCGATGGCCAGCGCCAGCAGCCCCAGCGTGGGCGGCAGTTCGAGCCCCAGCGCCACGGAACCGACGGCCAGCACCACGGTCTGCTGGAAGAGCAGGATGAGGAACGCGGGCAGCGTCTTGCCGAGCAGCAGCTCGGTCCGGCCGGCCCGGGTCACCCGCAGCCGGTCCCAGGTGCGCCACTCCCGTTCCACCATGATGGAGTTGCCGACGATGGAGAGCGCGAAGACCGAGAACATCACCATCGGCCCGGTGACGGCCTGCACGGTGCCGGTGTCCAGCGCCTCCACGTAGAGCGGCTTCAGCACCATCATCAGGACGATGGGCATCGCCACGTAGCTGATGATCTGGCTGGGGTCGCGCAGCCGCAGCAGCAGGTTGTGCCGCACCAGCAGCCCGGTGCGGAGCACAGGGGCGGTGATCGTACTCATCGTGTCTCTCCTTCGGCGGGTCCGTTCGCGGGCGCCTCGCCGAGCATCGCCAGGGAGCGGTACAGGTCGTCCAGATCGGGCTTGCGGACGTCGACCGAGGTGACCGTGCGGGTGTTCTCGGCGAGCAGGCGCATCAGGGTCCCGGTGGGGTCGGCGGTGGACCGCCGGATCTCCTCGCCGTCCGCGAACTCCAGCACCACCTCGCCCGGCAGGTCGGCGAGCAGCTCCGCGGCGGTACCGCGCGCCACCACCCGGCCTGCCTTGGCTACCGCGAGGGTCGCCTCCAGCTCGGTGAGTTCGGCGAGGTAGTGGGTGGTGTACACGACGGCGGCGCCCTCGGCGGCGCGCCGCCGCACCGTGTCCAGCAGCGCCTGCCGGGTCTCCGGGTCGGCGCCCGCGGTCGGTTCGTCCAGCAGCAGCAGCCGCGGCCGGTGGATCAGCGCCACCCCGGCCTGGGTGCGCCGCTGCTGCCCGCCGGAGAGCAGCCCGGCGGGCCGGTCCAGGAAGGCCGTCAGCCGCAGGTCCTCGGCCAGTTCCTCCACGACCGAGGCCAGCGCCTTGCGGCGCAGCCCGGCGAGGCCGCCGAAGAGCTTGAGGTGCTCGCGGACGGTGACCGAGGGGTAGAGCGCTATGTGCTGCGGGGAGACGCCGATGAGGTGCCGGTGCGGGACCGGCGGGCGGCCGGCGACCAGCACGGTGCCGCTGTCGGGCCGGATCAGCCCGGAGACGGCGTCCACGAAGGTGGTCTTGCCCGCGCCGTTGTGGCCGACCAGGCCGACGATCTCACCGGGCCGCACGGTCAGCTCGAACCCGCCCAGTGCCTGTACCTCCCCGTACCGCTTGGTGAGTCCGGTGACCTCCAGGACGGCGTCGGTCCGCTGCCCGTCGCCCCCGCCCGGCGCGGGGGCCGCCTCGCGCACGGGCGTTTTGCCCGAGCCGGGAGCCGGGACGGTGGCGGGGCCGGGCGGCCCCGGTTCGCGGGCCGGCTCCGGTTCGGGTTGCCGGGTCAGGGTGGGCTGGCTGCTGCTCATCACTTCTCCATCGAGTCGTCGCGGTGCCGGTGCGGGAACACCCCGGCGGGAACCACCGGGCGGCGCCGGGCCCGGCCGCCGTCGCCCCCGGCGGCGGAGCGGTCGGCCCGGGGGACATCGCCCGCCGGCCCGGCCGGCCCGGCCGCCTTGGCGAACAGCCCCTGGCCGAACCGGTGCCGACCGTCGGGCAGGGCCGCACCCGGCACGGCGGGCAGGGCCGCACCCGGCACGGCGGGCCGCCCCGTGAACGACGCCACGGGCGCGGTGACCGGGGCGGTCCGGCTGCCGAGCCGGGCCAGCGCCTCCGCCGCCAGCTCCCGCCAGCCCTCCTCGCCGAGCCGTTCGAAGGCGCCGAGCGCGCCGCGCAGCCGTGCGCGGGCCTCGTCGGTGCGCTGCTGCCGCTCGTCGAGGGTGCCCAGTGAGTACAGGAGCGCCGCCTCGCCGAGCCGGTCGCCGGAGCGGCGCGCGGCGTCCAGGCCGCGCGCGGCGCACTCCCGCCAGAGCCCGTGGGCCCGCTGCGCGGCGGCGAGCGAGCAGACGGCGACGGCCAGCCGCCGGCACAGCTCGTGCTCGCCCGTGTCGGCCGCCCGCTCCACCGCGGCGAGCAGCGCACGCTGCTCCCGGGCGAACCAGACGGCGGGCTCGCGGACCGCCGCGTCGACGGTCGCCCGGTCCATCGGCCACCGCTGCCGCTGACGCGGCCCGGGCGCGGTGGCGTCGCCGAGCCGCAGCACCGCCTCCTCAGTGAGGGTCAGCCAGCCGTCCAGAACCCGCCGGGCCGCCTCCCGGGCGGCCTCCCGCGCCACGGGGTCGGCGGCGCACTCGGCGGCGTACAGCGTGACCAGGCCGGGCGCGCGGTGGTGGTCCATGTCCGCGCCCGGCACGACCAGCCCGGCCGCGCTCAGTTCGGCGAGCGCCCGGTGTGCCGTGATGGTGTCGGTGTCCAGCAGAGGAGCGGCGGTCCAGGAGGCGAACTCGCCGCCGGGCAGCACCGCGAGGCGGGTCAGCAGCAGCCGCCCCGGCTCGCTGAGCCGTCGCCGGGCGTCGGCGAGGGTGTCACGGAGGTCGAGTTCTCCGTGAACCAGTTCCGAGAGCCGGCGCCCGTCGTCCCGCAGCCGGGCGGTGAGGTCGCCCAGGCCCCACTGCGGGCGCGCCCGCAGCCGGCCCGCGGCGATGCGCAGTGCCAGCGGCAACCCGTCGCAGAGACCGACGAGTTCGATGGCCTCGCTCGGCTCGGCCGCCACCCGCCGGTCGCCGACCATGGCGTCCAGCAGCTCCACGCCGTCCGGCACCGACGGCGCGGTCACCTCCAGGACGGTCGCGTCCTCTGGTGCCGCCGCCCGGCTGCGGCCGGTCGCCAGCAGCGCGCTGCCCGGGGTGCCGGGCAGCAGCCCGGAGAGCTGACGGGCGTCGGTGACGTCCTCCACGACCAGCAGCACCCGGCGTTCGGCGAGCGCGCCGCGCAGCAGGGAGGCGCGGTCACCGGGGCGTCGGGCGGCGGTCTGCGGCAGCCCGAGGGCGCGCAGGAAGTGGTCCCGCACCTGTTCCACGGCGCGCGGCGGGTTCCCGTCGGGGAGCCGGGCGTGCAACTGGCCGTCGGGAAAAGCCGGGGCGAGGATGTGTGCCGCCTCCACGGCGAGCGCCGACTTGCCGACGCCGGGCCCGCCGGTGAGCATCACGACCGGGGCACCGTGGCCGTCCGGGCCGGTCGCCGGACGACCGGAGGTCTCCCCGGAGCCGGTCAGCGCACCGCAGAGCTCGCGGAGCAGCTCCTCACGGCCGGTGAAGTCGGCCGGGCGGGCGGGCAGCGAGCGCGGCGCGGCGACCGGGGCGAAGGGCGGTGCGGACGGCGGCGGCACCTGGTCCAGCTCGGCGGAGCCGTTGAGGATGGCCAGCTCCAGGCGCCGCAGCGGCGGGCTGAGTTCGATGCCCAGCTCGTCGATGTAGGTGCGCCGGACCCGGCGGTAGGTGGCCAGCGCCTCGGCGGGCCGGCCACAGCGGTAGAGCGCCGTCATCAGCTGCTCCGCGGGCCGTTCCCGCAGCGGGAACTCCGCGGCCAGCGCGGCGATCTCGCCCAGGACATCGTGGTGCAGCCCGAGCTTCAGCTCGGCGTCGTAACACGCCTCCAGCACGGTGAAGCGCCGCTCCGCGACGGCCACCAGCCGGGCCTGGACCACCGCGCTGTCCACCCCGGTCAGCGGGTCGCCGCGCCAGAGCGCCAGGGCGGCGCGGAAGGCGGTGCGCGCGGCCTGCGGCCGGGACTCGGCGACAGCTGACCGCCCCTCCGCGGCGAGGTCGTCGAAGAGATGCAGATCGACCTCGCCGTGCGCCAGTTCCAGCGCGTACCGGGTACCCCGCATCTCGATCCTGCGTCCCAGCCCGGCGGCCTCCAGCGCCCCACGCAGCGAGGAGACGGTGCTCTGTATCTGGGACTTCGCGGTGGCGGGCGGGGTCGGCCCCCACACGGCGGAGACCAGCGCGTCCAGGGTGACGCCGCGCCCCGACTCCAGCAGCAGGAGCGCCAGCACGACCTGCTGACGGCGGGCGGTGACCGGTACCAGCCGGTCACCGTGCACCTCCAGCGGGCCGAGGATCCGGAACGGCACCGCCGGTTCCGGGCGGGTGGTCACCGCTGGTCCAGCGGCGGCGGGCTGAGCTGTGTGCATGGTCGGTTCGCCTTTCTCACCAGGGCGGTCTCACGGGGGTGTTCATCCGTCAGCGTGGGGG
>NZ_BHZI01000143.1 GCF_004305975.1 Streptomyces otsuchiensis
GCCGGGGGGTGTTCTCCTGCTCAGGTGTGTCGGGCACGGGTCCCAGACTGCCTCATCGCGGAAGGTGGCGTGGCCGCCGGGGGTCGGCACCGGGGGTACGGCACCCGGCGCTCGGCACCGGACCCGGCGCGGCGGGGGCGCGGTCGGCCTACCGTGGAGCCATGACCGACAACGGCGGGGCCCGGGTCGTGGTCCGGCGGGCGGACGAGCGATATCGCGGCGGTGACATCGCAGCGGGCATCGACACCCGTCACGCGTTCTCCTTCTCCGGTTTCTACGACCCCGACAACATCCGCTTCGGGCCGCTGACGGCCTGCAACGAGGAACGGATCGCCCCCGGCGGCGGGTACGAGGAGCACCGCCACCGGGACCTCGACATCGTCACCTGGGTCGTCGAGGGGGAACTGACCCACCGGGACAGCACCGGCCGCACGACGGTCGTCCGCCCCGGCGACGTGCAGCGGCTCAGCACGGGGGCGGGCGCCCGCCATGTCGAACGCAACGACGGTCCGGCCCCGTTGCGCTTCCTCCAGATGTGGCTGCTGCCGCGCGAACCGGGCGGTGAACCGGAGTACGAGGTGGTGCGCGGCATCGCCGACGCGACCCGGTACGCGCTCCCGCGCACCGACGCCGTGCTGCACGTGCGGCGTCCGCGCGTGGGAGAGGACGTACCCGTCCCGGACGCGCCGCTGGTCCACCTCCAGGTGGTGCGCGGGCGGGCGCGGCTGGGGGAGTGGACGTTGGCCGCCGGTGACGAGGCCAGGATCAGCGCGCCGGGGGACGACCTGGTCGTGACGGCGGTGGCGGAGGGCGGCGGGGACGCCGGTGACGTCCCCACCAGGGCCGGCCGGGCCGGCGGGCCGGGGCACGTGGAGCTGCTGCTGTGGGAGCTGGGCGAGCCGCCGGGGCCCGGCTGACCGCGCGCCAGATGGCCGCGCACACCGGGGCGTCGGGCCACGGAACCCCGGTGGTCGCGTCGGCGTCCCACCGGTGACGCGCCGCCACGGGGCCGCGCGGCGAGGGGGAGTGGCCATGTGCGGTGAAGAAGCGAACGAACGGCGCGCGAGACCCGGCGGGGGAGCGGGGACGGCATCGGGCGCCGGGCGCACGGACGGCCGGCGCGGGCGCGGCGCCTACCGCGCACGCGCAGGGCTGGTGCTCGCGGGGCTCGTCGCGCTGACGCAGCTGACCGCCCTGAGCTGGCCGGCCCACGCCTGCGGCTGCGGAGCGATGGTCACCGGCGACGGCCAGGCCATCACCGTCACCGAGGAGACCTCACTGGTGACCTGGGACGGTGAGACCCAGGAGATCGTGATGCGGCTGTCGGTGACCGGTGACGCCGACGCGGCGGCCTGGGTGATGCCGGTTCCCTCCCGCGCCGAGGTGGAACTCGGCGAACCGCGGCTGTTCGCGGAACTGGAGCGGCTGACCGCGCCCGAGTTCCGGACCCGCAGCTACTTCTGGCCCCGGGAGGGGGACTGGCCGCGCGTGGGCTCCGGGGACACCGCCGGAGCGCCGGGTGACGGAGCGGACGGAGGGGTGGAGGTGGTCGGCCGGGAGCAGCTGGGGCCGTTCGACGTGGCCCGGCTGGCGGCCGGGGACCCCCGTGCGCTGGAGGAGTGGCTGCGGGAGAACGGCTTCGCCCTGTCCGAGCGGCTCGGCGGGGAGCTGGAGCACTACGTCGCGGCGGGCTGGGAGTACGTGGCCATCCGGCTCGTACCCGGGGCGGGCGACGAGGCGGCCGACGAGGCGGTCGATCGGAAAACCGACGAGGCGGCCGTGCTGGGCGGCCGGCTCGAACCCCTGCACCTCAGCTTCGCGACCGACGAACCCGTCTACCCGATGCGGCTCTCCCGCCTGGCCGACAACCCGCAGCGGCTGACGCTCTACGTCCTGGCCGACCACCGCACCGAGCCGGCCGGGACCATCGGCGGCGACCCGGTGGAGGTGACGTTCGCCGGACGGCTGGACGCCGAGCGGACGGCCGAGGGACCGTTGCGCCCGTTCCTCGGGCAGGACCGCTTCCTGACCGTCCTGGAACAGGACTTTCCCGAGCCCGGCCGCATCACTGACGACCACGAGCTGGTCCGCGCGGCCGCCGACACCGAGTACCGGGAGGTGTACTACCGCGACCGGCTGCTGACCTGGGGCGGTGTCCCGGCCTGGCAGGTCACCGTCGGCTCGGTGGCGGGCCTCGCCGTCCTTGCCGCGGCGGCCGTCCCGCTGCTGCGCCGCCGCGCCGCTCTCCGGGAGCGGGACGACCGGCCCGAGCGGCCCGAGCGGTCCGGCCGGCCCGGCGCCGAGGCGGGCTGACCGGGCGCCGGTCAGCGCCGGCCGTGGTTCAGGGTGTGCCGCGGCCGGCCAGCTCCGCCAGCACCGCGTCGGTGAAGCGCGGCCACATCATCCCGGCCCACGGGCCGAAGGCCCGGTCGGTGAGCGCCACACAGGCAGCCCCCGCGTCCGGGTCCACCCACAGGAAGGTGCCCGACTGTCCGAAGTGGCCGAAGGTACGGGGCGAGGAACGCTCACCGGTCCAGTGCGGCGACTTGCCGTCGCGGATCTCGAAGCCCAGCCCCCAGTCGTTCGGCTTCTGGTGGCCGAACCCGGGCAGGACGCCCGCCAGGCCCGGGAAGCGGACCGAGGTGGCCTCGGCGACGGTCTGCGGCGACAGCAGCCGCGGGGACTGGAGTTCGGCCGCGAACCGCACCAGGTCGTCCACGGTGGAGACGGCGTCACGCGCGGGCGAGCCGTCCAGCGTCGTGGCACTCATGCCCAGTGGCTCCAGCAACCCCTGCCGCAGGTACTCGGTGAAGGGGATGCCGGTGGCCTTGGCCAGATGGTCGCCCAGCTCGTCGAAGCCCGTGTTGGAGTACAGCCGGCGGTCGCCCGGGGAGGCCATCACCCGCCGCTCGTCGAAGGCGAGGCCGGAGGTGTGCGCCAGCAGGTGGCGGACGGTGGAGCCGTCGGGACCGGCCGGGTCGTCCAGCTCCAGCGCCCCTTCCTCCACCGCTATCAGCACCGCGTAGGCGGCCAGCGGCTTGGTGACGGACGCCAGCGGGAAGCGTCGTCCGGTGGGGCCGCCGGACCCCGCGACCGTTCCGTCCGCCAGCACCACGGCTGCCGCCGCCGTGGGCACCGGCCACTGCTCGATGAGCGCCAGACTCTCCATGCCCCCGAGCTTATGCGCTGCCGTTCGGGCGCTTGTCGCGGGCGGGTCTTGCCTGGAGCGCACTCCAATTCCCTAGCGTGCTGACCATGACCGTGACCGAGACGGAGACAACGGCGGCCGGGACGGGCACCCGCCCGCTGTGCGCCGCGCCGCCGCGCCATCCCCGGCCCGACGGGGAGGACCGCTACACCATCAGCGAAGTGGCCGATCTCACGGGGCTGAGCGCCCACACCCTGCGCTGGTACGAGCGGATCGGTCTGCTCCAGCACGTCGACCGCTCCCACACCGGCCAGCGCCGGTTCAGCAACCGCGACCTCGACTGGCTGGAGCTGGTCGGCAAGCTGCGGCTGACCGGGATGCCGGTCGCCGACATGGTCCGATACGCCGAACTGGTCCGGGCCGGCGAGCACACCTACGAGCAACGCCAGCGGCTGCTGCGCGCCACCCGGGAGAACGTGCTCTCCCGGATCGCGGAGCTGGAGGAGACCGTGGCCGTCCTCGACCACAAGATCGACTACTACGCGGACGCCCGCCGGGCGTCGGACAGGGGACCGGCATGAGCATCGAGAACTCCGGCGTCGAGAACTCCGGAACCGACGAGACCCGAACCGACGAGCCCGGCGCCGACAACCCGCGCGGCGCCGACCACCCCGGTGCCGCCACGCCCGCCACCTCCGCCTGGCCGATCCGCACGGTGCTGCTCGGACGGGCCGGCCCCGAGGTCGGCGTCCAGGGCCTGGGCTGCATGGGAATGAGCTACGCCTACGGCCCCACCGACCTCGACGAGGCACGCGCCACCCTGGAACGCGCCCTGGAACTGGGCGTCAACCACTTCGACACCGCCGAGCTGTACGGCGACGGGGAGAACGAGCGGTTCCTCGCCCCGTTCGTCGCCGCCCACCGTGAGGAGATCGTGCTCGACAGCAAGTGCGGAATCGTGCCCGACCCCGACCACCCCGGCTCCGCCGTCGCCGACAACCGTCCGGAGTACATCCGGCGCGCGGTCGACGGCTCGCTGCGGCGGCTGGGCACCGACACCCTCGACCTGTACTACCTGCACCGGCGGGACGTCCGGGTCCCGATCGAGGAGTCGGTCGGCGCGATGGGGGAGCTGGTCGCGGCCGGCAAGGTGCGGCACCTGGGACTCAGCGAGGTCACCGGCGAGGAGCTGCGGGCCGCGCACGCCGTCCACCCGATCGCGGCTCTCCAGTCCGAGTGGTCACTGTTCTCCCGGGATGTGGAGCGCACCGCCGTACCGGCCGCCGCCGAGCTGGGGACCGCCTTCGTGCCCTACTCGCCGCTGGGCAGGGGGTTCCTCACCGGGGCGTTCGCCGCCGCCGACACCGACCTGCCGGCCGAGGACTTCCGGCGCAACCAGCCGCGGTTCACCGGCGAGAACGCGGGACGCAACGGCGCGCTGCTGGCCGTGGTCCGGGAGATCGCCGCCGAACAGGGCGTCACACCCGCCCAGATCGCGCTCGCCTGGGTGCACGCGCAGGCGGAGCGGCACGGTCTGACCGTGGTCCCGATCCCCGGCACCCGGAATCGGCGGCGGATCGAGGAGAATGCCGCCGCCACCCGAGTCGCCCTGGACGAGAGCCAGTTGACGCGTCTGGACGCGCTCGCGGATCAGGTCGCGGGGGACCGTTATGCGAGCATGGGACACACGTCGGCCGGCCGGGAGTGACAGTGCGCGGCCCGTACCCGTGGGTAGCGGCTGCGTGTGAGGGAGGCTGGCCGGGTGGTGGGGCGGTGGCATAGCATCCTCGCCAGGCGTGAGCGTGCGGTTCCGCCGAAAACGGTGGTGTGCTGGGGGCTGGAAATGATGTGTTCGCAGTGCCAGATCGGCCGGGCCTGGGACGCCAAGGGCCGCTGCCGGCCGTGCTCCATCGGCAATGTGAACCTCGGCGCGCCCGGCACCTCGGCGCCGCCCGCGCAGATCGCCCCGCCGCCCGCCAACCTCTCGCTGACCCCCGCGCCCGAGGCGCCGGCCGTACCCGTGATGGCGGCGAAGCCGCCGGTGGCGTGCAGCCAGTGCTGGATCGGGGTCGCCTGGGACGACGAGGGGCGGTGCCGGCCCTGCTCGGACGGCGGTGTCCGGCTGGCGCCTTCGGCGCCGGAGCCCGAGCCCGTGCCGGAGCCCGAGGTCTCGCCCGTCTCGCGGGCCCGTCGCTGGTTCGGTGAGCGGCGCGCCTCGGGCAACCCGCCGTCCGTCTGACCCGCCCTCACACACCGGCCGTCCCCGGTGGCGCCGGCCCCGCGTGACGGCACCGGCCGTCCCCCGCGGCGCGCCCTGCCAGCGGGGGCGCCGGGGCCCGGCCGCTCACAGCTGTGAGAGCAGGTCCCGCTTCTTGGTGGTGAACTCGTCGTCGGTGAGCAGTCCCGCGGAGTGCAGGTCACCGAGGTGCCGGATGCGCTCGGCGATGTCGGCCGGATTGCCCCGTGCCTCGCGCGCGCTGTCCGGCGGGCCCAGCAGATCCGGTTCCGTCTCCCGCACCGCCTCCAGCACGCTCGCCGCCAGCGGCAGTGACTCGTGGACCAGTCCGTAGCCGAGGGCGAAGACCACCGCGGAGGGGTCCTGGTCGGCGGGCGGGGGCGTCCCGATCTCTATGGCCCGGCCGTCCAGCCCGCGATGGATCAGCCGCAGATGCCCGCCGGAGACCTCCGGGGAGCGCCAGTCGACGCCGGCCAGCTCGCCGACCTGGAAAGACTGGTCGCCGGCCTTCCACTTGGCGGAGGTCGCCCCGGTCCAGAACCAGCGGAAGGAGACGGTCTTCCCGTCGAAGCCGACCTTGCCGTCGTACGCCTTGAACGCCAGCGGCGCCGCCGGTGCGGCGACGAGGAACCGGTCGGCGGCCAGGTGAGCGTCGCGGGCCAGACCGGCGCGGATCCGCTCCACGGCGGCGTTCGCCTCGTCCTCGCGCTCCCCGGACAGCACCAGCCGGTAGGGGTTGGCGGCATGGCGCAGTTGGCCGTCGGCGACCTCGATCAGCGGATCGGCGCCCGCGCGCGGCGTGGCGAGCAGTTCCACGGTGCCCCGCTTGGACCCGGGGACGACCTCCACCGCGCTCAGCGCCGCGTACGGGACGAGACGTTCGCCCAGGACGTGGAAGAGCTTCGGTGTACGAATTCCCCGTTCGAAGCGGATGAGCATCGAGTCGGTGTCGAACTCCCATGAGGAGTGGATTCCGGCCAGCACATCACCCATACGGGTCATCGTATGCGGCGATGTACCGTTGCTGGCTACCCTCTGCGGCGACGAGGTGGCGGATTCACGCCATTGCGCAGCTCAGGCGCGGTGCGCGCCGGGCTACTCATCCGTACGCCACCCGGGTGACCGAGCACCGCGCGGCGGCGGATGGCGTGCGCCCGCCGTCCGCTGGCGCCCGGCCGCCGTTCACACCCGCGGGCCCCCGGGCACGCAGTACGGGCCGTCGCCGTCCCATCCGGCGCGGGCCACCAGCCCGGCGCCGATCCGGGCGAACCCCTCCAGGCTGTCGGTGCCGGGAACGAAGTAGCCCCCGTGCCCGGTCACGTCGTCGCTGCTCACGGGAAGCGCGCCGAACGCGGGGGCCGCCGGGTCCTCCCCGTGGCCGAGCGGACCGACGGCCAGGTGCGGGACGTCGCCGATCCAGTCGTCCGCCGCGCGGGCCGCCCAGATCCGGGCGTCGGTGCCCAGCCGGCTCGCGTGCGAGCCGCGCATCCCCGGGCTGCCCGCCACCGCGATGTCGGTCACCCGGTCCGGGAGCGAGGACGCCGCGACCCCGCAGACCACCGAGCCGTAGGAGTGGCAGAACAGCGCGACGGTCGCGTCCGGCGGCAGGCCCGAGACGGTGTCCCGCAGCCGCCGGCCGCCCTCCTGCGCCAGCCCCTCGGTGGCCGCCGAGACGCCGACGCCGTGCGGTGCGCTGTAGTCCGCCCACGCGATCACCGCCGTCCGCCGCTCCGGGGCCGCCTTCCGCTGCTGGTGGTGCAGGGCGCGCGCCATCCCCACCGGCGCCCGGTACTTCAGATGGCTTCGCTCGAAGGTCAGCAGGTCGGTGTCGACGCCGGGCACCACCACGGAGATCCGCCGGGCTTCGGTGAGGTCGCCGAAGACCTCGGCGACCCGTCCGCGCCCGGTCGGGTCGAAGGCGAGGATCTGGCGGTCCTCCGCCAGCAGCGAGTCGAAGCGGTGCACCAGGCGCGCTGCCTCGTGCCGGCCGGACGGCGACAGCCGCGGGTCCAGACCACGGGCGACCTCATGGGCGCGAGCGTCGGCGAGCGCGTGCCGGTTGGCCCGGTAACGCACCTCCACCGGGGCCCCGTTCAGATTGCCCACCACCAGCGGGTGACGCTCGGCGAGCAGCAGCTGCTTGCGATGGCCCATCGACGCGAAGAACGCGGAGATCTCCGCGGCCCCCGCGCCCGGCTCCGGCAGCGACACCCCGGTGATCTCGTCGTGCTGCCAGGCGAGCAGCTGGGCGGCGAAGCTGCCGGGCTCCGGCGGTTCGTTGCGGTGCAGCCAGCCGGAGGTCACCAGCACCGCGAACACCACCGCAAGGGTCGTCAGGACGCGCCGTGCGGTGGTCGCCGTCAGCCTGGGTCGCGGGCACTCCACCGCTCAGCATGATAGGAGCACCCCGGGGGCCGACCGCCATGTCCGAAGGGCCCGGACCTGCCCTTTCTGGTGTGGTGTCCACCACAACGAGCCGTGCGCGCCCACCGGGGCCGCTCTCGCCGGGCCGGGCACGCGGGGGTCCGCGCGCCGGGGCGTGAGGCGCGACCGGACCGGCCCTCCGGGCCCGGGAACGCCGGACGCCCGGGAGCCGGTGAGGCTCCCGGGCGTCCGGGCCGGCCGTGGAGGGCCGGGGTGGTGCGTGCTCCGTCAGGCGTCGCCGCCGGCCGCGCCGGGGTCGGCGGCGGCCACGTCGAGCAGCTGGTAGCGGTCGATCGCCTGCTTCAGCGCCGAGCGGTCGACCTTGTCCTCGCGGGCCAGCTCGGTCAGCACACCGAGCACGATCGACTGCGCGTCGATGTGGAAGTGGCGGCGGGCCGCGCCCCGGGTGTCGGCGAAGCCGAAACCGTCGGCACCCAGCGACTGGTAGGTGCCGGGCACCCACCGGGAGATCTGGTCCGGCACCGCGCGCATCCAGTCCGAGACGGCGACGAACGGGCCGTCGGCGCCCTGGAGCTTGCGGGTGACGAACGGCACGCGCTGCTCCTCCTCCGGGTGGAGCAGGTTGTGGCGCTCGACCTCCACCGCGTCACGGCGCAGCTCGTTCCACGACGTGGCCGACCAGACGTCGGCACGGACGTTCCACTCCTCGGCCAGGATGCGCTGGGCCTCGATGGCCCACGGCACGGCCACACCGGAGGCGAGGATCTGCGCGGGGATCTCGCCCGCGTCGGCCGCGCGGAAGCGGTGGATGCCCTTGAGGATGCCCTCGACGTCGGCGTCCTCCGGCTCGGCCGGGTGCTTGATCGGCTCGTTGTAGACCGTGAGGTAGTAGAAGACGTCCTCGGCGTTCTCCCCGTACATCCGCCGCAGGCCGTCCCGCACGATGTGCGCGATCTCGAAGCCGAACGCCGGGTCGTAGGCGACACAGGCCGGGTTGGTGGACGCCAGCAGGTGGGAGTGGCCGTCCGCGTGCTGGAGGCCCTCACCGGTCAGCGTGGTCCGGCCGGCGGTGGCGCCGAGCACGAAGCCGCGGGAGAGCTGGTCGGCCATCTGCCAGAACTGGTCGCCCGTGCGCTGGAACCCGAACATCGAGTAGAAGACGTAGATCGGGATCAGGTGCTCGCCGTGGGTGGCGTAGGCGGACCCGGCGGCGATCAGGGAGGCGGTACAGCCCGCCTCGCTGATGCCGTCGTGCAGCATCTGCCCGGTCGGCGACTCCTTGTAGGACAGGAGCAGATCCCGGTCGACCGACTCGTACGTCTGGCCCAGCGGGTTGTAGATCTTCGCGGACGGGAAGAACGCGTCCATGCCGAAGGTCCGGTACTCGTCCGGGGCGATCGGCACGAAGCGGTTGCCGATCTCCTTGTCCCGCATGAGGTCCTTCAGCACCCGCACGAACGCCATGGTGGTGGCGATCTCCTGCGAGCCGGAGCCCTTGCGGGCCGTGGCGTACGCCTTGTCGCCCGGCAGCGCGAGCGGCTTGGAGCGGTCCACCCGCGTCGGTACGTACCCGCCCAGCGCCTTGCGCCGGTCGTGCATGTACTGGATCTCCTCGGAGTCCCGTCCCGGGTGGTAGTACGGCGGCAGGCCGTCCTCCAGCTCCTTGTCCGGGATGGGGAGGTGCAGCCGGTCACGGAAGCGCTTGAGGTCCTCGACCGTCAGCTTCTTCATCTGGTGGGTGGCGTTGCGGCCCTCGAAGTTCGGGCCCAGCGTCCAGCCCTTGACCGTCTGCGCCAGGATCACCGTCGGCTGGCCGCGGTGGCTCTTGGCGGCCTGGTAGGCGGCGTAGATCTTGCGGTGGTCGTGACCACCGCGGCCCAGATGCAGGATCTGGTCGTCGGTCATGTTCTCGACCATGGCGCGCAGGCGCTGGTCGTCACCGAAGAAGTGGTCGCGGATGTACGCGCCGGTCTCGGTGGCGTAGGTCTGGAACTGGCCGTCGGGGGTGGTGTTGAGCTTGTTGACCAGCACCCCGTCGCGGTCCTGGGCCAGCAGCGGGTCCCAGGAGCGGTCCCAGACGAGCTTGACGACGTTCCAGCCGGCGCCCCGGAAGACCGATTCCAGTTCCTGGATGACCTTGCCGTTGCCGCGGACCGGGCCGTCGAGCCGCTGGAGGTTGCAGTTCACCACGAAGGTGAGGTTGTCCAGGCCCTCGCGCGCGGCCAGCGTGAGCTGGCCCAGCGACTCCGGCTCGTCCATCTCGCCGTCGCCGAGGTAGGCCCACACATGCGACTTGGAGGTGTCGGCGATGCCGCGCGCCTCCATGTAGCGGTTCATCCGCGCCTGGTAGATCGCACCGAGCGGGCCGAGGCCCATCGAGACGGTGGGGAACTCCCAGAAGTCCGGCATCAGCCGGGGGTGCGGGTAGCTGGAGAGGCCGTTGGGGGCCTTGGACTTCTCCTGTCGGAACGAGTCCAGGTGGCCCTCGTTCAGGCGGTCCAGCAGGTAGGCGCGGGCGTAGATGCCGGGGGAGGCGTGCCCCTGGAAGAAGATCTGGTCGCCGCCGTCACCGCCGTCCTTGCCCCGGAAGAAGTGGTTGAAGCCCACGTCGTACAGGGAGGCGGAGGAGGCGAACGTCGCGATGTGGCCACCGACGCCGATGCCGGGACGCTGGGCGCGCGAGACCATGACGGCCGCGTTCCAGCGCGTGGCGTTGAGCACCTTGCGCTCGATGTCGGTGTTACCGGGGAAGAACGGCTCGTCCTTGGTCGCGATCGTGTTGACGTAGTCCGTGGAGCTCATCTCCGGGACCGCGACGCGCTGGGCGCGAGCACGCTCGATCAACCGCAGCATCAGGTAGCGGGCACGTTCCCGGCCGCGCTCGTCGACAGCGGCGTCGAGGGAGTCCAGCCATTCCTGCGTTTCCTCGGGGTCGTAATCCGGGACCTGGCTGGGAAGGCCGCCAATGATGATCGGGTTGCGATCGGATGCGGAAGCCACGCTGTTCCTTCGCTGTGAGTTGTCTTGCTCTGCTGGTGTCGCGCCGCCTTCCATCGTGTACCTCCGGAAGCGAAACGTCATCTCTACTGGGAGGTAACTCCCACGTGGTGAGACGCTTGTCCTCGTGGGCGACGTGCCCGGCCGGGCAGGCGACCGCACGGTGCGGCCGACCGGCAACCCTACGCCGGGGCACGGGGACATCCGTTCGGCGGGCTCCGTGTCCGCGACCGGCGAGATCCGGGCGGAGCGCCACAAGGCGGCAGACGAAGATCAAACTGTGTCTTAAATCACGCAACCGGACGTACTGTGGACCGAGAAGTCAACCTTTGGGCGGGCGCGTCGGTCCGGTACTTGCGTGATCCGCTCCGCCCGTGTGGACTACCGCTGAGGCTCGCGCACGTGCGAGCCGACGACCGTACTCCACATCAACAGGACAGGAGGCCATCCGTGAGCGCGACCGCGGACCACGCGGAGGAGCGGACCAACCCCGCCGACCGGCTGGGTTTCCAGCCCGGACAGGTGGTCCAGGAGCTCGGCTACGACGACGATGCCGAGCAGGAGCTTCGCGAGGGGATCGAGGCCGTCACGGGCCAGTCGCTCGTCGACGAAGACCATGACGACGTGGCTGATGCCGTGGTGCTGTGGTTCCGTGACGACGACGGTGACCTGACCGACGCGCTGGTGGATGCCACCACACTGATCGACCCCGGTGCGCCGGTCTGGCTGCTGACGCCCAAGACGGGCCGGGACGGCTACGTGGAGCCGAGCGACATCGGTGAGGCCGCGCAGACCGCCGGCCTGGCGCAGACGAAGACCATCAGCGCCGGGAAGGACTGGGCGGGCAGCCGCCTGGTCACTCCCAAGGCCGCCGGCCGCAAGTAGCCGGCGGGCCATCGGCCCGCACCGCACCGCCGTCCCCGGCGCCCTGATGGGCGCCGGGGACGGCGGCGTAGGCTGAGCGGGTCCTCGCCCTCCGCACGCGCCGTCGTCGGCCGGTCACGCCCGCGCCCGGCGCCGACGTGCCCCGCCGGCCCGGCCGGCGGCCACCCCAGCGGCGGCCGCCACCACCGGCGCGGCGGCGGACGGCGACGACGGGCCCGCCGTGCGGGCCCGTCCCCAGGTCCGTCAGCATCAGGAACCAGAAAGGGGAGCGCACGTGGCGATCGTGCCCGGCTCCAAGGCGCCCGACTTCACCCTCCGCAACCAGCACGGGGAGAGCGTCAGGCTCTCCGACTTCCGCGGCGAGAAGAACGTCGTGCTGCTGTTCTACCCGTTCGCCTTCACCGGCACCTGCACGGGCGAGCTGTGCGCCCTGCGCGACAAGCTGCCGACCTTCGTCAACGACGACACCCAGCTGCTCGCCGTCTCCAACGACGCGCCGTTCTCCCTGCGCGTCTTCGCCGAGCAGGAGGGCCTGGAGTACCCGCTGCTCTCGGACTTCTGGCCGCACGGCGAGGTCTCGCGTGCCTACGAGGTCTTCGACGAGGAGAAGGGCTGCGCGGTGCGCGGCACCTTCATCATCGACAAGGAGGGCGTCGTGCGCTGGACCGTGGTCAACGGTCTGCCCGACGCCCGCGACCTCGACGAGTACGTCACCGCACTTCAGGCGCTGTAACGACGCCACCCCCCGCCGCCGGGCCGACGCCGGCCCGGCGGCGGGGTCCGCGTCCGGCCGGAACAATGCAACTGGCATATTGGGCCGGGACCCTATGCCGTGAAGAACTCTGGAGGAACCCTGTGGGAGTCAGCCTCATCAAGGGCGGAAACGTCTCGCTGACGAAGGCAGCGCCCAACCTGACCGCCGTCACCGTGGGGCTCGGCTGGGAGGCCCGCGCGACGACCGGCGCCGACTTCGACCTCGACGCCAGCGCGCTGCTCGTCGGCGCGGCCGGCAAGGTCCTCAGCGACGCGCACTTCATCTTCTTCAACAACCTCAAGAGCCCGGACGAAGCCGTCGAGCACATGGGCGACGAGCTGGTCGGTGGCAGCGACGGCGCGGACGAGGACGAGGAGGAGATCAAGGTCAACCTCTCCACCCTCTCCCCGGAGGTCGACAAGGTCGTCTTCCCGGTGTCCATCTACGACGCCGACACCCGTCAGCAGAACTTCGGGCAGGTGCGGAACGCCTACATCCGCATCGTCAACCAGAGCGACGGCAACGAGCTGGCCCGCTACGACCTGAGCGAGGACGCCTCCTCGGAGACCGCGATGGTCTTCGGCGAGCTGTACCGCCACGGCACCGAGTGGAAGTTCCGCGCGATCGGCCAGGGCTACGCCTCCGGTCTGCGCGGCATCGCGCTGGACTACGGCGTCAACGTCTGAGCCCCGCGCGCGTCCTTCCCGACGGCCCGGTGACAGGCCGACAACCGGATAGCACCACCCCCGGCGTGCCGGGGCCCGCGGCCGGTGCCGTGTCCACTCCCGGGCGGGAGCGGGCGCGGCACCGGTCGCGGAAGGCGCCCCGTTCGGAGCACCATCGAACCGAGGGTCCGGACAGGACCCGGCACGCGCTCCGCCCCGGACGCGTCCTCACGAGAGAACGCCCCCGCGCCGGGTACGGTCGCGATCGCAGTCGCGGGAGAACGGGAAGACAGTGATTCTGAGAACGTTCGGCTGGTCGTTCGGCGTGACAGCGCTGGGCCTCGTCGCCGCCTTCTACTTCTGGGGGTGGGAGGGGTTCGCGGTCGTCGCGATCCTCTCCGTGCTGGAGATCTCGCTGTCCTTCGACAACGCGGTCGTCAACGCCGGCATCCTGAAGCGGATGTCGCTGTTCTGGCAGAAGATCTTCCTCACCATCGGCATACTGATCGCCGTCTTCGGCATGCGGCTGGTCTTCCCGGTGGCGATCGTCGCGGTGACGGCGGGGATCGGCCCCGTCGAGGCGGTCCGGCTGGCCACGAACGAGCCGGACACCTACGAGATGATGGTGACCGACGCCCACCCGTCGATCGCCGCATTCGGCGGGATGTTCCTGCTGATGATCTTCCTCAACTTCATCTTCCAGGAGCGCGAGGTCCACTGGATCGGCCCGCTGGAGCGGGTGCTCGCCAAGCTCGGGAAGATCGACGGCTTCTCCGTCGGTGTCGCGCTCGCCGCGCTGCTGCTCACCGCCTCCACGGTCGCCACCCACGCGTACCAGCACGGCGGTACCTACACCGACAAGTCGGGGACGGTGCTGGTGGCCGGTGTCGCCGGCGTGCTGACCTACCTGGTCGTCGGCGGGCTCTCCGGCTTCTTCGAGAACAAGCTGGAGGAGGACGAGGAGCGGGTCGCCGAGGCCGAGGAGGCCGCTAAGCGCGCCGGCAAGCAGCCCTCGGTGATCGGCGTCACCGGCAAGGCCGCGTTCTTCCTCTTCCTCTACCTGGAGGTGCTCGACGCCTCCTTCTCCTTCGACGGGGTCATCGGCGCCTTCGCCATCACCAACCACATCTTCTGGATGGCGCTCGGCCTGGGCATCGGCGCGATGTACGTGCGCTCGATCACCATCTACCTGGTGCGCGAGGGCACCCTCGACGAGTACCGCTACCTGGAACACGGCGCGCACTACGCCATCGGCGCCCTGTCGGTCATGCTGCTGATCTCCATCCGCTGGCACCTGCCGGAGCTGGTCACCGGCGGCCTCGGCGTCGGCCTGATCGGCCTGGCGTTCTGGTCCTCGCTGCGGGCCAACCGTGTCGACGCCGCCGCGGGTGGCGGCGGCAGCGGCGACCGCCCGGCGGTCTCCACCGGAAGCTGAGCCGCCGGAGACCCGGACCGAGCTGAACCGAACGGTTCCGTTCCTGCCTCGTTCCGCCCCGCCCGGCACGCTCCGGGCGGGGCGGTTCACTGCCGGGGTGCCCAACGAGGTGTGAGGCGGCCCCGATTGCGGAAGTATCCTCTGCGAGGCGGGGCCCCGCTCGGGTCGAACCCCGGGACGGGCCGCGCCTCGCCAGCGTGTACGGCGCCGGGCCGCCGACGGCGCCAGGGGACCACAGGGCGAGGGGACGGTAGAACAAGAGCATGGTGTCGCTGTGGGATTACTGGCGCCGCGCCCGGACGCCGACGGCGCGGTTCGACGCGACAACGGGATCGAGCACGTACGCGATCGAGCTGACCCGGCGCGCTCCCCGGATCTCGCTGACGGCGCAGGGGGCTGCGTCGGGCACCTTGCGTATCAGCCTCACATGGCGGATGCGCGGCTCCGACATGATGGGGAGCCGGACCCACCGCAGGTCCTTCGCCTGGCGGAACCCGCTGGAGGTCTTCCGGCCGCCGGAGGTGGTCGGCCACACGGTGGGCATCGTCGATGTCGACTTCGACCTCGCGTGCCTCTACGAGATGGAGGACGGCAGCAAGGGGGTCGTACAGCCGCTCGGCGGGCTGCTGGGCGACTTCAACGGGCCCCCGTACCTCAAGCTCGCCGGGGACGACCGGTTCGGTGGCGGCTCGGGCGAGGTCATCTACGCCAACCTCGACCATCAGGAGAAGTTCAAGCGCCTGCTCGTCTTCGTCTACATCTACGACGGGATACCGGCGTTCGAGCACGCCGATGTCTCCGTGACGCTCGACGCCACCAACGGGATGCATATCGAGGTTCCGCTCACCGATCCGACCCCGCAGGCCCGGTCGTGCGCGGTCATCGCGCTTGAGCACGAGGACGGCGAACTAGTCGCTCGGCGTGAGGTCAAGTACGTCTACGGCTTCCAGTCGGAGATCGACCGGCTCTACGGCTGGGGCATGGCCTGGGGGCGCGGCACCAAGCCCAGCCGGCTGCGCCACTGACCCACGACGCGGCGTCCGCTGTCCACGCGGGGCGGCGCCCGCTGTCCACGCGGGGCGGCAGGGATGCTCCTATGGATGTCAAGCCACTGGAGCAAGGTCGGTTTGAGTGATTTGTGCTCTTGGTGTGGTGGTCAGGG
>NZ_BHZI01000144.1 GCF_004305975.1 Streptomyces otsuchiensis
GCCGGGGCCGGGGGCGGGCTCGGGGACCGGTTGCGGATGAGAGCCGGGGGCGTCGGCCGGGCCGGATATCTGTCCGTGCCGGGCGGAGTCGGACGGCGGTGCGGGCGGGTCCCCGACGCGCTCCCCCGCCGAGGCGGGGTGCGCGGTCATCAGCAGACCGGCTCCGGCCAGGAACCCGAGAAAGGCCGTGACCACCAGCAGGCCCCGGCCACGGGTGGTCCGATCGCGAGGTGACCGGTGGCGGGCGGCGCTTGCGTCGTCGCCACGCATACGGCCGTCACCTCCCCCGGTCCGGTTCGCCACGCGATTGCATACAGCTCCGCCCTGCGCTTGCCCCATGGCATGAACAACTAACGTTGCCCCGTTCAGGTGACGCCCTTCCGGAGATTGACCCATGGGAACTCACGTACGATCCCGGATCCGGCTCCCTACGGGGATCACCCCGACAGCCTCCCCCCACGGAACGACTGTCGGATGATCCGTCCGAGACTTCCGGGGGACGTGAGTCAGCTCACCGCACCGGTAACGTCAACGCCGTGACTGTGATCGTGACCGAAGGGCTCAGCAAGCGGTATCCAGGGGTGACCGCGCTGGACCGGCTCACGGTGAACATCGGACCGGGCGTGACCGGTCTCGTGGGAGCCAACGGAGCCGGTAAGTCGACCCTGATCAAACTCCTGCTGGGGCTCGCCCCAGCCACCGAGGGCACCTCGCGCGTACTCGGCAAGGACTCGGCCGTGGACGGCTCCGCCATCCGCGCGCAGGTCGGGTACATGCCGGAGCACGACTGCCTGCCACCCGACGTGCCGGCGACCGAGTTCGTCGTCCACATGGCCCGGATGTCCGGCCTGCCGCGCACGGCCGCCCGCGAACGCACCGCCGACACCCTGCGCCATGTGGGACTGTACGAGGCGCGCTACCGCCCGATCGGCGGCTACTCCACCGGCATGAAGCAGCGGGTGAAGCTGGCGCAGGCGCTGGTCCACGACCCGCAGCTGGTGCTGCTGGACGAGCCGACCAACGGCCTCGACCCGGCCGGCCGGGACGAGATGCTCGCCCTGATCCGCCGCGTGCACACCGACTTCGGCATCTCGGTGCTGGTCACCTCCCACCTGCTGGGAGAGCTGGAACGCACCAGCGACCACATCGTGGTGATCGACGGCGGCAAGCTGCTGCGGTCGGAGTCCATCGGCGGCTTCACCCAGTCCACCACCACGCTCGCCGTGGAGGTCACCGACAGCGACCGGCACCCCAACGGCGCGGAGGCGGTGCACGAGGCACTGACCGCCGCCGGGCTCACCGCCCAGCGCGACGCCGGCCAGCTGGTGCTGGTCGAGCTGGCCCCGGGCGCCGAGGGCGACGCCGGCTACGACACGGTGCGCGACACCATCGCGGATATGGGCCTGGGCCTGGTGCGGATGGAGCAGCGCCGCCACCGGATCGCCGAGGTGTTCGCCGAACGCGTCGACGCCGCACCGGCCGCACCGGCCGCACCAGAGGGCCCGACGACACCGGCCGACCCGACCACACCGGAGGGCCCGGCCGACCCGGCGGAGGTCCCCGCCCAGGCACCCACCCCGGCAGCCCAGGAAGGAGCGGACGGCCGTGCACACTGACCCGAACACCACCCGGTCCGCCGATGCCGCTCCCGACGGGCCGACCGCCCGCGGTGACGCCCGCATCCACAACATCGGTTACCGCAGCTACTCCGGCCCCCGGCTGGGCCGTTCACACGGACGCGCCTCGCTGATCGAGCACTCGCTGCGCGGCGCCTTCGGCCTCGGCCGCTCGGCGCGCTCCAAGGTGCTGCCGATGCTGCTGCTGACGATCATGACGCTGCCGGCCATGATCATGGTCGCCGTCGCCATCGCGACCGACCTCAACGAACTGCCGCTGGAATACACCCGGTACGTCGTCTTCATGCAGCCGATCGTCGGTCTCTACGTCGCGCTGGCCGCGCCGCAGATGGTCTCGCTCGACCTGCGGTACCGCACCACCCCGCTCTACTTCTCGCGCCCGCTGGAGCGCTCGGACTACGTGACGGCCAAGCTCGCGGCGCTCTCCGTGGCGATCTTCGTCTTCTGCGCGCTGCCGCTGGTCCTGCTCTATGCCGGCGCGCTGCTCGGCGAGTTGTCGCCGAGTGACGAGACCGTGGGCTTCCTCCAGGGCCTCGCCGGTGCCGTGGTCTTCGCGGTGCTGCACTCCGCGCTCGCCCTGCTGATCGCGTCGTTCACGCCCCGCCGCGGCTTCGGTGTCGCCGCCGTCATCGCGGTGCTCACCGTGCCGTACTTCGCGGCGACCTCGCTCCAGTGGATCGTCTACGACCTGGGGTCCTCCGGTGCGGTCGACTGGATCGGCCTGCTCTCCCCCGGCACGCTCATGGACGGTTTCCAGGGCGCCTACCTGGGCGGCGCGACCGACTTCCCCTCCGGCATCGCGCCGGCGGCCGGCGGCGCCGGACTGGCGTATCTGCTGGTCACCGTCGGTCTGACCGCGCTCTGCTCGTTCCTGCTGCTGCGCCGCTACCGGAAGGTGGGGATCTGACATGGCCGTCATCCGCATCGAGAACGTCTCCCGGTGGTTCGGGAACGTCGTCGCCGTCAACGACGTGTCGATCGACATCACGCCCGGCATCACCGGGCTGCTCGGCCCCAACGGCGCCGGCAAGTCCACTCTCATCCACATGATGAGCGGCTTCCTGCCGCCGTCCACCGGCCGGGTCACCCTGGACGGCGACGTCATCTGGCACAACACCGAGGCGTACCGCCGGATCGGGCTGGTGCCCGAGACGGAGACGACCTACGAGTTCCTCGACGGCCGGGAGTTCGTCCGGGCCAACGCCGAACTCCAGGGTCTGGACGATCCGGGTGCCGCCACCGAACGGGCCCTGGAGACCGTCGAGATGACGGCCGCCGCCGACCGTCCGGTCTCCACCTACAGCAAGGGCATGCGCCAGCGCGTGAAGATGGCGTCCGCGCTGGTGCACGACCCGGCGGTGCTGCTGCTGGACGAGCCGTTCAACGGCATGGACCCGCGTCAGCGGATGCATCTGATGAACCTGCTCCGGCGGATGGGCGAGGAAGGCCGCACGGTCCTGTTCTCCTCCCACATCCTGGAGGAGGTCGAGCAACTCGCCAGCCACATCGAGGTGATCGTCGCGGGCCGTCACGCCGCCTCCGGTGACTTCCGCAAGATCCGCCGGCTGATGACCGACCGGCCGCACCGCTACCTGATCCGCTCCAGCGACGACCGCGCGCTGGCCGCCGCCCTGATCGCCGACCCGTCCACGCAGGGGCTCGAACTCGACGTCACCGAGAAGGCGTTGCGCGTCGAGGCGATCGACTTCCACCGCTTCGCCGAACAACTGCCGCGGCTGGCCAGGGAAAACGACATCCGGCTGCTGACGGTCTCACCGTCGGACGAGTCGCTGGAAAGCGTCTTCTCCTACCTGGTCAGCGCGTAAGGAGACCGCCCACCATGACCGCCATCTACCATCCCACGGTCGCGCGGCTCACCTTCCGCGCGCTGCTCGGGCGGCGCCGAGCCCTGATCATGGCGCTCCTGCCGATGCTGCTGCTGGCCATCGCCATCGCGGTCCGGGCCCTCAACGGGGCCGACGACCGCGCGGCGGCCACGGTGCTCGGCGGGTTCGCCCTCGCCGCGATGGTCCCGCTGGTCGGCGTCATCGCCGGTACCGGCGCCATCGCCCCGGAGATCGACGACGGCTCCGTCGTCTACCTGCTGTCCAAGCCGGTCAGCCGTCAGACGATCATCACCACCAAGTTCATCGTGGCGTGCGCCGTCACCGGGCTGTTCACCGTGGTCCCGGTGTACGTCGCGGGGCTGATCCTCAACAACAACAGCCAGCAGATCGCCTTCGCCTTCACCGCGGCGACGGCCGCGGCGGTGGTCGCCTACAGCGCGATCTTCCTGCTGCTCGGCGTGGTCTCCCGGAACGCCGTGGTCATCGGCCTGATCTACGCGCTGGTCTGGGAGGCGCTGCTGGGCAGCCTGATGCCGGGCGTCGGCAACCTCTCGGTCCAGCAGTGGTCGTTGACCCTGGCCGAGCAGATCGCCGCCTCCGGCGCGAACGTCACCTCGACGGTCTCACTGACCGCCGGGTCGATCCTGCTGGTGATCGCGACCGTCGGCGGTGTCTGGTACGCGGGACGTCGCCTGGCGTCGTTCAGCTTCGCCGGGGATCACTGACCGCACCCGGACCGATTCGTCCCGCTCCCGATACGGATACGCCCCGCACGGCCCTTGGTTGGGCGGTGCGGGGCGTCTCCGCGTCCGGGGTCCGCCGTGCGGCCCGCCCCACCAGGTGTCAGGGCAGGATCGCGTCCACGTAGCCGCCGTCCACGCGGAGCGCGCCACCGGTGGTGGCCGAGGCGAACGGCGAGCTGAGGTACACCACCATGTTGGCGATCTCGGACGGCTCGATCAGCCGCTGGATCAGCGACTGTGGCCGGTGCGCGCGCATGAACTCCCGCTGCGCCTCCTCCCACGGCAGGTCGCGGTCGACCAGTTCGTAGACGAAGTCCTCGACGCCTCCGGTGTGGGTCGGTCCCGCGATGACCGAGTTGACGGTGACGCCGGTGCCCGCCGCCTCCTTGGCGAAGCCGCGGCTCACGCCGAGCAGCGCCGTCTTGGTGACGCCGTAGTGGATCATCTCGGCGGGCGTGACGACGGCGGAGTCACTGGCGATGTACTGCACCCGGCCCCAGCCGCGCCCGGTCATGCCGGGCAGGTAGTGGCGGGTGGCGCGTACCGAGGCGAGCACGTTGACCTCGAAGTACCGTCGCCACTCGGCGTCTTCCACCTCCAGGGCGGGCTTGGCGCCGAAGATCCCCAGGTTGTTGACGAGGATGTCGGCGGTGGGCAGCGCGTCGAAGACGGCGCGGGAGCCGTCGTCGGTGGCGAGGTCGCCGGGCGCGGCGAGGAACTCGGCGCCGGGCGCCTCGGCCCGCAGCCGCTCCAGCGCCGCGCGGACGGACTCCTCGGTTCGGCCGTTGACCGCGACGGCTGCGCCGGCGCGGGCCAGCCCGGTGGCGATGGCGGCGCCGATGCCCTGGGTGGAGCCGGTGACGAGGGCGGTCCGGCCGGTGAGGTCGATGCGCACGGTGGTCCTTCCGATGGGAGTGCCGGCGGCGGGCCGGCGGGCGGTGCGTGGAGGTGGTCCGGGGTGGTCCGGGGTGGTCCGGGGTGGCCGCCGGCGGGGTGACCCGGGCAACGACGCCACCGGGCGCCGGGTTATTCCGCAATCCGCGCCGAGCAGGTAATCGGCCGCCAGTTGCTGAATGCGGCGCTCCGCTGAGCCCGGGAGCAGCGGGCTAAACATGCAAACGGTTGCTGTTCCAGCGGGATATCACGATCAGCTCAGATAGCGCTTACCGCCTTGCGGTGTCTCGTGTATTGACATGCTACGACCAGGAGGCAAATCTATTACCGTCATGTAACTGCAAGGGGTTGCAGTGATGGGTCGCATTTCCGGAGAACTGAGACGCTCCCACGCCTCGCTCAGTACACCCTCCCTCCGGAGAGAGGTTTCCATGTCGCATACATATTCCCGCCGCGGGCGCCGCCGCTGGTACAGCGCCCTCGCCGTGTCACTCGTCGGAGCGATGGCCGTCTTTCTGCTGGGCACCGCCGGCCCGGCCGCGGCCGCCACCGTGCTCACCGAGGACTTCGAGAACGGTGCCCCGAGCGGCTGGACGAAGTCCGGCGGTGACTGGCACGTCGCCCCTGACGGCGGTTCCCAGGTCTTCAAACAGTCCAAGACCGACAGTGAACTGGCCCGTCAGCTCGGCGGCGACGCCTCCTGGCGCGACTACAGCGTCCAGGCCCGCGTCAAGCCGGACACCCTCGCAGGTTCCTCCTCGTTCGCCGCCCTCGGGGCCCGCGCCAGCAGCGCCACCCGGATGTACCGGGTGGCCCTCTACCCCAACCGCGCCGAGCTGCAGTCCGTCAACGGCGGCCAGGTCAGCACCATCGGCACGCGGAGCCTGACCTCCACCGCCGGTACCTGGCACACCCTCGCTCTCACCGTCAACGGCGGCACCGTCAGCGCGACCGTCAACGGGCAGACGATCTCCTCCACCGCCCACTCGGCCTGGACCCAGGGCCGCATCGCGCTGGTCACCTCCAACGCCGCGGCCTCCTTCGACGACGTGCTCGTCACCTCCGACGGCGTCCCGCCCGACCCCACCAACCCGGACCCCACCAACCCTGATCCGACCAACCCCGACCCCACCAACCCGGACCCGACCAACCCGGACCCCACCAACCCTCCGGACCCGACCGGCCCGGTGCTCTACGCGGCGCCCGGCGGGCGGGCCGACGCGGCCGGAACGCAGTCCGACCCGACGACGGTGCCAGCCGCGATCAGCCGGGTCACCCCCGGCGGGACGATCTACCTGCGCGGCGGGACATACAACTACGCCCAGCCGATCGTCATCCAGCCGGGCAACAACGGCAGTTCGGGTGCCCGCACCATCCTGACCTCGTACCCGGGTGAGACCCCGGTCCTGAACTTCTCCGCCATGAGCGAGGACCCGGCCAACCGCGGTCTGTCGATCAACGGCTCGTACTGGTACGTGTACGGCATCACGGTGGAACGCGCCGGCGACAACGGCATCTTCGTCGGGGGCAGCAACAACATCATCGAGCGCACCATCACGCGCTTCAACCGGGACTCCGGGCTCCAGATCTCCCGGGTCGGCTCCACCACCCCGAACAACCAGTGGCCCTCCCACAACCTCGTCCTGAGCGCGGTCTCCCACGACAACGCGGACTCCGACGGCGAGGACGCGGACGGCTTCGCGGCCAAGCTCACCTCCGGCCCCGGCAACGTCTTCCGCTACGCCGTGGCGCACAACAACATCGACGACGGCTGGGACCTCTACACCAAGCGCGACACCGGGCCCATCGGCGCGGTGACCATCGAGGACTCCCTCGCCTACAACAACGGCACGCTGAGCAACGGCACCCAGAACCCCAGCGGTGACCGCAACGGCTTCAAACTCGGCGGCGAGGACATCGGCGTCAACCACACCATCCACCGCAACATCGCCTTCAACAACGGCAAGCACGGCTTCACCTACAACCGGAACCTCGGCACCATGTCGGTCCGGGGCAACGTCAGCATCAACAGCAAGGAACGCAACTTCCAGTTCGACGGCGGCACTTCGGTCTTCCGCGACAACGTCTCCTGTCACAGCGGCAGCGGGTCGAACGACCGGACCATCGGCAACGTCGACAGCTCCAACCAGTTCTGGTCCGGTTCCAACGGGCCCAAGTGCTCCGCCTACACCGGCACTCTGGGCTGGTCCTTCAACGCGGACGGCAGCCTGCGCGTGACGTTCGGCGGCACCGTGGTCAAGCCGTAAGCGGCGGCCGGGCCGCACGCCGGCCCGGGCACCGCGTGGCCGGTCCCTCCGGTTCGTCCGGAGGGACCGGCCCTCGGCATGGGGCCCTCGGCACGGGGCCTCGCGTGGGAGGCGCGGGGCCCCGGCCGGCGGGACGGCGCTCCGGACGGGGTGGCGCACGGCGGCCGACGGCACGCCGGGGACGCGTGGGCGGCCCGGGACCGGGCACGCGATGATGGTGCAAGCCCGTGTGACCTGCCGGATCACCGTCCGGCGACCCGGCCGCACGGGCCACCGGCCTCGCCCGTCCCGGGCACCCCCATGGCACCGAGGAGCCCCGATGATCTTCATCACCGTCAAGTTCACCGTCCGCCCCGAGCACACCGACGGCTGGCTGGACCGGGTCGACGCCTTCACCCGGGCCACCCGCGCCGAGCCGGGCAACATCTTCTTCGAGTGGTCCCGCAGCGTGGACGACCCGAACGTGTTCGTACTGGTGGAGGCGTTCCGGGACGGAGACGCCGGCAAGGCGCACGTGGAGTCCGACCACTTCAAGGCGGGCACCGAGGCCATGTCGTACGCGGTCGCCTCCCGCCCGGAGATCGTCTCCACCGAGATCCCGGGCATGGACGGCTGGGGCGAGATGGGCGAGGTCGCCCCCCGCGAGAGCTGAGCCGCACCCGCGAGAGCCATGCCCGCACCCGGCCGCGCCGTCCGGGTGCGGGCATGGCGCGCGGACCGCCCGGGTAGTCGCCACTGATGTGGCGCCCGGGCGCTCTCGCGTCCGTCTGCAGCGGCGTCACGGCTGATCCGCTACGGCTGACCGCTACGACGACGGGACGGTGCCATGGGCTCGCAGGAGAACCCCGAGACGGACGACGCGGCGGGCCCCGGCGCCCCCGCACCGAGCGGGAACGAGGCGCGCACGCGCACCGTCCACACCCCCGACGGCCTGCGGCTGGCAGTCGACGAGTACGGCGATCCCACCCGGCCCACCGTCGTCCTGGTGCACGGCTACCCCGACACCCAGGAGGTGTGGTCGCGGGTGGCCGACCGGCTCGCGCCGGACTTCCACGTGGTGACCTACGACGTGCGCGGCCACGGCCGTTCCCAGACGCCCGATCCGCTGCGCGGCGGCTTCACTCTCGACAAGCTGACCGACGACTTCCTCGCCGTAGCCGACGCCGTGAGCCCGGATGTCCCGGTCCATCTCGTGGGCCACGACTGGGGATCGGTCCAGGGCTGGGAGTTCGCCACCGTCGAACGCACCCGGCACCGCATCGCCACCTTCACCTCCATGTCCGGCCCCTCGCTCGACCACATCGGGCACTGGCTCAAGCACCGCACCAAGAACCCGACGCCCGCGCACGTCGCCCAACTCCTCGGCCAGGGCGCCAAGTCCTGGTACGTCGGCTTCTTCCACACCCCCGCGCTGCCGGAACTGGCCTGGCGCGGACCGGCCGGAGCCGCCTGGCCGCTGGTGATGCGGAAGCTGGAGAAGACGCCGGACGACGGCTACCCCACCGGGACCCTGCGCTCGGACGCGGCGACCGGCGTCTGGCTCTACCGGGACAACGTCCGCCCCCGGCTGCGCGATCCGCGCCCGGACGCGGACGCCCACGTGCCGGTGCAGCTGATCCACCCCACCGGCGACGGGTATGTCTCCGCCCGCCTCTTCGACCAGCTCGACCAGTGGGTGCCGCGGCTGGTGCGTCGAGAACTCCCCGGCAAGCACTGGGCACCGCGCACCCGCCCGGACCAGCTCGCCACCTGGATCAGGCAGTTCATCGACGCGGACGTGGAGCACGGCCGCCCGCTGCCCGAACCGGGCTGCTACAGCGAACGGTTCAGCGACCAGCTGGTCCTGGTCACCGGGGCGGCGCACGGTATCGGTGAGGCGACCGCGCTGGCGTTCGCCGAGGCCGGGGCGCGGGTGATCGCGGTCGATCGTGACGCGGAGGGAGCCGCGCGCACGGCGCGCGCCGCCCGGACACGCGGCGCGGCGGAGGCATGGGCGGAGACCGCCGACGTCTCCGACGAGGCGCAGATGGAGCGTCTCGCCGCCACCGTCGCGGAGACGTACGGAACCGTGGACGTGCTGGTCAACAACGCGGGCATCGGCCTGGCCGGACCGTTCCTGGAGACCAGCACCGAGGAGTGGCGGCAGGTCCTGGACGTCAACCTCTGGGGCGTCATCCACGGCTGTCTGCTCTTCGGCAGGCAGATGGCCGAACGCGGACAGGGCGGCCACATCGTCAACGTCGCCTCGGCCGCCGCCTTCTCGCCCAGCCGCGCGCTGCCCGCCTACAGCACCTCCAAAGCGGCGGTGCTGATGCTCACCCAGTGCCTGCGCGCCGAACTCGCCGGCCAGGACATCGGGGTGAGCGCGGTCTGCCCCGGTTTCGTGAAGACGGACATCACGGCGACCACCCGGCACGTGGGCACCGGGGAGAAGGAACAGGACAGGCTCCGCAAGACCACCGGCCGGGCGTACCGGCTGCGCAACTACGCACCGGAGAAGGTCGCTTCGGCGATCGTGCGCACCGTCGCGGAGAACCGGGCCGTCGTCGCGGTCTCCGCCGAGGCACGCATCGGCCGCACCCTGGCCCGGGTCTCCCCGCGCCTGACCCGCGCCCTGGCCCGCGCGGCCAAGGGGCCGAAACGGAAGAAGTGACCACCCCGATATCGTCACCCTGCGTATCCGGCCGGGGTCGCCCACTGCTGCGGCGGCCCCGGCCGGCTCGTGCGCCGACCGGCCTCGACGGCGCGGATCACACCGAACGGTAGTGCGGCAACGTTCGCACGCCCCTGCCGCACCCCAACGCTCTGAACTGGCATTTTCCCTCTCCTCAGGGTGTCCGCGCGGTGAACACGGGCACCACGAAGCCGCCCCCGGCGGCTCCATCGAACCCACCCGGAACGGCCTCTCGGAACTTTGCGCGACCCCCTGCACAACTCCTCTCCGTAGCGTTACGGTTACCAGCATCGCGGCCGAGAACGGCCTCCCCCGGGGTGGAAGCAGTCGGGCCTACGGCGCCGCGCGAAACAACGACACCGACAACACCAGGGGGTGCCATGCCGAGCAGGCGTGCTCTCAGTGGCAAGAGCCAGGAACCACGGCGCCGTTACGCCGAGGAGCTACGCACACTACGGACGGCCAAAGGGCTGTCCCTGCGCGAGCTGGGCGCGGCCATCACCTACGACTTCACCCACCTGGGCCGGATGGAACTGGGCGAATCCCTCGGCGGCCCCGAGCTCGCCGCCGCCCTCGACGCGTTCTACGGAACGACCCACCTGACCGTTCTGTGGGAACTGGCCCTCCGCGACCCCGGCCAGTTCCGCGAGCGCTACCGGCACTACATGAAGCTGGAAGCCGATGCGCTGGCGTTTCAGAAGTACGCTCCGGGTCTCATGCCCGGCCTGCTGCAGAGCGAGCCGTACGCACGATCCGTCCTGACGGCGGGCGGCTGTCCCAGCGAGATCCTGGACCAGCAGGTCGAGGCGCGGATGGCACGCCAGCATGTGCTCGACGGCCCACGCCCGCCCCATCTGCGCGCGGTGCTCTCCGAAGCCGTGCTGCGCGCGCCGCTCGCCGATCCGGCCGCGTGGCAGGAACAACTCTCCCTGCTGGCCGAGGCGGCGGAGCGGCCCCAGGTGGCGATCCAGATCCTGCCGCTCTCCCTCGGCCCGCAGGCGCTGCCGGGGACCGACATCATGTTCCTGCGGCTCCGCGACGGCCGGACGGTCGCCTGGGTCGAGACGGCCCACAGCGGCGAACTCGTGACGGAAACGCTCGGTGTCGAGAGGCTACAGCTGCGCTACGATCAGGTACGCGACCAGGCTCTCTCACCGGCCGAATCGCTGACCCTGATCGCCGAGATCCTGGAGGAAGTGCCGTGCGAGCCCACTGTGTCGAACTGACCGCAGCCGCCTGGCGCACGTCCAGCTACAGCAACGGTGACGGCGGCGAATGCGTCGAGGTGGCGGACAACGTCCCCGGCGTACTCCCGGTCCGCGACAGCAAGAACCCCACCGGTCCCGCCCTCGCCTTCCCCCACACAAGCTGGACCGCCTTCCTCGGCACGCTCCACCGCTGAGCCCGGTCCCAGCCCCCAGCGCCAACCGGCCCTCTCCGCACTGCGGAGAGGGCCGACCTTTTCGCACCGTGGGGACACCTGCTTCGACATCAGGACTGTGGAAGGCGAGACAGTGGGCACGTTCAGCGGAGCCTGGGTTCGCAGCGCCCTCTCGGATGAGGACCGCGACTCGTTCGAAGCACAGTTCGCGTTCGCACTGGCAGGCGTTCGGCTCTCCTACGAGATCGAACCGCTGGCCGAGGTCGTACGGGAATGGTGGACGCACGCCGGAGGAGACCGCGACGCGGCCGACGCCGACCGCTACCGATCCCAGCGGGACGCCACGATCACCCGCCGACCGCAGCTCCCCCAACAGGACCCCACTCGCTGGGTCGATCGCACCGGCCCCGCCGTCTTCGCGGCCCTCACCCCCGATGACCGGGTTCGCTTCGAGCTCGACTTCACCGGGGCCGCAGATTTCGCCGCACAGAGCTACGACCACCTGCGCCTGGTCGAAGTCGTCCACGACTGGTGGACACCGGCTTGCCGCAACGCCAACCCCGAACACCAGCAGATCGACCTGGAGATGATCCGGCGCATCGAATCCGGTGACGAGTCGTTGTTCGCCGACGACTAGGAACAGTCTGGGCATGGCCACCCACGAGATCCGGTTCGTCACCGAGGCCGCACGCCAGAGCGATCGGCGGTGGCACCGGTCCGGGGCGGTATGTGGGGTGGGCGGCGAGTGGGCGCGGGAAGACTCCCGTCATGGCGATGGACGGGCTTTCGACGGCAGCCGAACGAGCACTGCGGCACGTCGCCGCTCTCTCCTCCGGCGAACCGCTCCACCGAGGGTGGCGTATCACTCTCAACTTCCACCCGGACCGCTCCGTGAAAGGCGGCGGGACGATGCTCGCCCGGCTGGCCGAAGACGGCTTGTACCGCTCGCAGTTCGTCACCGGCACGAGCGCCGGTGGTCTCACCGCTCGCCCCGGAGGAGACCGTTGGCGGTGGGAGAGCCGGATGTTCGGCGGCGCCTACGACCACGGTCCGGCGCACCGTCGCCCGGTCTACGGGGCTCTCGACTTCCGGCGACGCGAGGTCGGTGCCGCCCCACGCTTCGGCTCGGCGCATCTGCGGCTGACGGAGGAGGCCCTGGACCGCTCGACCTACTGCTACCCCGACAGTTGCTTCGATCCGTCATCGTTCGGCGTTGCTCACCGTATGGAACTGGTCCGGCTCGCGGAGGCCGAGCGTCGCGACGCGCTCGACGACTACGTGGAAGCGCAGGTCCACGGTCCCGTCCAGCTCGGCCGGGACATCGAGGCAGTCGTCCTCGACCCGGGGCACCGGGGCACTGAAATCGAGGAGGTGGCGCGCCGGCTGCCGTGCCGCGTGGAGTGGCACAGCGGGTTCCGGCTCGCGGTCGAGCGGCTGGACCAGCTCGCCACCTACCGCGGGCCGGAGTACGTGCGGCTGGGCCGCGCTCTCGCCCGCGACGGAATACTGACGCCTCGGGAAATCGGAAAGGCCGCGATGTCGGGAGGGCACGACCCTCAGGCGCTGAAGAAGGTGTGGCACTGCCTCGCCCGGTTCGGGGCGCCCCAGGCCCGGTGACGGCGCCCCGCGACCGGAACTGGATCCGGCGCATCGATTCCAGTGCGAACAGCCCGTCGCGTGCGTCGGCCTGACGGCGATCGAGGCAGATCCGTACGACGACCCCGGAATCTCCCCGGTCCGCGATCAGATCTCCCTGGGGACGTCGTGCTCTCCGCTCGGCTCACGTCCTGGCGCTCCGGCACGGACGAACACGCAGTAGGCTTTCGCCCCGCTGTGAAACTTCACACCGAAGCCCGGGTAAACCGATGTGGAGCCGGAACGGGAGGCGGAATAGGCATACACATGTGAGACCTCTTCATTGCCGAGATTCGCCACCGCTCCGGCCAGGAACTCCTCGACGGATTGGACAGGTACCCGCCCGGCCAATTCCGGCAGTTCCACGGGTTCCGGGGCGGTGCCGCGTACGACCTTCTCTGGCTGACTCGGATCGTCTCCTTCCTGGCTCTGCACGGTGATCGCGTGCCAGATCAGCGCCCCAGACGGCAGCGTCACCTTCACACCGAACGGCCTCCTCGTGCCGTCGGACCAGGGCTCCGCGGCCAGGCCCGCGGCTCCATAGGCTTCTACAGCGCAGTCACGAAATCGATCCGGGCGCATTTCCAGATCCTCTCTCTGGGCAGTGCATCGCCTTTGACGGCGGGCACCGGCGTGTAGATCGCGGCGTTGGCGGACCCGTCCCATTCTTCACGGCCCACGGGCCTCGTTCGGGCCGATTCGCGTCAGGCGAGCTGTCCGCGCGGACGCATCAACCGGAACCGTGCGGTCCAGTGCGATCCCGCAACACGTCATTGCCCTGGTCCCCCATGCCGTTGTCCCCGCCCCACCCCTCCGCCACCGAGCCGGTTCCTCAGGCGACGTTCCACCTGATCGTGTGACTTCCGGGCCCGGCGGTGATCAGGAAGCGGTCGAGCCCCGGGGCGTCGTCGCGTCGCCAGGCGATCACGCGGTCAGCGGCGGGCCGGACGCAGGGGCAGCACCGGAGTGGGCGGTCGGTACGCCACTTCGTGGTCAGCGGGCGGGCGCGTCCTGGGTCAGGGCTGCCGTGAGGGTGGCTTCGTGGCGGACGATGTGGGCGGCGTCGGTCCGGTAGAGGTGGTCGTGTCCGTCGGCGATGTGGCGGGCGAAGGCGGTGTTGCCCGCGTCGGCCTGCTCGTGCATGTGACGGACCAGGTGGTCCAGGCGCTCCCGGGCCGTCGGGGCCAGCGCCGCCCGGTCCCGGACGCCGAGCCGGTAGGCGTCGGCGAGGAGCCGCAGGCGGCGCGCCTGTTCCGGGACGGGGAGGGTGAAGTCGGTGTTGCCCGGGTCTGTCAGCGGCACGAACCGGTAGGCGGCGTAGGCGAGATCCCAGACACGCGGTCCGGGGTGGGCGGTGTCGAAGTCGATGAGCGCCACCGGTGTCCCGTCGCGGAAGACGCAGTTGTAGGGAGCGACATCGCCGTGGCAGATCACCTCCGCCGGTTCGCGGGGCGAGAAGTACCAGTCGGCGTCCGGCTCCGGAGTGAAGCCGACGGTGGCGTCGTGGTATTCGCGCAGCAGCACGCCGACGGCCCGCAGCGCCTCGTCCGACCGGACCGCGTCGGTCAGCGGGTAGTTGCCGACCTCGCCGGGCACGAAGTCGAGGATCTCCCGCCCGTCGGCGTCGAATCCGTGCGCTCTCGGCGCCGCGGTGAACCCCGCCGACCGCAGGTGGGCGAGCAACGCGTGCACGGTCCGGGTCGACGGTCCAGGAGGGCGTCGCACGGTCGGCCCGACCCGCACCACATGGTGGACGCCGCCTCCGGCCAGGACCTCTTCGTCCTCTCGCTGCGGCTCGTTCACGGGTGCTCCTCCTGGGCGGCGGGCCGGGCCGACCCTCGGTGACGTGACGGTACAGGCAGCCGACAGGGCGCCACGCGGGGAGCGGCCTGTTCAGCGGGGCTCGCGGGTGGCCGGGGGCTTGGTGGTGACGCCGTCGGGGAAGCGGACGCGCAGGGCGTCGGGGTGCATGCCCTGGTTGAGCAGTTCCTGAATGACGGCGTCCGCGTGCGTGGTGGACAGGGTGATGTACTTGCCGTCGCGGCTGACGATCTCCAGCCCCGGCCCGGGCTCCACCACGAAGTTCATTCGCGACATGCGCCACTTGTTGGCCTTGGTGAACTCGGCCCGGCCCAGGTAACCGATCGCACCCATCGGGATCTTGACCCGCTTCTGGCTGGTGGACAGTTCGAGGACGCTCTTCTTCAGCTGGGCGCGCGCCGCTGAGAGGTAGAGAGCGATACCGCCGAGGAACAGGGCGCCGATGACCACGCCGACCACGGCGCCGATCACGACCGCCAGGGTGCTCATCTCGTCGCTGTAGGCCATCGCTCCGCCGATGGTGCCGAACACGGCGGCGCCGAGCGTTCCGAGCGGGATCACCTGCCAGTAGAGGGCGCTCTGCGGCCGGTGCGACCACTCGAAGCTCCCGGCGGCGACCTCGCCGTTGACGGAGACGTACCGCGGGGCGGGGGCGTGCTGCGGGG
>NZ_BHZI01000145.1 GCF_004305975.1 Streptomyces otsuchiensis
GTNCCCGGGTGGGAGCCGTTGGCGGTGCAGTACGGGGATTACGCGGTGTGGCAGCGTGAGGTGCTGGGTGAGGTGGGGGACGCGGGTTCGGTGGCCGCAGGGCAACTGGCGTACTGGCGTGAGGTTTTGGCGGGTATGCCGGAGGAGCTCGCGCTGCCCGCCGACCGCCCCCGCGGAGAGGTCGCCGAGGCGACGGGCGGCAGCGTGCCGCTGCGCCTGCCCGCCGCGACCTCCGAGAGCGTCGAAGCCCTCGCCCGTGCCTGCGGTGCGAGCCCCTTCATGGTGTTGCACGCGGCGTTGTCGGTGTTGCTGAAGCGGTTGTCGGGCAGTGACGACGTGGTGGTGGGGACGCCGGTGGCGGGTCGTACGGATGAGGCGCTGGCGCCGTTGGTGGGGTTCTTCGTGAACACGCTGGTGCTGCGGGTGGACACCTCGGGTGATCCGTCGTTCCGGGAGCTGCTGGAGCGGGTGCGGGAGCGTGACCTGGCGGCCTACGCGCACCAGGAGTTGCCGTTCGAGCAGTTGGTGGAGGAGCTGAGCCCCTCGCGCGCCCTGGACCGGCACCCGCTGTTCCAGACCATGCTCAGCCTGAACAACACCGACCTCCCCGAGATCGACCTGCACGGCGTGACCGCCACCCCGGCCCGGGTGGAGACCGGCGGCGCCAAGTTCGACCTCTCCTTCAGCCTCGGCGAGACCACCGACTCCGCCGGCCCCGGCGACCGTCCCACACTGGGCGGAACCCTGGAGTACCGCCGCGACCTCTTCGACGAGGCCACCGCCCGCCGCATCTCCCGCTGGTTCGGGCGGCTGCTGACCGAGGCGACCGCCGCCCCGGAGACGCCGCTGTTGGCGCTTCCGCTGCTCACCGAGGAGGAGACGTCCCAACTGCTCGCCCTCGGCGACGGAGGCGACGCCCCCGAACCGCAGACGACCCTGGTCGACCAGTTCGCCGCCACGGTCGCCGCCGCCGCTGACGACGACATCGCCGTGACGGGCACCGACGGCAGCCTCGGCTTCGCCGAACTGCACCGGCGCGTCAACCGGCTCGCCCGCCGACTGCAGGAAGCGGGCGTGGCCCCCGGCGATCCGGTCGCCGTGGTGCTGCCCCGCACCACCGACGCGGTGACGGCGCTGCTCGCGACCATGACCGCCGGGGCCGTCTACACCCCGGTCGACTCAGCGCTGCCCGAGGCGCGGGTGCACACGGTGCTGGCGGAGGCCCGGCCGGCGCTGACCCTGGTCACCACCGCGACCGCCGGGTCCCTCCCGGAGAACGCGCCCCGCCTCGTGCTGGACGACCCGGCGACCGCGTCCGCCCTCGCCCGCCTCCCCGGCGCCCCGCCGGAGAGGCTGCCGCGGCCCGGTGACCCCGCCTACCTCATCCACACCTCCGGCTCGACCGGACGGCCCAAGGGCGTGCTGGTCGAACACCGTTCGCCCGCACGGCTGCTGGAACACCACCGCCGCAGCCTCTACCGCCCCGCCGCCCGGGACGCCGGCGGCCGGCGGCTGCGGGTCGCGCTCACCGCGTCGCCGTCCTTCGACGCCTCGCTCGACCCGGTGCTGTGGATGATCGCGGGACACGAACTGCACATCGTCGACGAGACCACCCGCAAGGACCCGGAGGCGCTGGCCGGCTGGTTCCACGAGGTCGGCGTCGACGTCGTGGAGACCACCCCCTCGCACCTCACCCAGCTCCTCGACGCCGGTCTGCTGACCGGCCGTTCGGGCGCGACCGCCCCGGCGGAGGGCACGGGACGCGAGGACCGGACGGGGCCGCGCGTGCTCGCACTCGGCGGGGAAGCCGTGCCGGTCGCCCTGTGGGACACGCTGCGCCGGACACCCGGACTGCGAGCGGTCAACCTCTACGGACCGACCGAGGCCACCGTCGACACCCTCACCGCCGCCGTCGGCGCGACCGCGACACCGGTGCTCGGCATGGCGGTCGCCGGCACCCGCGCCTACGTACTGGACGCGGCGCTGCGACCGGCGCCCCCCGGAGTGACCGGCGAGCTGTACCTGGCGGGCGACAGCCTCGCCCGGGGCTACCCCCGGCTGCCGGGCGAGACCGCGCTGCGGTTCCTGCCCGACCCGTTCGGCCCGGCGGGCTCGCGCATGTACCGCACCGGCGACCTGGTGCGCCGCACGCCGGACGGCGAGCTGGAGTTCAGCGGCCGGGCCGACGGCCAGGTGAAGGTCCGCGGTTTCCGGGTCGAGCCCGCGGAGATCGCCTCGGTCCTGGAGGACGCCCCCGGCGTCGCCCGCGCCGCGGTGCTCCTGGTGCCCGACGCCTCCGGCGGCCGGCTCGTCGGTTATCTGGTGCCCGCCGAGGGCGCCGACCTCACCGACCCGGCGCCCGTACGGGAACACGCCGCACGCCGGCTGCCCGGCTACATGGTGCCGTCGGACTGGGCGGTGCTGGACCGGCTGCCGCTGACCTCCAGCGGCAAGCTGGACCGTGCGGCGCTGCCCGCGCCCGGTCCGCGTCAGCACAGCGTCGGCCGTGGCCCGCTCACCCCGCGCGAGGACCTGCTGTGCGCGCTCTTCGCGGAGGTGCTGGGCCTGGAGAAGGTCGGTGCGGAGGAGGACTTCTTCGCACTCGGCGGCCATTCGATGCTCGCCGCCCGGCTGATCGGCCGGGTGCGGGAGTCCCTCGGCGTCGAGGTCGCCATCCGGGTGCTGTTCGAGGCCCCGACCGTCGCGATGCTCGCGGAACGGCTCGACGGCGAGGACGGGGGCGACTCCCTCTCCGTGCTGCTGCCGCTGCGCACCGGCGGGGACCAGCCGCCGCTGTTCTGCGTCCACCCCGCCGGAGGTCTGGCCTGGGTGTACGCGGGACTGCTCCAGCACCTGGACGGCAGCCAGCCGGTCTACGGGCTGCAGATGCCCAACCTCAGCGGACGCGAGGAGTTCCCCACCAGCATCGCCGACATGGCCGCCCGCTATGTGCGGGAACTGCGCGCGGTGCAGCCGCACGGCCCCTACCGGCTGATGGGCTGGTCCTTCGGCGGCAACGTGGTGCAGGAGGTCGCCGCACAGCTGGAGCGGTCGGGCCAGGAGGTCGCCCTGCTGGCCATCCTCGACGCCTTCCCGCTGCCCCCGCTGGACGACCTGGACAGCGCCGACCGGGACACGGTCTTCCGTGCCCTGCTGATCAACATCGGGGTCGAGGGCGGAGTGCTGGACAGCGGTGAGCCACTGGACTCCACGGCGGTGCGGGACGCGTTCCGTGACGCCGGCAGCCCGCTCGGGGCGCTGGAGCCGGAGACGATCGACCACATGGTCGACAACTTCGCCGGCCAGTCCCGGCTGATGCGCCGCCACACCCCGAGCGTCTTCAGCGGCGACACGCAGTTCTTCACCGCGACGGTCGGGCGGCCCGAGGCGCTGACGCTCGACCTGTGGGCCCCCTATCTGACGGGGCGACTCGACAACACCGACATCGAGTGCACCCACGCCCACATGATGCAGCCCGAGCCCCGGGAGATCATCGGCTCGGTGCTGACGGACGCGATCCGGCGCCTTCCCGACGGCCCGCGCGACTGACCGGGCGACGGGCCTGTGGGGCGGGCCGATCCGGTCCGCCCCGGCGGGCGCCCGCATGCTCGGCCGGCGCCCGCCGACCTCGGACATGCGATCGATCGACCGAAGACCAATCCATTTGATCGCATCTTCCGAATCACTGTTAACAGACCCAGTTGCGGCGCAAACGGTGGACACGGTGGAGACAGCCACACAGTCCCGCGTACCGCCGCCAACGCCACAACCCGCCACGAAACCACTGCACCCCGTCTGCTCCGCGTGCCACGAGCCCGCCACCGAACACCCCGTCCCCACAGAGGAGATGCCATGACGAACCCCTTCGACGACCCGACCGTCCAGCACCGCGTTCTGGTCAACCACGAGGGCCAGCACTCCCTGTGGCCGGAGTTCGCCGCCATCCCCGAGGGCTGGGACGAGGTCTTCGCGCCCGCCGAGCGCACCGCCTGCCTGGAGTACGTGGACCGCAACTGGACCGATCTGACGCCGCGCAGCGCACTCGCCGCCGCCGAGTGACGACCGCGCCGCCGGTGGCGCAGTCCGCCGGCGGACCACCCACCGCCGGCCGCGCGGCACCGCGTCACCACCGTGACCAGCACCAGCACCAGTACGAGATCCAGGGCCAGCACCAGTCACTGCCGGAAGGGCGGGCATGACCACCGAGGACGACGACCACGCGATCACAGCCGAGGGACTGACCCGCTCGTTCGGGAGCCGCCAGGCACTCGCCGGAGTCGATCTCACGGTGTCCACCGGCACCGTGCTCGGCCTGCTCGGCCCCAACGGGGCCGGCAAGACCACCGTGGTGCGCGTCCTGTCCACGCTGCTGCTGCCGGACGGCGGCCGGGCCCGGGTCGCCGGGCACGACGTGGTCCGCGAACCCGACGCGGTCCGCCGCCGGCTCGGCCTCTCCGGCCAGTACGCGGCCGTCGACGAGAAGCTGACCGGCCGGGAGAACCTCTACCTCGTCGGCCGGCTGTACGGCATGACCCGGCGTGCCGCCCGCGAGCGCGCGAGGGAACTGCTGAGGAGGTTCCGCCTGGAGGAGTTCGCCGACCGGCCCAGCGGCTCCTTCTCCGGCGGAACCCGCCGCCGCCTGGACCTGGCGGGCGCGCTCGTCGCCCGGCCACCCGTGGTCGTTCTCGACGAGCCGACCACCGGCCTGGACCCCCGGGGCCGCGCCGACACCTGGGAGTCGGTACGGGAACTGGTCCGTGAGGGCACCACCGTGCTGCTGACCACCCAGTACCTGGAGGAGGCGGACCAGCTGGCGGACGCCATCTGCGTCATCGACCGGGGCCGGGTCATCGCGCGGGGCACCGCCGCCGACCTCAAGGCGAGGGTGGGCGGCGAACGGCTCTCCCTGACCGTGCCCGACCCCGGCCATCGCGCCACCGCCCACGCCGTCCTCGCGGCGCTCGGACCCCACCTGCCCGAGACCGGCGAACGCGGGGACCGGCTCACCGTCCCCACCGACGAGGGGACGCTCACCCTGGAGCGCGCCCTGGCCGGGATGCGCGGCGCGGGCGTCGCCGTCAGCGACGTCAGCCTGGCGCCGCCCACCCTCGACGACGCCTTTCTGGCACTGACCGGCCGGAGCCACGTGCCGGCGGAGACGGGCGAACCCCCGCCACCGGTGAACGCGGGGCCGGGAGGCCGCGGCGGAGCCGAGCAGGCCGCCGCCCCCGCCGTGGCCGGTGCCGCCGGTGGACGGGGGGACCGGGCGTGACCACGCTGACTCTCGCCGGGCGCGACGCCTCCATCATCGCGTGGCGCAACCTGCTCAACCTCAGCCGCACCCCCGGCTCGATGATCGCCGCCATGGTCCAGCCGTTGATGTTCGTGCTGCTGCTGGCCTATGTCTTCGGCGGCAGCCTCGGCGGCGACGACTACCGGACCTACCTGATGGGCGGCATCTTCGCCCAGGCCGTCACCTTCAACGCCGCGTTCACCGCGCTGGGGCTGGCCAGCGACATGGACAAGGGGCTGGTGGACCGTTTCCGTTCACTGCCCACGCCCCGGATGTCGGTGGTGCTCGGCAGGACGCTGTCCGACCTCACCATGAGCACCGTCACCCTCACCGTCACCGCCCTGTGCGGCCTCCTCGTGGGATGGAGGATCGACGCGCCGCCGCATCGCGCGGCGCTCGGGTTCGGGCTGATCCTGCTGTTCGCCTTCGCCATGTCCTGGGTGGGCGCCACCATCGGGCTCACCGCGCGCAGCGTCGAGGTGGCGCAGAGCGCCGGGCTGATCTGGCTCTTCCCCGTCACATTCGTCTCGTCCGCCTTCGTCTCTCCGGCGGCCATGCCGGGGCCGCTGCGCACGATCGCCGAGTGGAACCCGGTCTCCGCCACCGCGACCGCCGCCCGCGACCTGTTCGGCAACGCCCCACCGCCGGGTGTCACCCTCGGGGACTCCTGGCCGGTGCGCAACGCGCTGCCCTACGCCACGGTGAGCGCCCTGGTCATCACCGCCGTCTTCATGACGGTGGCCATCCACCGCTACCGCCGCATCACCCGGGGCTGAGCGCAGGGACCGGGCCCGCCCCGCGCGGCGCCATCCGGCGCTCGGGGTGGGCCCGGATATGCGGCCGACGGCGGGCGCCGGTCACTCGGGGTGGACGAACTCCGGCTGGTCCAGCACCCGCAGCCAGCTGCCGTCCGGCTGCCGCCGGGCCACCTGGGCCCGCGCCCCGGCGCCGTCGCCCGGCGGGGTGGAGGTCAGGGCCAGGTCACCGCAGACCAGCGTCGGCAGCGGCTCCTCGGGTTCGAACCGGGGACGGTGCTCCAGCACCTGCTCCCACAGCTCCCGGATGGCCGCCCGGCCGACCGTCCGGCGGCCGGGCGGGTAGGCCATGACCGCGTCCTCCTCGTACAGCAGGGCGACGCCCTCGGCGTCCCCGGCGTTGGAGCGTTCCACGAACAGGCGGGTGAGGTCCTCGGGTCGCAGCGCGGGGGAGCGGTCCGTCATCAGTCGTCCTCCTGGACGGTGTCGGTCTGCGCGGCCCGCACGCCCCGCACGGCTCACACCGGCGGTGGGCTCGGTGCGTCGGGCGGTGGTGCCGCGGTGGGCGGTCATCGGCCGATTGTCGGGGGTGGCGGCGCGGACCGCCGTCGCCACCGGCGGGTCCGCCGACCGTCTCACCCTACCGGCGCAGCCGGCGGGGCGCCGGACCGCCGACGGGGGGCCGGCCCGGCGTCCCGCCCCGCCCTCTGACGGAAACTCAGCAGGTGCTGCGGCTGGAGTTGTTCAGGGTGAGGTTGCGGTAGGTGATGTTGGTTCCGCAGGGGCTTTCGCGCAGGGCCGAGTTGGTGATGGTGAGGTTCTGCAGCGTGACGTCCCGGGTGCCCGGGAACTCGGTGCGCGCCGCGATCCGGATGTCGCCGGGACCGGAGACGGTGCCGCCCGAGGCCGCGATGTCCACGTTGTAGCAGTTCTCGATCAGGATGGCGTTGTTGCCGGTGCCGGAGATGGTGACCCGGTCGATCACGACGCCACCGCTCTCGGAGACGCAGAAGACACCGCGACCGCCGCCGCGGGCGATGACCTCGCCGACCCGGATGTTGGTCGGGTAGGAGCTGCCGACGCGGCCGTTGCGGTTGGCCATTCGGAAGGCCGCGTAGCCGGTGCCCGTGCCGGCGTTCTCGGCGTCCACCCTGGCGACGGTGGCGTTGATGGTGTCGTTGAGGAGCAGGCCGGAGTAGGCGGTGTTCCGGGCCGTGACCGTGCCGATGGTCAGGCCGTCCACGCCGTAGGTCTCCACGCCGTGGTTGTTGGTGCCCGAGACGTAGACGTTGTCGATGCGGACGTTCCGGGTCCGCACCGAGCGGTCGCCGTGGTTGTCGACGCGGATGCCGAGACCGCCGCTCAGCCGCAGGTCGATGGCGCCCATGGTGACGCCCTCGGCGTTGCGCACGAAGATCCCGAAGTAGGGCGCCCCGGTCATGCGGAGGTTCTGGATCTCCACGTTCCGGGCGTCCCGGATGCGGACGGGGGCGTGGTTGGCCGCGACGGTGCCGGTGGCGTTGATGGTGCCGCAGACGTCGAGCACGGTGTGACTGGGCAGGTCCAGCGACTGGTTGGCGGGCACGGAGCCGGAGCCGCGCACGACGACGCGCTGCTTGGCGGTACGGCCGGGGCTGAGGCTGTTCACGGCGGCGCGCATCGCCGAGAGCATGTCGTTGCCCGAGTAGCCGGGCGCGGTCCAGGTGTTGCCGTTGCGGACCGCCTCGGCGTGGTAGGTGCCGGAACCGCAGGACTGCAGCGGTGCGGCGGAGTCGTGCGTGGCAGTGGCGTCCGCGGTCAGGCCCGTGGAAGCCGTGGGCTGCTCCGCCGCGCCGGGAGCCGCTGTGGGCGTCTCCGCGGAGGCGGCGGCCGGGCCGGTGAGAGTGGCGGCGGCGGTGACGAGTGCGACGAGGCCGGTCAGGAGCACGGCGGGTCCGCGCCGGCGGGGGGCCCGGCGCTCGATGGTGACGGGGTTTCGGCGCATGCGGGTTCTCCAGGTGGGGTTGGGAGCGCTCCCATCTCGTGCGCCTCTCCACCCCGGCCCTGTCTCGGCGGCTCGCCGGTGCGGTGTGGGGGAGGCGCGCGCTGGCGGAAAGCGCTTGCTGGACGCGGGGAGTATCCATCCGGCCGGACCAGTCGTCAACCAGTCCTGTGAACACGGGAGTTGGGCGCCTACCGGGTCCGGTGCCGACGGCGACGGAAAGCCGTCGCACCGGCATCCGGCACGGCGCCTACGGTGGCACCGTGACAACACAGGTGATCGTGCTCAACGGTGGTTCCAGCTCCGGCACGTCCAGCATCGCCCGCCACCTTCAGGCACTCCTGCCGGGCCCGTGGCTGGTGCTGGGGATCGACACCCTGATCGAGGCGCTGCCCCCGGCGGCGCCGACGGACGACGACGGCATCGCCTTCCACCCCGACGGTGAGGTACGCGTCGGAGCGCGCTTCCGCGATCTGGAGGCGGCCTGGAACAAGGGGCTGGCCGCGATGGCGCGCGCCGGGGCACGCGTCATCGTCGACGACGTCTTCCTCGGCGGGGCGGCCTCCCAGGAACGGCTGCGGCGGGCACTCGACGGACCGCGGGTCGCCTGGGTGGGTGTGCGCTGCGACGCCGAGGTGGCCGCCGGCCGCGAACGCGCCCGGGGAGACCGGGTGCCGGGCATGGCTGCCCGTCAGGCGGACAGCGTCCACGCCGGGGTGACGTACGACTTGGAGGTGGACACCACACACACCGAGGCCATCGGGTGCGCCCGGACCGTGGCCGGATGGCTCCGGGAACGCGACGGCCCGCCCGCCGCCGGCGACGCCCGGCCCGAGCCCGTGGGCCAGACGGAGCCCGTGGGCCGGCCGGCGCCGGTGGACCACCGCGACCTCGCGGACGTGCTCGCCGACTCAGGGCGGGCGCTGACCCCTCTTCTGGGTGCCGACTGGTCCGTTCCCGCCGGTGCGCTGGAGTGGAGCTGTCGCGCCACCGCCGCGCACATCGCACACGATCTGCTCGCCTACGCGGGCCAGCTGGCGGCGCTCCCGGACGACGGCTATCTGCCCCTCGACCTGGTCGTGCACCCCGACGCCACCCCCGCGCAGGCTCTTCGCGCGGTCGCCGCCTGCGGGAAGCTGCTGTGCGACGCGGTGGCGGCGGCGCCGTCCGAGGCGCGCGCCTGGCACTGGGGCCCGTGCGACCCGGAGGGGTTCGCCGACATGGGCACCGCCGAGATCCTGCTGCACACCTGGGACATCACCCGTGGACTGGGCGCTCCGTGGGCGATGCCCGGGGCCGCCTGCACGGCGGTGCTGCGCCGTCTCTTCCCGGAGGCGCCCTACCGGGAGGGAGACCCCGCGTCCGTGCTGCTGTGGTGCACCGGGAGAGGTGAACTGCCGGACCGTCCGCGGCGGGCCTCCTGGACGTGGGCGGCGGCCGTCGCGGACTGAGCCCCGGCGCCCGTCCCGGTCGGTGTGCGCCGGGGCGTCGCGCCCGCGCGCGACCGGCGGAGCCGTCTACGGTGACGGGTGCAGGACTTCCCCCACCCCGGCCGCTGTCCGGCGCGGCCGGGCACCAGCCGAGGAGTAGCCCCATGGCCGATGTCCCCGCCCTGTCCTCCCCCCACGGTCTGACGCTGCCCGCCGTGGGGTTCGGTACCTACAAGCTGAACGGCGCCGCCGGGGCCGAGTCGGTCGGCGCGGCGCTCCGGGCCGGCTACCGCCTGCTGGACTCGGCCGCGAACTACGATAACGAGGGCGCCGTCGGCCGCGCCGTGCGCCTCTCCACGGTGCCGCGCGAGGAGATCGTGGTGACCTCCAAGCTCCCGGGCCGCCGGCACCGCTACGACGACGCGATCGCCGCCGTCGAGGAGTCGCTCTACCGCAGTGGGCTGGAGTACCTCGACCTCTACCTCATCCACTGGCCCAACCCCCGCACCGACCGGTACGTGGAGGCGTGGCGCGCGCTCATCGAGGCGCGGGACCGCGGCCTGGTCCGGGCGATCGGCGTCTGCAACTTCCTGCCCGGCCACCTGGACCGGCTGACCGCCGAGACCGGCGTCACCCCTGCCGTCAACCAGATCGAACTCCACCCCTACTTCCCGCAGTCGGAGCAGCGCGCCTACAACGCCGACCACGGCGTCCTCACCCAGTCCTGGAGCCCGCTGGGCCGGGCCCGCGACCTCATCGAGGAGCCCGTGCTGACCGGGCTCGCCCGCGAGCACGGGGTGAGCGTGGCCCGGCTCATCCTGCGCTGGCACGTCCAGCTGGGCACGATCCCGCTGCCCAAGGCCACCGCGCCGGAGCGCCAGGCCGAGAACCTCGACCTCTTCGACTTCGAGCTGAGCGACGAGGAGATGGCCCGCATCGCCTCCCTGGCCCGCGAGGACGGCCGCCTCGCCGACCAGGACCCCGCCCACTACGAGGAGTTCTGACCCTCCCGGGAGAGAAGGCGCGCGGCCGTCACGGCGGTGGCCCGTGTGCCGTCCCGCACGGGACCGCACACGGGCCACGGGGTCACAGGTAGAGGCCGCCGCCGGAGTCGCGGGCGACGGACTCGGCCGGGGCCGCGCCCCGGCGGAGGGCGAACAGCTCGGCCAGGGTGGCGCCTTCCCTGCCGACGCCCTCGTCGGTGCCCAGCCAGCCGACGGCCTCCGGCCGCGTCAGCCTGCCGACCTCGATGCGGGCCAGGCAGCGCCCGGGGCGCACCACGGCCGGGTGCAGCCGTTCCAGGTCCTCGTTGGTGGTGATGCCGACCAGCACCTTGCGGCCCTGGCCCAGCAGCCCGTCGGTGAGGTTGAGAAGCCGCGACATGGCCTGCCCGGCCGCGTCCTTGGCGCCGCCGCGGATCAGCTCGTCGCAGTCCTCCAGCAGCAACAGCCGCCAGCGGCCCTCCTCCTCCTCGTCCCGGTCCTCCCCGATGGCGACGTCCATCAGGTAGCCGACATCGTTGAACAGGCGCTCGGGGTCCAGCACGCAGTCCACCTGGCACCACTCGCGCCAGGAACGCGCCAGGGTGCGCAGCACCGAGGTCTTGCCGGTGCCCGGCGGGCCGTGGAGCAGCACCAGCCGCCCCGCGACGTCCCCGGCGGTGGTGGCCATCAGGCGGTCCATCGCGCTCGCGACCGGCGCCGAGTAGTTGCCCCGGGTCTCGGACCAGGTCTGGGCGGCGATGCCGCGGGTGGTGCGGACCGGGCCGTTGGAGGGGGAGTAGTGCCAGAACCCCATCGAGACGACGGACGGCTCCGGCTCGTCCTCCTTCTCGGCGCCGTCCACCGCCTCCTTCAGGACCCGTTCGGCGACCTCGTCGCTGCTGGCCACCACCGTGACCTGGGCGCCGAACTGCCAGCGCTGGGTGCGCACCGCGAAGTCGCCGCCGGTGGCGAAGACGGTGTCGTTGTCGCTGCCGCGGGCGGTGTGCCGGACCTCCACACCCGAGGGCAGCAGGGTGTGCTCCTCCTTGACTTGGCGCAGCCGGCGGCTGCGGGCGTAGGGGAGTTCCCCGGAGGCGAACCGGGCGACGAGCAGGGCGTCGATGACCTCGCTCGGTGAGTCGGGGTCGTTGATGACGAAGCCGAAGGGCAGGCGTTCCTCCGTGCGGTACGGGCGGTGATCGGGGTGCATGGTGTCCATGATCGGGCATCCGGGGAGCGGGTGCACGGCCTTATCACCGCCGGACGGAAGCGGGGACGGCGCGCGCTGTGCCACCGGCGGTGCGGTGGCCCGCCGCGAGTGGTGCACGTAACCGGGAACCGGCTGGTCGGCCCCGGCGTGTCAAGGTGTTCGAGGGGATGTGCGAGGGTGTGTGGCCCGAGTGCGGGCGTGCGTCACCGCGTGCGCTTGGCGACACGCGCTGGGGTGGTGCGCGCTGGCCGTGCGCCGGGGCGCGGTAACCCGGTGGTGTTCGTCAACACCCGTGCGGGAAAAGGTGAATCATGGGTCCGGGATACCTGTCCGCCATGATGGGGCGTTAGGGTTAACCTGCCCGGACCGGGTGGCCCAGTTACGGGTGGGAGAGGCATGGATCAGATACGAGTGCGCAGCAGGCCCAGGGTGCCTGCGATCGATTGCCGGAGCGGCGCCTCCGGGCCGCGCCTGGAGCGCCATCTGAGTGTGCTGTCCGGCCCCGCCGTGCCACAGCGGGACTCCGAGGACGCCACCAGGCTGATGCGCGAGCTGACGCAGCGCGACGAGAACCGTGTTCCGGCCGCACGCGGCACGCGGGTGCACCTGCTGGCGCCGCTGCGCCGGCTGCGCCGCACGCTCTTCGGCGGTCGCGACTGACCGGCGACGACTTTCCGGCCGACGGCCCGTCATCGGGCGGCCCCTCCTTCGACGGAGGCCGCCCCGGCGGGCCGTCGCCCCGTGGTGGACGCTCCGGTGTGCCGTCCTGGTGCCCGCAGGCCAGGCCGGTCGGGGGACGGCCGCCCGGCGGGGCGCTGTGCCTCAGTGCGGATCGGCGTCCACGGACACCGAGAACGAGAAGCGGTCACCCCGGTAGTGGATCCGCACGACGTCCACCGCTCGGTCCCGGTCGTCGTAGGAGATGCCGGTACAGTGCAGGATCGGACTGAGCAGTGGCACCTCCAGCAACCGCGCCGTGCCCGGGTCCGCGAGCCGCGCCTGCACCGTGTTGGCGATCCGGCTGACCGCCACACCCACCTCGTCCCGCAGCACCTTGGTCATCGGCCAGCGCTCCAGCAGTTCCGGGTCGACCAGCGCGGCCACGTCCGGAGGCAGCAGGTTCTCCGCCCAGTTGGTCGGCGTCCCCGTCTCCGGGTCCCGGCGCAGCCGCCTGAAGGACACCACCTCGGAGAGCCCGGGGAAGTGCTCGGCCAGCTCCGGGGGCACGGGGGTGGTCTCCTGGCTGAGCAGCGTGCTGGGCTCGCCGGACTGCTGCGCCACGATGGCGTCCACCGAACCCAGCAACGGCACCGGCACCCCGCGACGGACGTCCGGCTCGATGAAGGTGCCGCGCCGGCGATGCCGGCTGATGAGCCCCTCGGTCTCCAGCTCCTTGAGCGCCTGGCGCATGGTGAGCACGGAGACGCCGTAGTGCCCGGCCAGCCGCTCCTCGGTCGGCAGCCGGAGCGGTGCCTGCGGCGGCCGGCCGAGTATCGAGGCCCGCAACGACTGCGAGACCTGGTACCACAACGGCAGTTTGCGGTTCAGTTCCAGCGAGTCCGGTGCGAACACGGTCATGGCAGACTCTCCGATGCGCTGCGGCTACGAACGGAAGTTCCGCTCCAGACCCTGCCACACGGTGTCGTAGCCCTGCTGCAGATGTCCGGCGGAGCGTGCCTGTCCGGCCAGGGTGACCGGCCAGCGCGTCTCGAACATGAACGCGAGTCCGTCGTCCACCTTCTGGGGCACCAGGTCCGCGCCGCTCGCCCGGTCGAAGGTCTCCCGGTCGGGGCCGTGCGCGGACATCATATTGTGCAGTGATCCACCGCCCGGGAGGAAGCCCGACGCCTTGGCGTCGTAAGCGCCCTCGACCAGGCCCATGTACTCGCTCATCACGTTGCGGTGGAAGTAGGGCGGCCGGAAGGTGTCCTCGCCGACCAGCCAGCGGGGCGCGAACACCACGAAGTCGGCGTTGGCGAGCCCCGGGGTGTCCGACGGCGAGGTCAGCACCGTGAAGACCGACGGGTCCGGGTGGTCGTAGCTGATGGTCCCCATCACGTTGAAGCGCCGCAGGTCGTAGAGGTAGGGCACATGGGTGCCGTGCCAGGCGACGACGTCGAGCGGCGAGTGGTCGTAGGTGGCGGCCCAGAGGTTGCCGCAGAACTTGTTGACCACCTCGACCGGGCGCTCCGCGTCGTCGAAGGCGGCCCGGGGAGCCAGGAAGTCCCTGGCGTTGGCCAGGCCGTTGGCGCCGATGGGCCCCAGCTCCGGCAGTTCGAAGGGTGCGCCGTAGTTCTCGCAGACATAGCCGCGGGCGCCGGCCCCGGCCAATTCGACCCGGAACCGCACGCCACGCGGGATCAGGGCGACATGGCCGGGGGGCGCGGTCAACGGGCCGAACTCGGTGTGGAGTTCGATCGTCCCGCGCTCGGGGACGATCAGCAGCTCGCCGTCGGAGTCGCTGAACACCCGGTCCGTCATGGAGGCGTTGGCGTGGTAGAGGTGGATCGCCATGCCGGAGCGCTGCCGGGCGTCACCGTTGCCGCCCAGCGTCCACAGTCCGTCGACGAAGTCGGTGCCGGCCGCCGGCTCGGGCAGCGGGTCCCAGCGCAGCCGGTTGGGGTCGGGGACCGTCTCCTCGAACGGTGCCGAGCGCAGACCCCGGTTGTCGACCCGGGCGAACGGCGGGTGCGCCGCGGAGGGCCGGATGCGGTAGAGCCAGGAGCGGCGGTTACGGGCACGCGGTTCGGTGAAGGCACTGCCGCTCAACTGCTCGGCGTAGAGGCCGTGCGGCGCTCGCTGCGGGGAGTTGCGGCCGACCGGCAGCGTGCCGGGAACCGCCTCGCCGGAGTGCTCGTTCCCGAAACCGGTGGAGTAGCGCCGTTCGCCCCGGTCGGGGGTGTGCGCGTCCTCGCCGGCCGGCCGCAGCGTCTGGTGGTCCGTCATCGCGTCCTCGGCATCCCCGGTGTGCCACCGGTACCCATGGGTGCGCCGCACCCCCGGAATTCCTTTGTCCGACCATAGGAATGTGGCGACCCCAAGTCAACGACTGTGCACGCGGCGATGACGTACGCCTCCGGGCCGTACTCCTCCGGGCCGTGCGGCGCCGTCCGGTGCTACGCCGCTCCGCCAGCCGTGCCGTCCGCGTCGTGGTGCGCGTCCCGGTGCAGGGCCAGCAGGGCGCGGTAGCCCTCCGCGTTGACGCGGATCGCCTCCCGTTCCTCCTCGGTCACGGCACGCTTCACCCGCGCGGGCACACCGGCGGCCAGCGAACCGGGCGGCACGACCGTCCCCTCCAGCACGACCGCGCCCGCGGCCACGATGCTGCCACTGCCGATGACGGCGCCGTTCATCACCACCGAGCCCATGCCGATCAGGCAGTCGTCCTCCACCACGCAGCCGTGCAGCACCGCCCGGTGGCCGACGCTCACGCCGTCGCCCACCGTCAGGGGGAAGCCCGCGTCGCAGTGCAGCACACAGCCGTCCTGCACGTTGGTCCCCTCGCCCACGGTGATGGTGTCCATCTCGGCCCGGACCACCGCGTTGTACCAGACGCCCGTCTCCCGGCCGAGGGTCACGGCGCCGGCCAGGACGGAGCCGGGCGCCGCCCACGCGGTGCCGTCGACCTGGGGCCGGCTCCGGGGAAGAGAGACGCGCCGGGACATGGTGCCTCCTGATGTGGGTCGTCGGCCGCGGCGATGCGTGCGCGGCCATCGGAGGCGTAGTCGATCACGGCCCGGTGCCGTGCACAACGCCCCTGCGCGGCCCGCGGAGCACCGGTACTGGACCGGTCCGGCCCCGCCCTCCGCGGAGCGGTTCCTTCCGCCCCGTTATGTTCTTCGCGGTCCTGCAAGAGGGCCGCTGGCCTTCGGGCCCGGCATGACTGTTGCCCCCTGTCGAAG
>NZ_BHZI01000146.1 GCF_004305975.1 Streptomyces otsuchiensis
TCTCCAGCACGTCGCCCATTGTGCCGCCCCACCCCGCCGCCGCGCCCGTCCCGCGCGGACGGGATCAGGGCGGGCCTGATCCCGTCCGCGCGGGACGGGCGCGGCGGCGGGGTGGGGCGGCACAATGGGCGACGTGCTGGAGATGACCCGCGAGGAGTTCGAGGACCTGGTCGGCCAGGCGCTGGACCGCATCCCGACGGAGCTGACGCGGATGATGGACAACGTCGCCGTGTTCGTCGAGGACGAGCCGCCGCCGGAGGAGCCGGAACTGCTCGGCCTGTACGAGGGCACGCCCCTGACCGAGCGCGGCGAGTGGTACGCCGGGGTGCTCCCGGACCGCATCTCCGTCTACATGGGCCCCACGCTGCGGATGTGCGAGCGGGAGGGCGGCGGCCGGGACATGGTGGTCGAGGAGGTCGAGATCACGGTCGTCCACGAGATCGCCCACCACTTCGGTATCGACGACGACCGGCTGCACGACCTCGGCTACGCCTGAGCCGGTCACGCCTGAGCCGGTCACGCCGGTCACGCCTGCGCCGGTCACGCCCGGCGCCTGCCGCCTCCGCCGGGGGCCCGCCCGCGCTCGGACGGCCTTCTCGCACCGGCGCGCGCCGTCCCCGGCGTGACCCCGGCGCGCCCGGCCGGGCCGTGTCCTCCCTCCGGCCGGTGGAGTTGGGCAGGGCGACCCGAACGCCCCGCCTGGAGGTCCTGACGCCGTGCGCCGCACCATGCTCCGTCAAGCCGCGGCCCGGCTGGCCAGCGCCGCGGCGCTGCTCGCCGTCCTGTCCGGCTGTGTGACCGTCGACGGCCGGAAGCCGGAGGCCCCGGCGGCGCCGGGCGGCTCCGCGCCGGGGGGCGGTGCGCGTGACGAGGTGCCGGCCGGCGCCGACCCGTCGGGGGAGGAGGACGGGCCCTCCGGTCACGACGACGACCGCGTGCAGGGCTCGCCGTCCGCCACCGCCTCGCCGGAGCGGGCCGAGCGCGAGAGTGAGAAGGACGACACGCCGGAGCAGCCGGGGCGTCCCGACAGCGAGGACCACACGGACCAGACGGTGCCCGCCTCGCCGGCCCCGCAGCCCCCCGGACCTGCGCCGTCGGGTCCCGGAGCGCCGCCGCCCGTCTCCTCGCCGACGGCACCCGAGCCCGAGCCGGAGCCCGGTGAGGAGGAGCCGGACAACCCCGATCCGGACCCCGGGGAGTCCGAGGGGGGCCCGGAAGAGCTGCGTTACCGGTAGCGTTGAGGTGCGGACATCGCGGAGTTCCGAGCAGCCGGCACGAGGACGTGCCGGGCACCGCTCCGGGCGTCCCGTCCGCCCCGCCCTCGTCCGGTTCGTCCGGCCGAGCCACAGCACCGTGTACCGCGGCGGCCGGTTTGCGTCGTTCAGGACACGGTGCGTATCCTTGTAGATCGTTTGATCCCACTTGCCCGGCGCGCCAGCGAATGCGCCGTGTGGCGCGTTCCTCGTCAAAGCCGTGGCTGACCGCATGCAGGCGGTCGACTGTGACCTACGGAGCCTAGGCGCGTGCCGATTGACTCCGGAAGGTTCTCATTTCGCATGTCTGTACCCACCCATTCCCTCGAGGCCACCGACGCCGTCGACGCCACTGACGCCGCCGCCGTGATGCCCGAGGACGAGCCGACCACCACCTTCGGTGACCTCGGCCTCCCCGACGCGATCGTCCGCAAGCTCGCGCAGAACGGCGTCACCGTGCCGTTCCCGATCCAGGCGGCGACCATCCCGGACGCCCTCGCCGGGCGCGACATCCTCGGCCGCGGGCGCACCGGCTCCGGCAAGACCCTGAGCTTCGGCCTGCCGCTGATGGCCCGCCTCGCCGGCGGCTCCACGGCCCGCAAGCGTCCGCGCGGTGTCATCCTGACGCCGACCCGCGAGCTGGCGATGCAGGTCTCCGACGCCCTCCAGCCCTACGGCGACACCCTCGGCCTCAAGCTGAAGGTCGTCTGCGGCGGCACCTCGATGGGCAACCAGATCTACGCGCTGGAGCGCGGCGTCGACATCCTGGTCGCCACGCCGGGCCGGCTGCGCGACATCATCAGCCGCGGCGCCTGCTCCCTGGACGACGTCCAGGTCGCGGTGCTGGACGAGGCCGACCAGATGGCCGACCTGGGCTTCCTCCCCGAGGTCACCGAACTGCTGGACCTCGTCCCGGCCGGCGGTCAGCGCATGCTGTTCTCCGCCACGCTGGAGAACGAGATCGACAGCCTGGTCCGGCGCTACCTGGTCGAGCCGGTCAGCCACGAGGTGGACGCGGCCCAGGGCGCGGTCACCACCATGACCCACCACGTGCTGGTCGTGAAGCCGCGCGACAAGGCGCCGATCACTGCCGCCATCGCCGCCCGTGAGGGTGGCCGCACCATCGTCTTCGTCCGCACCCAGCTGGGCGCGGACCGGGTGGCGGAGCAGCTGCGCGAGTCCGGCGTCCGCTCCGACGCGCTGCACGGCGGCATGACGCAGGGCGCGCGTACCCGCACCCTCGCCGACTTCAAAGAGTCGAAGATCAACTGTCTGGTCGCCACCGATGTCGCCGCGCGGGGCATCCACGTCGACGGCATCGACCTGGTGCTGAACGTGGACCCGGCCGGGGACCACAAGGACTACCTGCACCGCTCGGGCCGCACCGCCCGCGCCGGTGAGTCCGGCACGGTCGTCTCCCTGGCGCTGCCGCACCAGCGGCGCACCGTCTTCCGGCTGATGGAGGACGCGGGCGTCGACGCCTCGCGTCATGTCATCGGCCGCGGCGACCTCTTCGACGAGGAGATCACCCGGATCACCGGTGCCCGGTCGCTGACCGAGCTCCAGGCCGAGGCCGCGATGGGCGCCGCGCTGCACGCCGAGCGTGAGACCCAGCGGCTGGCGAAGGACCTGGAGCGCGCGCAGGCGCGTGCCGGTGAACTCCGTGACGAGGCCGAGCAGTTGACGGGCCGCGCGGCCCGTGAGCGTGGCGAGGACCCGCAGGAGGCCATCGCAGCGGCCAACGCCGCCCAGGCGGCGGCCGAGGCAGAGCGTGAGGCCCGCCGCGAGGCGCGCCGCGTGGAGAAGGCACGGCTGGACGCGGAGCGCGAGGCGCAGCGCGCCACCGAGCGCCCGGAGCGTCGCGACGGCGACCGCCCCGGTTTCCGCCGTGACGGTGGCCGTCCCTACGGCCGCCGCGACGACCGTCCGGGCTTCCGTCGTGACGACCGGCGCGACGACCGTCCCGGTTTCCGTCGTGACGACCGGCGCGACGGCGACCGTCCGGGCTTCCGCCGTGACGACCGGCGCGACGACCGTCCCGGTTTCCGCCGTGACGACCGCCGCGACGGTCCCGGTAGCGGCAGCCGCCCCTACGCCCGTCGTGACGACCGCCGCGACGGCGACCGTCCCGGTTTCCGTCGTGACGACCGCCGTGACGGCGCCGGTAGCGGCAGCCGCCCCTACGCCCGTCGTGACGACCACCGTGACGACCGCCGCGGCGGCTTCCGCCGGGACGACCACAGCAGCAGCCGTCCCACCGGCGACCGGCGTACCGAGAAGCCCCGCTGGAAGCGCGACAGCTGAGCGTCACCAACGCTGAACAAGGCCGGTGCGGCCTCCTCTTGAAGGGGAGGCCGCACCGGCCTTTTCGTCGTCCTCACGCGTGGTCCGCACCGGGCCGGACCGGCCCGTGCCGCTGGATCGGGGGCCGGTCCCCTTACTGCTGAGGGCAGTTGGCGCTCGCGGCCTCGTCCCGGCCGGTCGGCGGCTCGCCCGGATGTGGGGGAGCTGTGGGCGTTGTCACCCGACGCACACCCTGGCGGGGTGGTGAGGCTCGCCTTATGGTTGCTTCGGCCCGCCGTGCGGGCCCACAACTTCATGCGTGGACCGCAGGGGGAAGCCGGTGAGAGTCCGGCACTGACCTGCAACCGTGAGCGGCGCCCCGCGCCGCGAGTCGGAATGCCCGACGGTTCGCGTGCACTGCTTCTCACTGTCATGGTCTGCAGCGTGGAGCCCCCAAGCCTCTCGGGCGCCCGGGCCCTCGCCGTGTTGTGCAAACGCGTCGGGGGTCCGTTCATGTGCCGGGGCCAGGGGTCTCTCGCGGGGCCCTTAGGGGAAAGGCCCCATGATGCCCGCCACCGGTGCGCGTACCACCAGGGTCCAGGCGTTCGTGGCACTGGTCGCGCTTCTGGTCGCACCGCTCGCCGTCGCGCCGCAGGCGACCGCGCTGCCGTCCGGCGGGGGTGGGGCTACTCCCGTCCAACAGGCCCTTCCGGCAGCCGGGTTCGGGCCGTCGACCCTGCCGGCCGGCTTCCGTACCCAGGCCGGCACGCCTGGCTTCTGCCCCGACGCCACGGGCGTCACGGTGATCGTCGACTTCCGGGAGCTGGGCGGCGGCCGGGTGGTGCGCTGCGCGCCCGGCGCACAGGCGGACGGGCTCGCCGCGTTGAAGAACGCGGGGTTCCAGATAGCCGGCACCACCCGGTGGGGCGAGTCCTTCATCTGCCGGATCAACGGCCGCCCCGGTGTGGACAGTGAGGACTGCGTCGACACCCCGCCCGCGTCCGCGTACTGGTCCTACTGGCACTCGACCAACGGCGGCAACTGGACCTACAGCCAGCGTGGCGCCACCTACCGCACTCCGCAGCAGGGCACGTTCGACGGCTGGTCGTTCTCGCTGAACCGGGAGATGGACGACGCGCCGCAGCCCGGCGTGGCCCCGCTGCGCCCGGACAACGGTGGTGGTTCCGGTGGTTCCGGTGGTTCAGGCGGCGGAGGCGGTAACGGTGGCGGTGGGGACGGCGGGGGCAACTCCTCAGGCGGCGGCGGTGGTTCGGCCTCCGGCGGTGCCTCCGGAGGTTCCGCGTCCGGCGGTGGCGACGCGGGAGGCGGCTCGGCCACGGGCGGCGGAGGGGCCGGCGACGGCGGTTCCGGCGACGTGACGGGCGGTGCCGGCGCGGGCAGCGACCCGGACGGCGGCGCCGATGACGACGCGCGCGACGACAGGGACGACAACGGCAAGACCGAGGACGAGGACGAGGACTCCGCCAAGGAGAAGGACGAGGACGAGGACGAGGACGAGAAGGACGACGAGGAGGAGAAGGACGACGCCGGCGAGGACGAGGACGGTACCGCCGGGCCGGACACCAGCCCCGCACCCGCGCCGACCGAGGACGCCGAGTGGAGCGGCGAGGACACCACGGCACAGGTGAACACCGGCGGCTCCGGCGCACCGCCCGCCGGGATGCTCACCGGCCTGGGGGTGCTGACCGCGCTGGTCGGTGCGGCCGGGCTGACCGCGTGGCGCCGCCGGCGCGCCGCTCTGGCGGCCCAGGGAGCCGGTCCGGACGACGAGGACGCGGAGGTGTTCGCCTCCGCCGCGTCTGACGCGCCCGGGACGCCGGAAGCGACCGCCGCGTCTGACGCGCCCGGTACGCCGGATGCGCCTGCCGCGCCGGACGCCACCGAGGCGCCCGGTGACGGGGCCGGCGGCGTCGAGCCGGACGGGAAAGCGTGAACCGGGCCCAACGCCCGGGAGGGAACAGCCGGCTGCCGGACCTTCTGCAGCCACCACTGCCCCGGGCGCTGCATCCCGGTGCCTGGTGGCTGTGGGCGCTCGGCCTGGCCGTGGCGGCCAGCCGCACCACCAACCCGATCCTGCTGGCGCTGATCCTGGCGGTGGCGGCGTATGTCGTCGTCCGCCGCCGGGGCGACGCGCCGTGGGCGTTGTCGTTCAAGATGTATCTGCTGCTCGGCGCACTGATCGTCGTGATGCGGGTCGTCTTCCGGATCATCTTCGGCGGCGGCCAGGGCGACACGATCCTCTTCACCCTGCCGGAGATTCCGCTGCCCGAAGCGGCGGCCGGTATCCGGCTGTTCGGCTCCGTCGCGGCGGAGCAGCTGCTCGGCGGTCTCTACGACGGGCTGCGGCTGGCGACGATGGTGGTGTGCGTGGGTGCCGCCAACTCGCTCGCCGATCCCAAGCGGATGCTGAAGACGCTGCCCGGGGCGCTGTACGAGATCGGCGCCTCGGTCGTGGTCGCGCTGACCGTGGCGCCCCAGTTGATCGACAGCGTGCGGCGGGTGCGGCGCGCCCGCCGGCTGCGGGGCGCCCAGGGCAAGGGGCGCCGTGCGCTGCGCGGGATCATCATCCCGGTCCTGGAGGACGCTCTGAACCGGTCGTTGGCGCTGGCCGCCGCCATGGCCTCACGTGGCTACGGCCGTACCGGCGGAGTCGACCCGCGTTCCCGGCTGGTCACCGGGCTGCTGGTGGTGGCGGGGCTGGTCGGGATCTGCGGCGGTCTGTACGGCGTGCTGGACTCCTCCGCGCCGGCGCTGCTCGGCGCGCCCCTGCTGCTGGGCGGTGGGGCGCTGGCACTGGCCGGGTTGCTGCTCGGCGGCCGTCGGGTGCGTCGCACCGGCTACCGGCCGGACCACTGGCGCCCGGCGGAACTGGTCACCGCCGGTGCCGGTATCGCCACCGCCGCGCTGATGTTCCTGACCGCCCGGGTCGATCCGGGGAACCTCTATCCCTCGCTGTCGCCGCTGGCGTGGCCCGATGTGTCGATGGTGCCCGTCCTGGCCGTGCTGGTCGGTGCTCTGCCGGCACTGCTCACCCCCGAACCGCCGCGCTCGGGAGCCCCGTTGCCGGTGCCGACCGCCGAACCCAGGAAGGAGCCCGTCGCGTGATCCGATTCGAGGACGTCAGCTTCCGCTACGACGAGGACGCGCCACCGGCTCTGGCCGGGGTCGATCTGCACATCCCCGAGGGGGAGTTGTGCCTGGTCGCCGGCCACACCGGCACCGGGAAGTCGACGTTGCTGGGCGCGGTCAACGGCCTGGTGCCGCGCTTCACCGGCGGCCATCTGCGCGGCCGGGTGACCGTCGCCGGGCAGGGCACCGAGAGCCGGCCGCCGCAGGAGTTCGCGCACCTGGTGGGACGGGTCGGGCAGGACCCGCTGGCCGGCTTCGTCACCGACAGCGTCGAGGAAGAACTCGCGTACGGCATGGAACAGTTGGCGATAGCGCCGGAGGTGATGCGCAAGCGGGTGGAGGAGACCCTCGATCTGCTGGGCATCGCCGAACTGCGGGGCCGGCCGCTGCGGTCGCTCTCCGGCGGACAGCAACAGCGGGTGGCCATCGGCTCGGTGCTCACCACCCACCCCTCCGTACTGGTGTTGGACGAGCCGACCTCCGCGCTCGACCCGACGGCTGCCGAGGACGTGCTGTCCGCCGTACTGCGGCTGGTGCACGACCTCGGGGTCACCGTTCTGATCGCCGAACACCGCATGGAGCGCGTGCTCCAGTACGCCGACCGGCTGCTCTACCTGCCCGGTGACGGCACGGTCCGCGACGGCACCCCCGCCGAGCTGATGCCGGACTGTGCCGTGGCGCCTCCGGTGGTCCAGCTGGGCCGGACGGCGGGGTGGACGCCGCTGCCGCTGTCCGTGCGTGACGCCCGCCGCCGTGCCGGGGAGCTGCGCGAACGGCTCGCCTCCCGCACCCCCGGAGCGCCCTGGCCCGACGACGCCGCCGCCGGCGCCGACACCGAAATCGCTGCCGCGGGCAGTGCTGGTGCCGAAACCCCCGCCGGACCGGCCGGGCTCCCCGATGACCCCGGCTGTCTGCTGCGCGCCAAGGGCATCACGGTGACCTACGGGTCGACGGTGGCGGTCCGCAAGGTCGGTCTGCGGCTGGCGCCCGGGCAGGTGACGGCGCTGATGGGCCGCAACGGCTCCGGGAAGTCGTCGCTGCTGTGGGCGTTGCAGGGGTCGGGCCCGCGCCGGTCCGGCACGGTGGAGGTGCCGGGCGGCGACCCCGGAACCCTGTCGGCCGCCGAGGCCCGCGCCCTGGTCGGGCTGGTGCCGCAGACCGCCGCCGACCTGCTGTACCTCCAGACCGTCGACGAGGAGTGCGCACAGTCCGACGCCGAGTCCGGCGCGGAGAACGGAAGTTGCCGCGACCTGCTGGAGCTGCTGGCTCCGGGCGTCGCCGGTGGCTCACACCCCCGTGATCTCTCCGAGGGCCAGCAACTCGCCCTGGTGCTCGCCATCCAGCTGACGGCCGCGCCCCGCGTGATGCTCCTGGACGAGCCGACACGCGGCCTCGACTACGGGGCCAAACGCCGCTTCGGCACCGTCGTCCGGACGCTGGCCGCGGAGGGGCGCGCGGTCGTGATCGCCACGCACGACGTGGAGTTCGTGGCCGCCGTCGCCGACCGGGTGACGGTGATGGCCGACGGCGAGATCGTCGCCGACGGCCCGACCGCCGAAGTGGTCTGCTCCTCACCGGCGTTCGCGCCGCAGGTGGCCAAGGTGCTCAGCCCGCTGCCGTGGCTTACCCCGGACCAGGTGGCCCGGGCGCTGGCCGCCGAACCGAGGACGGAGGCCGCCCGGTGACCACCACCCCGGCCCGGGACGACCCGCAGGCCGAGCAGCGGCCGGGCGTCAGCCCCGGAAAGTCCGCGCCCGACGAGTCCGTCCCCGGCAAGCCCGCCCGCGTGACGCCCGCCGCCACTCCGCCCCCGCGCACCAAGCGCAGCGCGGTGCGGCGCGCCACCGCACTGCGCGTCGGGCCGCGCGCCGCACTCACGCTGGTGGGCGCCAGCCTGATCGGGCTGGCCATGTTCTGCTGGCCGCTGCTGGTACCGCCGCAGCCGCAGAGCGTCGCCCACGCCGAGCAGGCGCCCCTGCTGTTCGTCGTGCTGCTGCCGATCATCCTCGCCGTCGTCCTCGCCGAGATGACCGAGGGCGGCCTCGACCCCAAGACCCTCGCCCTGCTGGGCGTGCTGGCCGCGCTCAACGCCGCGCTGCGCCCGCTGGGAGCGGGCACGGCCGGCATCGAGACGGTCTTCTTCCTGCTGATCCTGGCGGGCAGGGTCTTCGGCCCGGGCTTCGGATTCGCCCTGGGGGCAACGTCGTTGTTCGCCTCCGCGCTGCTGACAGCCGGCGTCGGACCCTGGCTGCCGTTCCAGATGATGGCCTCGGGCTGGGTCGGCCTCGGCGCCGGGCTGCTGCCGCGACGGCCCAGCGGGCGGGCCGAGATCGCCCTGCTCGCCGCCTACGGGGTGTTCGCCGCCTACGCGTTCGGCTTCCTGATGAACCTGTGGTTCTGGCCCTTCGCCATCGGCGACGGCACCCAGCTCTCGTTCGACCCGGAGGCCGGGCCGCTGGCCAACCTCCACACCTTCTTCTTCTACACGCTCGCCACCTCGGCGTTCGGCTGGGACACCGGCCGGGCCATCACCAACGTCATCGCGATCGCGGTGCTGGGACCCGCGGTCCTGGCGACCCTGCGGCGCGCCGCCCGGCGCGCCGCGTTCGACACCCCCGTCAGCTTCGCCGCTGCCGATCATGGAGGAGTACCCCGACGATGAGAACAACCCTGCGGCGCGCGGCCCTGCTGCCGAGCGCGCTGCTGCTCGCGGCCCTGGTGGTGCCAGGCACCGCGCAGGCCGACACCTCCACCGACACCGGCACCGCGTCCCTCGGCTCGCCCGCCGCGGCCGCCGCCACCTGGGCCGGGGCGCAGCTGACCGACGGCAACTACCGGGGCGACCACGGCCTCAACGCCGACATCGTGATGGGGCTGGTCTCCACCGGCACCAACGGGACGATCGCCGGCCAGGCCACCGACTGGCTGGAGGCCAACGCCGGCAGCTACGTGCACCGGGGCGGGGCCGAGCGCCTCAACGCCGGTGGTACCGCCAAGCTTGCGCTGGTCGCCGCTGTGCAGGACCGCGACCCGTCCGACTTCGGCGGGCTCGACCTGACCGGTCTGCTGCTCGGCCAGCTCCAGGAGTCCGGCCGGTTCAGCGACAAGGCGCCGTCCGACCTCTCCAACCAGTTCACCCAGTCGCTCGCCGTCCTCGCGTTCAACGAGATCGGCGAAGTGCCGGACAACGCGGTGGACTTCCTCGCCTCCACCCAGTGCCCGAACGGCGGCTTCCCGCTGTCGCTCGCGCGCAACCCCGACCGCTGCAACCCGGACCCCGACTCCACCGGCATGGCCGTCCAGGCGATGATCGCCGTCGGCCGGGGCGCCGACGCGGCCAAGTCGCTGGACTGGCTGGCCGGAGCCCAGCAGTCCGGTGGCGGCTTCTCCTACAACGGCAGCGCCTCGGTGGGCGCCAACTCCAACTCCACCGCGCTGGCCGTGCAGGCCCTGGCCGCCGGCGGCCGTGAGAAGGAGGCGCAGCTCGGCATCGACTACCTGCGTTCCCTGCAGGTCGGTTGTGACGCCGAGCCCGGCCACCGCGGCGCGGTCGGCTACGACGAGGCCTCCGTCGACGGGATGACGCTGCGCGCCACCGCCCAGGTCATCCCGGCCCTCGCCGGCAAGGCGCTCTTCGAGCTGGACGGCAAGAGCGTGTCCCCCGAGCCGTACGCCATCGACTGCACCCCGGGTGGCGGTGACAACGGCGGCTCCACCGGCGGCGGTTCGGACACCGGCGGTGACTCCGGCTCCGGCGGCGGCGACAACGGCGGCTCCACCGGCGGTGACAGCACCGGCGGCGACGACGCCAACGGCGGAGGCGACACCACCGGCGGCGACACCACGGGCGGTGACAGCACCGGTGGCGACGACTCCACCGGCGGCGACGGCGACGCCACCACGGGCGGCGACGACTCCACCGGCGGCGACGGCGACGCCACCACTGGCGGCACCGACGCGACCGGTGGCGGCAACGGCGGCCTCGGCGGCACCTCCGGCCTCACCGGCGGCACGGGCGACCTCGGCAACGACCCCGCCCCGAACGGCGGTGGTCTGGCCAACACCGGAACCTCCGCGCTCTCCCTCCTGGCCGCAGCAGTCGGCCTCCTGATCGCCGGCGCACTCGCCTACGTGGTGACCATGCGCCGTCGCCGCACCACCGTGTGACCAGCACAGCGCTGTACCGCAGTTGACCACCGCACCAACAGCCACCACCAAGGGGAGACCACGATGAACAGCACGCTCACCCGCCGCCTCGCCGTCTCTGCGGCGGTGCTCGGCCTGACCGCCGCCACCGCCGTCTCGACCGCCGTCGCCGCGCCGGGTGCGGAAGCCACCGCGCTCGCCCCGGTGACAGTCAACCTGACCGTCACCGGACCGAGCTCGGTCCTGTACGACGACGAGGTCACCACGGACGGCGGCGTCGTCTCGCCGCTGACCGAGGCCGGTCACCTCTGCGACGGCACCAACTTCGGCGCCAACCCCAGCCCCGGGGCGACTCCGACGACCGCGCTCAACGACTCCGACCTGGACTGGGACGGCGTCTGGTACACCTCCTTCGAGGACTACCTCGTCACCGAGATCGACGGTGTCGGCCAGACCGACAGCGAGTTCTGGCTGATATCCGTCAACGGCGTCGCGACCCCGGTCGGCGGCTGCCAGTTCATCGTCCAGGACGGCGACGAGGTTGAGTTCACCTGGACCGACTTCTGACAGGCGCTCCCCGAGTGAACCGGTGCACCGCCACGGCCGGTTAAACACCAGGGCCCGCCGGACGCCTCGCGCGTTCGGCGGGCCCTGCCCGTCGCGCCGGTTCACCGGGAGGTGTCGGCCCCACTCGTGTCGTCGCCGTCGGAGCCGTCGCCGTCGTCGCCCGGCAGGACCAGCTCCCGGCCTGGGCGCGCGGCGAAGTACCGTGCCACGTCCGCCTCGTCGACCTCCTGCAGCGTGGCGGGCGACCACTTGGGGTCGCGGTCCTTGTCGACGACCTGGGCCCGCACTCCCTCGACCAGGTCCGGCGCCGCCAGCGCCGCGCAGGAGACCCGGTACTCCTGGCGCAACACCTCCTCCAGCGAGCCCAGTTCACGGGCGCGCCGCAGCGCGGCCAGCGTCACCTTCAGCGAGTTCGGCGACTTGGTCAGGATCGTCCGCGCCGCCGCTTCGGCCTCGGGCACCCCGGCCGACCGCAGTCGGCGCAGGATCTCCTCGACCGAGTCCGCCGCGTAGCAGTGGTCGATCCACTCCCGCGCGGCGGCCAGTTCGGCGACCGGCGGCGTCGTGGCGTGCCGCGCCACCACCTCGGCGGCGGGCTCCGTCGCCAGCTCCGTCAGCAGCGCGGGCAGCGACTGCGACGGCACGAAGTGGTCGGCCAGCCCGCACAGCAGCGCGTCGGCCGCGCCCACGGGCGCCGCGGTGAGGGCCAGATGGGTGCCCAACTCGCCCGGCGCGCGCGACAGCAGGTACGTGCCACCGACATCGGGAACGAAGCCGATCGTCGTCTCGGGCATCCCCACCAGCGACCGCTCGGTGACCACGCGGATGTCACCGTGGGCCGAGATCCCGACCCCGCCGCCGAGGACCAGCCCGTCCATCACCGCCACATACGGCTTCGCGAACCGGCCGATGCGGGCGTTCATCCGGTACTCGTCGTGCCAGAACCGCTCCGACGCCTCCGCAGCCGGGCCGCCCGTCAGCAGGTCGTCGTAGATGGCCCGGATGTCGCCGCCCGCGCACAGTCCCCGCTCACCGGCGCCGGTGAGCACCACCGTCTCCACCGAGGGGTCGTCCGCCCACTCGATCAGCGCGCTCTCCACGGCGTTGACCATCGTGTGGTTCAGCGAGTTGAGCGCGCGCGGCCGGTTCAGCGTGAGGAACCCGGCCCGCCCCTCCACGTGGCGCAGCACCGGCGGCTCGGTGACACCCTCGCCCGGGTCGCGTCCCGCGCGTGCTTCGTCGCCCCCGGTCATCGGACGCCTCCGCTGCTCGTGGTCGGGCCCGGGACCGGGTGGGTGCTGAGGCGCGTCATCGCGATCTTCCCTTCGTACTGCCGCACTGCTGCTGTACTGCGCTGGCCACGGCGGAACGGTCACCGGCACCCCGGCCCCGCACCACCGAAACCGATCATGCACGCGCCCGCTCGATCGCGACAGTGCCCCGGTACATCGCGGCGGGCGCGCCCGCTCGATCGTGACAGTGCCCCCGGTACTTCGTGGCGGGCGCACCCGCTCGATCGTGACAGTGCCCCCGGTACTTCGTGGCGGGCGCACCCGCTCGATCTTGACAGTGCCCCCGGTTGACCTGGCGGGTAGACGCCCGGCACGGCGGCGGCAGACGCGGTGCTCGGGGACCGCCCGACCGGACCACCGATCACCTGCGACGTGCGAGGGGTCCGGCGGTTATGCTGCTCCTGCGGGCCGTTAGCTCAATTGGCAGAGCAGTGGACTTTTAATCCATTGGTTGTGGGTTCGAGTCCCACACGGCCTACCTCTGCGTCCCACATCAGATGCCCTCTGGTGTGGGACGCGCGTCTTTGCCGGGCCGAGTCGGCGCCTCCGCGCCCCGCCCGGAGTGGTGCGCCGGAGTGCCCGGGCGGCGGCGCACCGTAGCTTCCGGTAACGGAACAGAAACACAGCGCACCCGTCGCCGCCGGGTGGGGCAGGGTGCCGACATGACACGGATGACGCACCACTTCTGGAAGACACTGCCGGCGGCCGCCTGCCTGCTCGCCCTCACCGCCTGCGGGTCGGGTGACGATCCCGGCTCCGCCCGCTCCGGCACCGACGACAGCAGGCCCTCCGACGACACCGGGGAGCCGGGCGACGGCGACGAGGGTTCGGACGACGGCGGTTCCGGCGACGACGGCGCGGGGGGCACCGCAGGGAACGGCTCCGGCGGCAACGGCGGCTTCGCCGCTCTGCCCGGAGCGGACGTCGAGGCATGGGCCGGCCACCTCGCCGACATCCACGGCGTCGCCTGGGACGACCAGGGGGCCGAGGAGCCGCCTGCCGAGGGCATCGAGAGCCTGCTGCGCTGGGTCGGGGACACCGGGGGTGGGGCCTCCGCACCGTCCTTCGCGGCCGCCGCCGTCACCAACACCGGCCGCGAGCTGGTCGAGATCAGCTGCTCCGCCGCCGCCATCCCGGAAGTGCTGGACGGGCAGGTCGAGTTCCTCGTCGACTGCGTCAACTCGGCGGGAATCGAAGGTCTTGAGCCGCGTGAGGTCGAGCTGTGGATCACCGACACCTTCGGGGAGCTGCGCGGCAGTGACGACATCGGCCTGGAACGAACCGTCCTGGGGGCGGCCGAGATCTCGCTGATGGCCACGGGTGACACGGCGACCGTGGGCGTGACGGCGTCCTGACCGACTCCGCCCGGCGCACGCCGGAACGCGAGTGGGGGCGCGGCTCGAACACCGCGTCCGCAGATGAACTCCCGTCCGACCAACCGCTGTCATTCGGCCACACCTTGGGATGACACGCGCCACTCGGTTGTACCAATCGGCCCTGGCAGCGGCTACGTTGGTCCGCCCCGGGCCCACAGACCGCGAGAACCGATCGAGCGTCGAACACCGCTGCCAGCCGCAGCGGGCCGGCGAAACCGGCGATCAGCCGGTGCACCAGGCACTCTCCCGATGTCCAGCACGGCCGCGTCCCCACGGGATCGCGGCGAAACCGACCGGACCACAGGAGGCCCCATGGCCACCCCCTTGTCAGCGGCCAAACTTCTCACCGCGCTGCGCGCCGAGGGCGTCAGCGTCGTCGAGGTCGGCTCGTGGCGCACCCACAACAGAGGATCGGCGGGAACCGGCTGGGGACCGGTGAACGGCGTGATGATCCACCACACCGTCACCTCCGGCACGGACGCCTCCGTGCGCATCTGCCGCGACGGCTACTCCGGGCTCCCCGGGCCGCTGTGCCACGCCGTGGCCGACAAGCAGGGGCGGATGCACCTCGTCGGACACGGCCGCGCCAACCACGCCGGTGGCGGCGATCCGGCCGTCCTCCAGGCCGTCATCCGCGAGCAGAAGAGCCTTCCGGCTCCTAAGTCCACCAGCCAGGACGGGAACTCGCGCTTCTACGGCATCGAGGCCATCAACATGGGCGATGGCAAGGACGCCTGGCCGGCGGACCAGTTGGAGGCCATCGCCCGGTACGCGGCGGCGATCTGCCGCGCGCACGGGTGGAACCAGTACAGCGTCATCGCGCACGCCGAATGGCAGGCGGGAAAGATCGACCCGCGCGGTCCTGGCAAGCACGCCCCGGCGATGATCCGCGACTTCCGCGCCCGCGTCGGCGAGCTGCTCGCCGGCAAGGCCGGCGCGTCCGCCGCAGGCTCCACCCTGGCCGCCGCGGACGACGCCGGCGAGGAGGCCGGCGCCGAGGCCGAGGTGCCGGCCGCACGCGAGCCGCACGGCGACACGGCGACCGCGTCCCTGGCGGCCGACGGCGAGGACGAGAGTTCGCCGCAGACGTGACACGTCGCGACTGACGGCGCGGACCGGCCGGGCGGGGGAGGGGCGACCGGGTGACGGCCACGAGCGGCCACCGGCCCTCTTCGCCCGCGCACCGCCCTCTCC
>NZ_BHZI01000147.1 GCF_004305975.1 Streptomyces otsuchiensis
TCACCGACCTCACGGTCCGCCCCACGCGGGGGCGCGGCGGTCAGCCGGTGGGGCGGACCGTGAGGTCGGTGAGATGGGTGCCGTGGGGCAGGTCGAGCGCGGTGAGCACGGTGGTGGCCACCGACTCGGCCGTCATCCAGCGCCCGGCGTCGTACTCCTTGCCCTCCTGCTGGTGGACCTTGGCCTGCATGGGGGTGGCGGTGCGGCCGGGGTAGACCGTGGTGACGCGGACGCCGTTGGGCTGTTCCTCGCCGCGCAGCGAGTCGGCGAGGGCCTTGAGGCCGTGCTTGCTCGCGGCGTAGGCGCCCCACTGCGGGTGGGCGTGCAGACCGGCACCGGAGTTGACGAAGACGACGTGGCCGCGGTGGAGCCGGAGCTGCGGGAGGAGCAGCCGGGTCAGCTCCGCGGGGGCGACGAGGTTGACGGCCAGCTGGTGCTGCCAGCTCGCGGGGGTCAGCTCCCCTACGGTGCCGAGGTCGACGACGCCGGCGACGTGCAGCAGGGAGTCGACCCGCTCGGGCAGTTCCTGGTGGCTGAGGGCCCAGGACAGCCGCGAGGGCTCGGCGAGTTCACCGACCAGGGTGCGGGCGCCGGGGAACCGCGCCTCCAGCTCCTTGGCGCGGCCCGCGTCGCGTGCCCACAGCCACAGTTCGTCGCCGCGTTCGGCGAGGCGTTCGGCGACGGCCGCCCCGATGCCCGAGCCGGCTCCCGTGATCACATGAGTTGCCATGCCGCCATGATTCCGTACGGCCCCGTCCGTGGTAGACACGGGTGTGGGAGGCACCATGCGAATCGCCGTCAGTCAGCTGCTCTCCGGCACAGATCCGGAGCGCAATCTCCAGGCCATGGCCGAACAGGCCGTGCGCGCCGCCGACGAGGGCGCGGCGGCGGTCGTCTTTCCCGAGGCCGCGATGGCGCGGTTCGGGATTCCGCTGGGGCCGGTCGCCCAGCCGCTCGACGGACCGTGGGCGGAGGGCGTGCGCGCCGTCGCTGAGCGGACCGGGCTGCTGGTGGTGGCGGGGATGTTCACCCCGGCGCCGGACGGCCGGGTCACCAACACCCTGCTGATCACGGGCCGGGGCGTGGACACCCACTACGACAAGCTGCACCTGTTCGACGCCTTCGGCTTCGCGGAGTCCGAGACGGTCGCCCCCGGCGACCGGGTGGTGACGGAGCCGCTGGACGGCGTGACGGTGGGCTTCGCCACCTGTTACGACGTGCGGTTCCCCGAGTTGTTCCGCCGGCTCGCGGACGACGGGGCCCGGGTGGTGGTGCTGCCGGCGTCCTGGGGCGCCGGACCGGGCAAGGCCGAGCAGTGGGAGGTGCTGGTCCGGGCACGCGCACTCGACAGCACGTGCTGGGTGGTCGCCTGCGGCCAGGCCGACCCGGCGACGGTCGGTGGGAGCCCGGCCGGCCGGGCTCCCACCGGGATCGGGCACAGCATGGTGGTCTCGCCGCTCGGCGAGGTGGTGGGACGGCTCGGGCCCGAGCCGGGGCTGCTGACGGTCGACCTCGACCCGGCCGAAGCGGTCGACCGGGCGCGGGCGGCGGTGCCCGTGCTCACCAACGGCAGGGCGGACGTGCTGGCCTGAGGCGGCCCCGCCGACCGCTGGGACGACCGGCTCAGCCGCCGGTGGAGGTCGCCGCGGGGTGGGGCTCGCGCGAGGTGGCGGCGATGGTGGCGGAGCCGACGACCCGGGTGCCGTCGTAGAGCACCACGGCCTGGCCCGGCGCCACGCCTCGTACCGGCGCGTCGAAGCGGACCACCAGCCCGCCGTCGGCCGTCGGCTCGGCGGCGACGGGGGTCTCGTCGCCGTGCGCCCGCAGCTGGGCGGTGTAGCGGCCCGGCCCGCTCGGCGGGGTGCCGCACCAGCGGGCGCGGATCGCGGTGAGGGCGTGGACGTCGAGCGCTTCGAGCGGTCCGACGGTCACGGTGTTGTCCACCGGCGAGATGTCCAGCACGTACCGGGGCTTGCCGTCGGGCGCGGGGCGGCCGATGCGCAGCCCCTTGCGCTGCCCCACGGTGAAGCCGTGCGCGCCCCGGTGGGTGCCGACGCGCTCGCCGTCCTCGTCGAGGATGTCGCCCTCCGCGGCGCCGAGCCGGGAGGCGAGGAAGCCCTGGGTGTCGCCGTCGGCGATGAAGCAGATGTCGTGGCTGTCGGGCTTCTTGGCGACGGCCAGGCCGCGCCGCTCCGCCTCGGCCCGGATCTCGGTCTTGGTGGTGAGGGTGTCGCCGAGCGGGAACAGGGCGTGGGCGAGCTGGCGCTCGTCGAGGACGCCGAGGACATAGGACTGGTCCTTCGCCTCGTCGGAGGCCCGGTGCAGCTCCCGCGCGCCGTCGGCGCCGGTGGTGATCTGCGCGTAGTGGCCCGTGCAGACCGCGTCGAACCCCAGCGCCAGGGCGCGGTCGAGGAGCGCGGCGAACTTGATCCGCTCGTTGCAGCGCAGGCACGGGTTGGGCGTGCGGCCGGCCTGGTACTCGTTGACGAAGTCGTCGACGACGTCCTCGCGGAACCGCTCGGCGAGGTCCCAGACGTAGAACGGGATACCGATCACGTCGGCGGCCCGGCGGGCGTCACGGGAGTCCTCCAGCGTGCAACACCCCCGCGCGCCGGTACGGAACGACTGGGGGTTGGCGGAGAGCGCCAGGTGCACGCCGGTGACGTCGTGCCCGGCCTCGGCGGCCCGGGCGGCGGCGACGGCGGAGTCCACCCCGCCGGACATCGCGGCGAGGACACGCAGACGGGAAGGGGAAGTCATAACGCACTCCAGGGTACGGGCCCGCGGACGGTGCGTGCGGCGGCCCCGTCGTCCCGCGGCCGCGTCGTCCCCTCGGACCCGTACCGCCCCGCGGCGCCGTACCGCCCCGCGGCGCCCGGTCAGCTGAGGCCGGCGCTGCGGGCGCGCCGGACGGCGGGGCCGATGGCCTCCGCGAGTGTGGCCACCTCCTCGCGGGTGGAGGTGTGGCCCAGGGAGAACCGGAGGGTGCCGCGTGCGAGGTCCGGTTCGGAGCCGGCGGCGAGCAGGACGTGACTGGGCTGGGCGATGCCGGCGGTGCAGGCGGAGCCGGTGGAGCAGGCGATGCCCTGCGCGTCGAGCAGCAGCAGCAGCGAGTCACCCTCGCAGCCGGGGAACGCGAAGTGCGCGTTCCCCGGCAGCCTGCCCGCAGGGTCGGGGTCGCCGTTGAGCACGGCGTCCGGCACGGCCCGCAGCACGGCCGCCACCAGTTCGTCGCGCAACGCCCCGATCTCCCGGGCGAACGCCGGACGGGCGGCGACGGCGCGGTCGGCGGCGACGGCGAACGCGGCGACGGCCGGTACGTCGAGGGTGCCGGATCGCACGTCGCGCTCCTGACCGCCGCCGTGCAGCAGCGGGGTCGGGGTCCACTCGCGGCCCAGCAGCAGCGCGCCGACGCCGTAGGGCCCGCCGATCTTGTGCCCGGACATGGCGAGCGAGGCGAGGCCCGAGGCGCCGAAGTCGACATCGAGCTGGCCGACGGCCTGGACCGCGTCGGCGTGGGTGGGGATGCCGAACTCGGTGGCGACGGAAGCCAGTTCGGCGATCGGCATCACGGTGCCGATCTCGTTGTTGGCCCACATCACGGTGACCAGCGCGACATCGCCCGGGTCGCGTTCGATCGCGGTCCGCAGCGCGTCGGGGTGGACCCGGCCGAGGTGGTCGACGGGCAGCCACTCGACTCGCGCGCCCTCGTGGTCGGCGAGCCACTGGACGACGTCCAGCACCGCGTGGTGTTCGACGGGGCTGGCGAGCACCCGCACGCGCCGCGGGTCGGCGGCGCGGCGTGCCCAGTAGAGGCCCTTGACGGCGAGGTTGTCGGCCTCGGTGCCACCGCCGGTGAGGACCACCTCACTGGGTCTGGCGCCGACGGCTGCCGCCAGCTGCTCGCGGCCCTCCTCCACCGTGCGGCGTGCCCGGCGGCCCGCGGCGTGCAGCGCGGAGGCGTTGCCGGTGAGGGGAAGCTGGGCGGCCATCGCCGCGATGGCCTCGGGGAGCATCGGGGTGGTCGCGGCATGGTCGAAGTACGGCATGGTGGGGCAGATTCTACGAGCCCCACGCCCACCGGTGACGGGCGCCCGGGGCGGAACGGGACCCGGCGTCGCGCCGGGAGGGGAACCGCGCGGCGGCCGATGGCGTTGTTCCGGCCGAGGACCGGAGGAAAGATGAGCACGGAACCGGAGCGCGGCACCGGACCCCGGCACGGCCGGGCCCGGCACAGCAGGGGCGGCGGGCCACCCGGCGGCCCCGGGCGAGGCGCGGGTCGGCGGGACGACGACGGAAGCTCTCCCGCGGGTGAGAACGGGGAGGACGGCCCCGGAACCGGCGGGGACGGGGGCGTCAGCCGCCGCTCGCTGCTGAAGGGCGCCGCGACGCTCGGCGTGGTGGGCGCCGCGGGCGCGATCGGCTACGGCCAGCGGGAGACCCTGGAGAGCTGGTGGTGGCGCTACTCCGGAACCGAGACGCCCCGCGTCGAGGGCGAGGTCGACCACGCGGGTGCCGAGTGGGTCCCCGCCTCGGGAGCCAACCTGCGCCGCGCCAGCAGACCGCGCGACTTCCGGGTGGACCGGGTGGTGATCCACATGCCGGAGGCGACGTACCCGGTGACCCTCAGGGTGTTCCAGGACCCGGCCCACCGGGCGGCCACCCACTACGTGGTGAGGTCGGAGGACGGGCACGTGGCGCAGATGGTGCGGGAGCTGGATGTCGCCTATCACGCGGGCCACCGGGCCTTCAACGAGCGGTCGGTCGGCATCGAGCACGAGGGCTGGGCCGACCGCCCGGAGTTCCTGACCGACACGATGTACGAGTCGTCCGCCCGGCTGGTGGCGGGCATCTGCGCGCGTCACGAGATCCCGGTGGACCGGGAGCACATCGTGGGCCACCGGGAGGTCCCCGACATCGTGCGGATCTGTCCCGGCCCGCACTGGGACTGGGACCGGTACATCGGCATGGTCCGGGAGGCGGCCGCCGAAGCGGCCTGAGCGCCGTCGGCGACGCGCACACGAGGGGCCACCGCACCGCCCCGTGCGGCGGGGCGGCGGCCTGCTGGTACGTTCCCGCCCCATGGACCGCGACGACCCGCCCCACGCCCACGCACTCGCCCACGCCCACGCCCACGCACTCGCCGACGGCACGGCCCCGGCGGCCCCGGGCACCGCACCCGCCGCCGTCGCGCTGCGGGCCGACGGTGTGTACACCGGAAACGCCGGGGTGGACGCGCCGCTGGACCGTGGCTGGCTGATGGGGCACTTCAAGGAGCCCGGCGACCCCCGGCACAGCAGCGCCGTGGAGGTCAAGTGGGGCGTCCACCCCCGGGGCGACCGCCGCGCGCGGTGGGTCCGCGGCGAGGAACGCACCGCGGTGCTGGTGCTGGTCAGCGGGCAATTCCGCGTCGAGCTGCCCGGCCGGGACGTGGTCCTGTCACGGCAGGGCGACTACGTCGTCTGGGGCAGGGGTGTGGACCACTCCTGGTACGCGGAGGAGGAGTCGGTGGTGCTGACGGTGCGCTGGCCCTCGGTGCCCGGGTACGCGGTCCCGGAGGCGGCGCGGGAGCCGCACGAGCCGCGGGCGGCACGTCCCTGAACCGCGCCCGCGCCGCTTCCGCGCTCCCCGCCACGCCCCGGGGCTCCCGGCGGGCCGGTCAGCCGCCGGACTCGGCGACCAGCTCGGCCACGGTCTGCGCCCGCCGGATCACCGTGAACTCCGGCACCCCCTCGGGCCCCACGGTGAAGCCGTGCACCGCGGGGCGCGGCAGGCTGTTGTAGCCGAACGGCGTGGAGGCGTAGTAGGCCCCGGTGTCCAGCAGCGCGGCGTGGTCGCCCGGTTCCAGGGCGGGCAGCTCGCGGTCGCGCGCCACCAGGTCCCCGGCGAAGCAGCAGGGCCCCGCGACGTCCTGACGAACGGGGGCACCGGTGCCCGGCCGACCGTCGGCGTCGTAGGCGGCGACGCGCAGCGGCCAGGACTCCGGGGCGAAGACGGTGCGGGTGGCTACCTGCGCGCCGGCGTGCGTGACGGCGATCCGCCGTCCGCCCGCGCTCTTGGTGTACTCCACCCTGGCGACGATCACGCCGGCCTTCGCCAGCAGGGAGCGCCCGAACTCGGTCACCACCCGGTACCGCCCGTCGAAGAGCCCGGGCACCCGGTCCTTCAGCAGCCGGGCGTACTCGCCGTAGGTCGGGCTGACCTCGTCGGAGTCGAAGTTGACCGGCAGCCCGCCGCCGATGTCGAGGCTGGCGATCTGGCGGCGCCCGCGCGCGGCGAGGGCGGCCTCGTTGATCTCCTCGGCCAGTTCGTAGGTGGCGGCGACGCCCGCGGCCATCTGCTCCAGGGGCATGCCCTGGGAGCCGACGTGGCAGTGGAGCGCGGTGAGCCAGGGGCGGTCGGCATAGGCGCGCAGCACCCACGCCCGGGCGCCGGGGTCCTGGAGCGCCACGCCGAACTTGGAGGTGGCCGTGGCGGTGCTCATGGCGTCGATGCTGCCGGCGCCGAGCTGGGGGTTGATGCGCAGGCCCAGCGCGCCCCGCGGGGTGGTGCCGGCGGTCAGCCGGTCCAGTCGCGTCAGCTCCTGAGAGTTGTCGACGTTCAGCGTGATGCCCAGTTCCAGCGCCTCCCGCAGTTCGGCGGTGGTCTTGGCCGGGGAGTCCAGGACGATGCGGTCGGCGGGCACCCCGGCGGCGCGGGCCAGGGCCAGTTCGCCGGGGCTGGCCACCTCGCAGCCGACGCCGAGGCCGTTGAGCAGCCTCAGCACCGGGACCAGCGATCCCGCCTTGACGGCGAAGGTGTGCAGCGGCGGCCGGTCGGCGGTGCCGGCCTCGCCGAACGCGGTGTGCAGCGCGTGCACGGTGTCGTGGACGGTCCGCAGGTCGAGGAGGGCGACGAGCGGCTGTTCGTCGTCGACCAGGCCCTGACGCACGGCGGCGGCGACGGCCAGGTCGCGGCGGGCACGGAGCCGGACTGCGGGCCCGTCGGGTGCTGGGGTCTCGCTGTTGGGTGCCATCCGGGCAGCCAAACACGCGTGGCGTGCGGCGCGGGGCGTGGGGCCCGGCGATCCGCCCCGTGGGGCCGGGAAACTCATCCCTGCGGGATGAGCCCGCCCGAGGCGCGCGGGGCGCGCGGTATGCAGGGGACGCGGGGTATGCGCGGGGCGCGGGGCGGTGCCGCATGGGGCGGTCGGGCGCGTGGAGCGCGCCGCCCCGCACGCGTCAGAAGAGGTCGCGTCGGCTGCCTGCCCCGAGTTTGCGCAGCACGCCGCGCACATGTGTCTTCACGGTGGGCAGGGCGAGGCCGAGCCGTTCGGCGATCTGGGCGTTGGTGTTGCGCAGCAGGATCAGGCCCAGCACCTCGTGCTCGCGCGGGGTCAGCCGGGCGGAGGGAGGGGACGTCGCCGTGGTGGGCGACTCCCCCGGGTGCTCCCGGGGCACCCACACCCGGCGGCCGGCGTGGGTGTCCCGGATGCTGGTGAGCAGCCGGTCCGGCGCGGTGCGGCGGTGGAGGAAGCCGTCGGCCCCGGCGAGGTAGCTGGCGGAGGCGTCGGCCGCGGAGTCGAAGGCGGTGTAGACCAGCACGGCCGGGGGCCGGGCGGCGCGCTTGATCTCCCGGCACAGGTCGGGTCCGCAGAGTTCGCCCTCCAGCCGCAGGGCGAGTACCACGACGGCGGGGCGCAGGGCGCGGGCGGCCCGGGCGCCGTCGGCGGCGGTCTCGGCTTCGCCGACCACACGCATGTCGGGCTGGGTCTCGATCGCCGCCTTCAGGCCCAGCCGCACGATGGGGTGGTCCTCGANCAGCAGGATGCGCATGCCCGCCCTCCCGTCCGCCGCCGTACCGCCGCCCAGCGTACGGGCACGGGGCGGGCTCCCTCGCCGGGTCGGCGGGCGCGGGGGCGGCCCGGCGGACTCCGGGCTTCAGGGTGTGCCGGAGTCCCTGAGGGCGTCCCTGAGGGCGTCCCGGAGCGGGGCGAAGAGCAGTTCCCAGTTGGCGGGGAGCCGGTCGATCCGGGCGAGCAGGGCGGACCGCGCGACCAGCCGCACGTCCTCGCCCGGGTCCGTGCCGGCCGTCTCCGCCTCACGCAGCCGCTCCAGGCACCCCTCGCCGGCCAGCAGGAGTTCCGCTCCGTCCGGGTCGGGGCGCGGGGTGAGGCGCGGGGTGAGGCGCGGGTCCAGGCGCCGCATCGCCGCGTAGACCGTGGCGGACGGCGCCGCGTGCCCGTGGTCGTCGGCGGCGGCCAGCAGGTAGTGGAGGTGGCCGTTGCCGGCCCGGATGCCCTCGGTCCGCAGCGTCGCGGTGTCGAAGGTGCGGTCCTCGTCGGCGACGGCCAGCCCGGACTCCTCGACGGAGATCCCGACCAGCTCGGCCCAGTATCCGGCGTCGTGCGCCCCGGTGGTCTGGGCGGTGCTGGTTCATGCCGCGCACGGTGTCCAGCGGCACCGACAGCGAGCCGCCCCGTGCGGCAACGGCGACGCCCCGCCCCGGCGTACGGGGCGGGGCGTCGCCGCCGCTGAGGGACCGTCGGGTGGTGCGAGCGGCCTCAGCCGACGTTCTCGGCCTGGAACATCCAGTGGTGCTTCTCCAGGTCACCGGTGATCTGGATGAAGATGTCCTCGGTGACGCTGTCCACCTCGCCGGTGGCTGCCATGTGCTCGCGCATCCGCGCGATGACGGCGGACAGGGCGGCCACCAGGGTGCCTACGGCCTCCGTGTCGCGCTGCCAGCCCTCCGCCGTCGTGGCGATGCCGGTGCCCGAGGTGACGGTGCCGACCCGGCCGTCCGGGGAGATACCGAGCGCGGAGGAGCGCTCGGCGACGATGTCGGAGTACTTGCGTGCGCTGTCCACGACCTCGTCCAGCTGGAGATGGATCGAGCGGAACCGGGGGCCGACCACGTTCCAGTGGGTCTGCTTCGCCACCAGCGAGAGGTCGATCAGGTCGACGAGCGCTCCCTGCAGCGCGTGGCCGACGATCTTGAGGGTCTCGTCCGGCAGAGTGCTTTTCACCGTATACATAGAACGTCCACTTTCCTGCCTGATCGGGGCTTTTCAGCCACGATACCCCCGGCTTCACGGGCGCGCTCGGACAGCGCCGAACAGCCCCCGGGCGGCCCCGCGCCACCCCCCTGGGAGGACGGGAGGCGGGGAGGACGGCAGGCATGCCACGGCGAATGAACCGGCCCGGCACAGGCGGGGTCAGCCCTGACGCGGCGCCCTGGCGAGCTGGCGGGACTGGGCGACCAGCCGGTCGGCGCTGTCCCACACCTCGGCGTCCTCCTCCAGGAAGCCGCCGGCCAGGTTGCGGGTGGCGATGGCGACGCGCAGCGGCCCGGGGGCGGGGCGGGCGCGCACATGGGTGGTGAGTTCGACGGTCGGCACCCAGCCGAGCATCCCCAGGTCGAACGCGGTGGGCGGCATGGCGTCACCGACCAGGAGCAGCGCGAGGGGGTCGGGCTCCCGGCCGTCCGCGAAGGCGAACCAGCCGCGCGTCTCCCCGCGGCCGGAGGGCCGCCCCATCGCCCAGCCGGCGACGGCGGGGTCGAGCCGGGACGCCATCCGGTCGATCATGGAGATGTCCCCGAGAGCACCGTTGCCCGGCGCCTGGTCGAGGCCCACGCACTCCTCGTACGGGGGCAGCTGCGGCGGCTTGGCGCCGGTGCGCACGTCGTCGGGCAGGGCGTCCAGCTCGCCGTAGGTGGCGAGCATCCGGATGCGCTCCACCTCGCTGCCGTCCGGCGCCGCCTGCACGAGCGAGACGGTGCCGGTGGACAGGGTGCGCCCGGCGCGGATCACCGAGGCCCGCACCACGGCGGGGCCGGGCCGGGTCGCGGACAGGTAGTGCGCCGTGGCGGTGAACGGGTCGGGGTGCGGGAGGGTGGCGGCGAGGGCACGGCCGAGGATCGCCTTGAGGTAGCCGCCGTTGACGGCTCCCACGATGGACCAGCCGGCGGAGATCTCCGCGTCGAAGACGCCGGGGGCGCCGGGGGCGCCGGGGGCGCCGGGTACCAGTGCGGTGTCGCGGTCGAACTCGGGGAGGTGGTCCCCCTCGGGGATACGGATAGCCATGCGGCGACAGTACCGCCCCTAAGCTACCGCTCGGTAGCCACGGGGGCGCGTGAGCGCCGGGCGCTCCCGGGCGCCCCGGACGGCTCGGCTACTCCTCCTCCGTGGCAGCGCTGCGCCGCCGCCAGGCACGTGGCGCACGCCAGTTGTAGTGCAGGGCGAGCAGCCGGATGACGAACGCCACCAGTGCCGACGCCGCCATCGTCCAGTTGTTCAGCGCGTCGAAGCGGAGCAGCAGCGCCACCGAGCTGGCGCCGACGACCGCGGGTACCGCGTAGATCTCCCGGTCCCAGCGCAGCAGCGAGGGGATCTCGTTGGCCAGGATGTCGCGCACCACCCCGCCGCCGGCGGCCGTGGCCAGGCCCAGCGCCGCGCTGGCCACCGTCCCCAGCCCGTACTCGTAGGCCTTGACGGTGCCCACCACGCAGAAGAACCCGAGGCCCGCGGCGTCGAAGACCTGCACCGCGCGGTTGATCCTCTCCACTTCGGGATGGAGGAAGACCACCAGCACGGTGGTGACCAGCGGTGTCAGGAAGTATCCGAGCTCGGTGAAGGCGGCCGGAGGCACTGCGCCGATGACCAGGTCCCGGAAGAGCCCGCCACCGAGCCCGGTGGCGAAGGCGAGGACGGCGATCCCGAAGACGTCGAAGTTCTTGCGCACAGCCAGCAGCGCGCCGGAGATGGCGAAGACGAAGATCCCGGCGAGGTCCAGCCAGTGCTGGAGCGAGGGATTGAGCAGTTCCACCCGCGCATTCTCGCCGTCCACCGGCGCGGCGCGCGGTGCGGCCCACGCCCCGCGCGCGCCGGAGATTGCGGAGGGCGCCGGACAAGCGACCGTCAGAACTGACCAAAGCGCCGGCCCACAGCGACCCTCGGCGGCCCTCAGCGCAGCCGGGGGTAGCCGTACCCGTGGCCGGGATGGCCCGTGCCGTCCGGGCTGAGCAGGGGCGGCGGCAACGGGTGGGCGCTGCCGCCGGCACCGGCCGGCGCGTCCCGGTCGTAGAAGGGCCTGGTGCGGGCCCGCAGCCACAGCGCCACCGGGTCGTAGCGGTCGGACATCACGACGGTGCCGACCGCCATGCCCCCCGGGGCTGCGGACACCGAGCGGCGCATCATCAGCCGTACGGCCTCGGTGGCCTGGGGCCCCGGGGTGTCGATGTCGAGCCCGAGGACCAGGTAGGCGTCGCCCGTGGCGGGCTGGACCCAGCCGCGCCACAGGCCGCGCAGGACCCGCGTGCGGCGGGCCTCCTCGACCAGCCGGTGGTAGAACGCGGGCGCGCCGACGCTCGGTTCGGAGATGCGCAGCGGGCCGGCGGGCAGCCGGTCCAGCCCTTCGGCGACGCGGCGCAGGTCGAGCCAGGGAACCCCGAGGCCGCCGCCGTCGGTGTGCGGATCGAGCCAGAGGCCGCAGCGGTCCCGGTAGAGGGCCGAGGCGACCGTGCGGCCGTCGGTGACCTCGTGGTCACGGCCCCAGCCGCTGGCGGCGAGTTCCCGTTCGGAGGTGAAGCAGGGCGCGTAGCCGTAGCCACCGGACTCCATGCCGCCGTAGCGCGCGTCGGCGTCGCCGGCCGCTCCGTGCCACAGCGGCATCCACAGACGGGAGTCTGCGAGCGCGGTGAGCAGTTCCTCGTAGGCCGCGAGGCGGTCGGGACCGGTCACCAGGGACCGCAGCTGGTCGACGCTTCGCCCCGCGCTCATGGTGGGCCGTCCTCCTGGTCGTGTGGCGGGTGGGGCCGGCGGTCCGAGGCCCGGTCCGCACCTCGCTATACAAGCAGTTCGGCGGAGGGCCGGACAGGGCGCGGGCGCGCGGTGGAGCGGCGCGGGGCACGCGAGGGCCCCGCGCCGCTCAGCGGTCCGCCCCGCCGCCCGGGGCGCCGTGGCCCTCGGCGATTCCCCCGGACGTGTCGTACCCGTGGGAGCCGTCGTAGCCGTCGTACCCGTCGTGCGCGGCGGAGGCGCCGTGGCCTCCGTCGTCGTACCGGCCGTCGTCGTAACCGGCGTCGGGGTACGCGCCGGTGTCCTCGCCGTACTGGTCCTCGCGCCGGTGGAACGGGGAGACGCAGCTGCGCAGCCAGTCGATGACCGGGTCCTCCGCCGTGTCCATCAGGACCAGCTGCACCGGCCAGGGGACGGGGTTGATCGCGAGGGCACGGCCCAGCGCCTGCTGGAGCTCGGCGTGGGTGTCCGGGCCGATGCCGTCGAGCTCGACCCCGACGCAGAGCGAGGGCGGCGCGCCCTCCGCGCTGGTGAGGCCCCGGCGGGCCGTGCGCACATATCCGAGGACGGCCAGTTCACCGGCGGCGGAGCCGAGGAAGTCGACGGGTTCCTGCTGCCAGTCCGGTTCGAAGAGCCGCATCCGGGCGCCGCTGGGGCGGCCGGGGACCTGCCGGCCGGGGGTGGCGCGGCACATCTCGGCGACGGCGGGCGGCGGGATCGGCGCACCGATGGTGCCGCCGGGGTTCACCACGATTCCGGCCTGGGGCGGCAGACCCCGTGCGAACTCCTGTCCGGGCGCCACGGCGAACGACAGGTGGGAGCCGGCGGCGGTCCGGAACTCGGCGATGGAGCTGAAGACCGGCACATAGGCGCCGCCGTGGATCTCCAGGGTCGGCAGGTCGAGATCGGCGCTGTCGGGCCCGCCCCCCTCGGGCAACGGGACCCACAGCTGGCTGCGGGCCAGCACCTCGATCAGCCGCGCCCCCGACTCCGGGTTGCCTACGGCGGCCTGGAGGGCCTCCTCCAGCTCGTTGGCCGGCCATGGTCCGCCCGGTCCGGGCCCTGTTCCGCTCATGGACGCAGACCCTAGTGCAGCGCGCGGACACGCCGGCGCCGACCCGGTTCACCGCCGGGGAGCCCCGCGCGGGGGTGCCCCACGCGGCGCCGTCACCGCGCGGGGCCCGCCCCGTGCCGTCCCGCCCCACGAGGACGCCGTCCCGCCCCACGCGGACGCCGGCGGGCTCCGCGCGCGGCGCGCGGGCCCTTCCCGCCCGGCCGGACACCTCGTGCGATGATGGCCCGACAATCACATACCGGCCGTTTGACCGCGCGCGGGAGAGCCCCCGAGACCTCGGGGCGCCGAAGGAGCAAGTCCTCCCTTGAATCTCTCAGGCCGACCTACCGCGCGTGGAAGGCAGATCTGAAAAGCGGGCCGTCTCGTCACGGCCCCACCGACGGTGCAAGCCCGCCCCTCTTCCGACCGGGTGCGGCGAACCTCTCAGGTGCCGATGACAGATGGGGAGGGCGCCACCGCACAGGTGCGTCCGCGCGCCGTCACGTCCACCCACGGGAGCCAGCAGATGACCGTCCCCCCGTCCGCTCCGGACGCCCCCGACGCACCGCGCACCACCGCGCTCGACGCCACGCACCGCGCGCTGGGCGCGCTGATGACCGACTTCGCCGGCTGGGACATGCCGCTGCGGTACGGCAGCGAGCGCGAGGAGCACCAGGCCGTCCGCGGCCGCGCGGGCCTCTTCGACCTCTCCCACATGGGCGAGCTGACGGTCTCGGGCCCCGCGGCCGGTGAGCTGCTGGACTTCGCGCTGGTCGGCCATCTCTCCGCGCTGAAGCCGGGCCGCGCCCGCTACACCATGATCTGCGACGCGGACGGCGGCATCCTCGACGACCTGATCGTCTACCGCCTGGCGGACCAGGAGTTCATGGTCGTCGCCAACGCCTCCAACGCGCAGACGGTGCTGGACGCGCTCCACGAACGGCAGTCCGGGTTCGACGCGGCGGTCCGCGACGACCGCGACGCCTACGCCCTGCTCGCCGTCCAGGGCCCGGCCTCGGCGGGCATCCTCAAGCGGGTGACCGACGCCGACCTCGACGGCCTGAAGTACTACGCCGGCCTGCCGGGCACCGTCGCCGGCGTGGAGGCGCTCATCGCGCGGACCGGCTACACCGGCGAGGACGGCTTCGAGCTGTTCGTCGCCCCCGGGGACGCGGTCCGGCTGTGGGAGGCGCTGACGGAGGCGGGCGCCGCGGACGGCCTGGTGCCGTGCGGGCTGTCGTGCCGCGACACGCTGCGCCTGGAGGCCGGGATGCCGCTGTACGGCCACGAACTGACGCGCGAGACCACCCCGTTCGACGCGGGCCTGGGGCGGGTCGTGAAGTTCGACAAGCCGGGCGACTTCGTCGGCCGCGCCGCGCTGGAGGCGGCGGCCCGCCGCGCCGAGGAGGCGCCGCCGCGCCGGCTGGTCGGCCTGGTCGCCGAGGGCCGGCGTGTCCCGCGTGCCGGGTACGGCGTGCTGGACACGGACGGTGCGGCGATCGGCGAGGTGACCTCGGGCGCCCCCTCCCCCACCCTGGGCAAGCCCATCGCGATGGCCTACGTGGACGCGGAGTTCGCCGCCCCGGGCAGCGCGGCGGAGACCGGCGTCGGCGTCGACATCCGCGGGGCACGGGAGCCCTACGAGGTCGTTGCCCTACCGTTCTACAAGCGGGCACGCTGACCCGGGCCGCGGGGCCGGCGGGCCCTGCCCCGCACCGCCCCACGGCCCGGCCGCCGCGCCTCGTCCCACCTGCCAAGACCGCACAGCCCCGCACCACACCGACCCGGGAGAATCCAGGCCATGAGCAACCCCCAGCAGCTGCGCTACAGCAAGGAGCACGAGTGGCTGTCGCCCGCCACCGACGGTGTCGCGACGGTGGGCATCACCGCGCACGCGGCCGGTGCGCTCGGTGACGTCGTGTACGTCGAGCTCCCCGAGTTGGGCTCCACGGTCACCGCGGGCGAGACCTGTGGCGAGCTGGAGTCGACCAAGTCCGTCAGCGACCTCTACTCGCCGGTGACCGGCGAGATCACCGAGGTCAACCAGGACGCCGTGGACGACCCCTCGCTGGTGAACTCCGCCCCGTTCGAGGGCGGCTGGCTGTTCAAGGTGCGGCTGGACGCCGACGCCGGGGAGCCGGCCGACCTGCTCTCCGCCGACGAGTACGCCGCGTTCACCGGAGCCTGACCGTCGCTCGTGCCGCCGGGTGGGCCGTCGCGCCCGCCCGGCGGCCGGGACCGGCGTTCGCCCGGTGCGACGAGAGCCGGCACACGCCCGGCGCGCACTCCACGGGGCCCCGCCCCGTGTGCGCCGGTCCGCGGACCGGCGCACACGGGGCGGG
>NZ_BHZI01000148.1 GCF_004305975.1 Streptomyces otsuchiensis
GCCCGGCCCGACCCGACACCTGGACCTCACCGATGAACGCGCGTACCCCGTACGGCTCCCCCTCCACCCCCGAGCGCAATGGTCGCGCGCGCACCCGGCGCGCCGCCGGCCGAATACCGGACGGCGGCCCGATACCCGGCCGCCACCAGCGGCGCTCCCGGGCCGCCCTGCCTGTCGCGGCCCTCACCCTGGCAGCGGTGGCCGCGACCGCCGGCTGCTCCACCCTCACCGATGTCACCTCGCCCGCCGACGCGCGCGAGGCCGCCGCGGCCGAGTCCGGCACCGTGCTGGTGGCCGACACCGTGAACTGTGTGACGGACCAGTGCGTCGCGCTCACCTTCGACGGCGGCCCCAGCGAACCCACCCCGGACCTCCTCGACCTCCTCCTGGAGGAGGACGTCCCGGTCACCTTCTTCCTGGAGGGCGACGGGCACGTCGACACCTACCCCGAGACCGTGGTGAGGATGGTCGAAGAAGGCCACGAGATCGCCAACCACACCTGGAACCACCCGGTCCTCACCGATCTGACCGAGGCCGAGATCCGCGCGGAGATCGAACCGCTCCAGGAACTGATCGAGGAGATCACCGGCATCACCCCGGACCTGATGCGGCCCCCGCAGGGGCGCACCAGCGACGAGGTCTCGGAGATCATGCGCGACCTGGGGCTGGCCCAGATCCTGTGGAGCGTCACCGCTAAGGACTACGAGACGACCGACACGGAGCTGATCGTCGAACGCGTGCTGGACGGGGCCGAACGCGACGGCGTCATCCTGCTGCACGAGCGGTACGCCGGGACCATCCCCGCGGTGCCCGAGATCATCACCGAACTCCGTGCGCGGGGGTACACCTTCGTCACCGTCTCGCAGCTGATGGCACCGGCCGTCCCGGAGCCGGGCGCCGTCTACCGGCCCTGACCCGCGGCGGGCGGCGCGGGCCGGCGCGGGCCGGAGTGGGCCGGCCGGCGGGCGCTCTGCCCCGCCGACCGGCCGTTGGCTCACTGCCGGTCGGAGTTCTCCGGCTTCCGGCCGGACCGTCCGGAGTCCGCCTCGCGCTCCGGCCGGTCCCGGTCCTTCTCCCGGTCCCGGTCCCGGTCCTCGCCCTCCGGGGCGGGCCGCAGCAGCGGCTCCACCAGGATGGTGATGATCTTGTTCCGCCGGCCGGCCTGCGACTCGGCGGTCAGCCGCAGCGCGCCCAGCCCGTTGTCCGCCGGGCCCGCCACCAGCGGCGCCTCCACGCTGGCGCCCGGGATCGGCACCCGGCCCAGCTCCTTGGCCAGCAGACCGCCCACCGTCTCGACGTCCTCGTCGTCCAGTTCGATGCCGTACAGCTCGCCGAGGTCACCGAGGTCCAGCCGGGCCGTGACCCGGTAGCGTCCCTCGCCCAGCTCCTCCACCGGAGGCAGCTCCCGGTCGTACTCGTCGGTGATCTCCCCGACGATCTCCTCCAGGATGTCCTCGATGGTGATCAGGCCCGCCGTGCCGCCGTACTCGTCGATGGCGACCGCGACGTGCGAGTGGTCGCGCTGCATCTCGCGCAGCAGGTCGCCCGCGTTCTTGCTGTCCGGCACGAAGGTCGCGGGGCGCATCGCCGTCTCCAGCAGCTCCGACTCCGCGGAGCGGCTGGTGTGCACCTTGCCCGCCAGGTCCTTGAGGTAGACGATCCCGACGATGTCGTCGTCGTTCTCGCCGGTCACCGGGATGCGGGAGAAGCCCGAGCGCAGCGCCAGCGTCAGCCCCTGCCGGATCGTCTTGTCGTGGCTGACGGAGACCAGGTCGGTGCGCGGCACCATGACCTCGCGCACCAGGGTGTCGCCCAGCTCGAAGACGGAGTGCACCATGCGCCGCTCGTCGTCCTCGATCAGCTGGTGGCGTTCGGCGAGGTCGACCATCGCCCGCAGCTCGGCCTCCGAGGCGAACGGGCCCTTCCGGAACCCCTTGCCCGGGGTCAGCGCGTTGCCGAGCAGGATCAGCGACTGCGTCAGCGGGCCCAGCACCCGGGCCAGCGGGACCAGCACATACGCGGCGGCGGTGGTGGTGGTGACCGGGTGCTGCCGGCCGATGGTCCGCGGCGAGACGCCGACGGCGACGAAGGAGACCAGCAGCATCACCGCGAACGCCACCGTCAGGGCCTGCCAGACCCCGTCGAAGAACCGCAGGGCCGCGTAGGCGACGAGCACGGCCGCGGCACTCTCGGCGGCGACCCGCAGCAGCAGCGCGAGGTTCAGATACCGGGTGGGGTCGGCGGCGACCGTGGTCAGCAGTGCCGCGCCGCGGCGGCCGTTGCGGACCGCCTCCTCCGCGCGGTAGTTGGAGATCCGGGCCAGTCCGGCCTCCGCGCAGGAGGCCAGCCAGGCCAGCAGGACCAGTCCGGCGACGGCCAGCAGAAGAGAGGTGTTCATCGCACTCGCACTCGCACGCTCGGGTCGGGATGTCGTCGGGTCATGGTGGGTCGGTCAACTCCGCGGTTGTGGGGACACGCCGAAGGGGCGGCCCATCACTGATGGGCCGCCTGAGGCGGGTTCGCCGGCTGGTGGACAAGGCGTGGACGTGCCGGCCGGCACGTCCACGCCCGGGTAGGACGCTCATGTCACGGTCGGCGCGGGGGAGGGGCCGGTCAGCCCCTGTTCCGCGCGCCAGCCGTCCACGATGGCTTTCTGCAAGCCGAACATCTCCGCCTTCTCGGCGGGTTCCTCGTGGTCGTACCCGAGGACGTGGAGCACACCGTGGACGGTGAGCAGTTGCAGCTCCTCGTCCATGGAGTGCCCGGTCGGGGCCTGGGTGCCCTGGGTCAGGGCGACCTCGGGGCACAGCACGATGTCGCCGAGGAGACCCTGCTGGGGCTCCTCGTCCTCCCGGCCGGGACGGAGTTCGTCCATGGGGAAGGACATGACGTCGGTCGGCCCCGGCAGATCCATCCACTGCAGGTGCAGCTGCTCCATCGCGTCGGTGTCGACCGCGATGATCGCCAGCTCGGAGAGTGGGTGGATGCGCATCCGGGTGAGCGCGTAGCGGGCGATGTCCAGGATCGCCCGCTCGTCGATGTCGAGCCCGGACTCGTTGTTGACCTCGATGGCCATGGTGGGGGCGCTCAGCTACTTTCCGTGATGACCGTGACCGCGGGCGGAACCGTGGCCGCCGTTGGCACCGTTGCGGTCGTCGTACCGCTCGTAGGCGTCCACGATGCGGCCCACCAGTTTGTGGCGGACCACGTCGCTGCTGTCCAGCCGCGAGAAGTGGACGTCGTCGACGCCGGTGAGGATGTCCTGTACCTCGCGAAGACCGCTCCTGGTGCCGCCGGGCAGGTCGACCTGCGTGACGTCACCGGTGATCACGATCTTCGACTCGAACCCCAGGCGCGTGAGGAACATCTTCATCTGCTCGGGGTTGGTGTTCTGTGCCTCGTCGAGAATGATGAAGGCGTCGTTGAGGGTCCGGCCGCGCATGTAGGCGAGCGGCGCGACCTCGATCGTCCCCGCGGCCATCAGCCGGGGGATGGAGTCGGGGTCGAGCATGTCGTGCAGCGCGTCGTACAGCGGGCGCAGGTACGGGTCGATCTTCTCGTAGAGGGTGCCGGGCAGGAAGCCCAGCCGCTCGCCCGCCTCGACCGCCGGCCTGGTGAGGATGATCCGGTTGACCTGCTTGGACTGGAGCGCCTGCACGGCCTTGGCCATCGCCAGGTAGGTCTTGCCGGTGCCGGCCGGGCCGATGCCGAAGACCACCGTGTGCTTGTCGATGGCGTCGACGTAGCGCTTCTGGTTGAGCGTCTTGGGCCGGATCGTCCGCCCGCGGCTGGAGAGGATGTTCTGCGTCAGGACCTCGGCGGGGCTCTCCGAGCCCGTGCCCTCACCGCCGCTGCGGAGCATCGCGATCGACCGCTCGACCGCGTCCTCCGTCATCGGCTGGCCGGTGCGCAGCACCAGCATCATCTCGTCGAAGAGGCGCTGGACGAGTGCCACCTCGTCCGGATCGCCGCTGGCGGTGACCTCGTTGCCGCGGACATGGATGTCGGTACGGGGGAACGCCCCCTCGATGACGCGCAGCAGCGCGTCGCCGGAGCCGAGGACGGTGACCATCGGGTGCTTGGCCGGCACCTTGAAGCGTGCCGTGGCGTCGCCGGTGTTTCCCGCTGACTGGTGTGTGGGTGTTTGCGTCATGGGCGGCCTCAGACGGCCCTCGTCATCCCTCTCCGCTGTCCGCGATCTCGTGCTGGTCTCCAGCCTACGACGGCCCGGCGACAGTTCCACCGGAATATATCGCCCCCGTTCCGCGCGCGGGCGGGCCAGGGCCCGGTATCCGTGGCGGCCGCGTGGGCACGGGGAGCGGGGCGGGTGGCCGGGGCGCCGCAGCGGGATCGTCGCCGGGCTGTCCGGCGTCGCTCAGCGCCGCTCCCGGAAGCCGAGGGTCGGCGCCGCCCGTCGCCGGGCTCCGGCACGCGGCGGCAGGGGGCCGGCCGGCGGCGCCTGCCCGAACCCGGCCAGCACCTCGTCCAGGAACGCGTGCACCGGTGCCGCCGGGCGGTCACCGGCCCGCACCTGCCGCCACCAGGCGGCGATCTCCGGCCACCCCGGGGCCGACAGCGAGCCGCCGAACTCCTGCACCGACAGCGAGGCCGTCAGCCCCGCGAACGCCAGCCGGTCGGTCAGCGGCCAGCCCGCCAGCGAACCGGTGACGAACCCGGCGACGAAGACGTCGCCGGCGCCCGTGGTGTCCAGCGCGTCCACCGCGATCGCCGGCACGTCCGCGCACTCGCCGGTACGGCCGTCCGCCGCGTAGGCGCCCTGGTCGCCGAGGGTCACCACCACCAGCGGCACCACCTCGGCCAGCTTGCGCGCCGCGCGGCGCGGGCAGTCGGTACGCGCGTAGCGCATCGCCTCCCCGGCGTTGGGGAGGAACGCCTCGCAGTGCTCCAGCTCCGGCAGCGCGGCCAGGTCCCAGCGTCCGGAGTCGTCCCAGCCGACGTCGGCGAAGACCAGCGTGCCCTGCCGCGCCGCCGACGCGGTCCACGGCTGCGGGTGGCCTGGCTCCAGGCAGGTCACGGCGGAGCGGGCCGGGGGCGGCGCGCCCGGCGCGGGTTCGGGCAACGGTGCCTGGTGGCCGTGCGAGACCATCGTCCGCTCGCCCTCGTAGGCCATCGAGACGGTCACGGGGGAGTGCCAGCCGGCGACCGTGCGGGAGAGGGAGAGGTCGATGCCCTCGCCCTCGCGCAGGGTCTCCCAGCAGTACTCGCCGTACTTGTCGTCGCCGAACGCCGCCGCCAGCGAGGTGCGCAGTCCCAGGCGCGCCAGCGCCGTGGCCATGTTGGCGACACCGCCCGGGCTGGAGCCCATGCCCCGGGCCCAGGACTCGGTGCCGCGCACGGGGGCGCCGTCCAGCCCGGTGAAGATGATGTCGAGGAAGACGGTTCCGGTGAGATAGACGTCGCAGCCGACGTCGCCGGGCGCGCGCAGCCGCGCCAGCGGGTCCGGGCCGGTGGCGCGCCGGCCGGCGTCGGTGATGTCCTCCATCGTGGGCCTCCCTGTCGGCCGCCGCTGGGCTGACCGTTCTGACGTGGTATCTACGGTACGTTCCGGGGCATGAGGCTTTCGATCATCGGCGGCGGTGGGTTCCGCGTCCCCCTGGTCCACCGCGCGTTGCTGTCCCAGCCGCCCGGCACCGGGGTCACCGAGGTGGTGCTGCACGACACCGACCCGGCGCGGGTGGCGGTGATCGCCGAGGTGCTGCGCCAGCAGTCGTCCGGCGCCGGCCCGGTGGTGCGGGTCGCCGAGGAGCTGGACGACGCGTTGCGCGACGCCGACTTCGTCTTCTCCGCCATGCGGGTCGGCGGCACGGTCGGGCGGGCGCGTGACGAGCGGCTCGCTCTGGCCGAGGGGGTCCTCGGCCAGGAGACGGTGGGCGCGGGCGGTGTGCTGTACGGCCTGCGCACCGTGCCGGTCGCGGTCCGGCTCGCGGAGCGGGTGCGGGAGGTGGCGCCGCAGGCGTGGGTCATCAACTTCACCAATCCGGCGGGGATGGTGACCGAGGCGATGTCACGCGTGCTCGGGGACCGGGTCATCGGCATCTGCGACTCACCGGTCGGTCTGGTGCGGCGGGCGATCCGGGCGACCGGCGCCGATCCGGCGCGCACCGAGTACGACTACCTGGGCCTCAACCACCTGGGGTGGCTGCGCTCGCTGACCCACCGTGGCCGCGACCTGCTGCCGGGGCTGCTCGCCGACGATGCCGCGCTGACCACCTTCGAGGAGGGCCGGCTCTTCGGCGCCCGTTGGCTGCGGGCGCTGGGCGCGCTGCCCAACGAGTACCTGCACTACTACTACTTCCGGCGGGAGGCGCTGGAGCAGGAGTGGGAGGCGGCCGAGACCCGGGGCGAGTTCCTGGACCGGCAGCAGTCCGGCTTCTTCACCCGGGCCGCCGCCGAGCCCGAACGCGCGCTCGCGCTGTGGGACGTGACCCGCATGGAGCGGGAACGCACCTATCTCGCCGACGCGCGCGAGGCCGGGGCGGGCGGAGAACGCGATCCGGAGGATCTGGAGGGCGGCGGCTACGAGCAGGTCGCCCTGGACCTGATGCGTGCCCTGTACGAGGACCGCGGTGCCCGGCTGATCCTCAACGTCCGCAACGCCGGGACGGTGGCCGCGCTGGACGCCGACGCCGTGATCGAGACCGTCTGCGAGGTCGGCGCCGCCGGTCCGCGCCCGTTGCCGGCCGCTCCGCCCGGGGAGGCGGAGCTGGGGCTGATGCTCCAGGTCAAGGCGGTGGAACGGGCCACCATCGAGGCCGCTTCGACCGGTTCCTACGACGCGGCGCTGCGGGCCCTGACGCTGCATCCGCTGGTGGACTCGCCGGCCGTCGCCAACCGGCTGCTGCTCCGCAGGCTGGGGCGGTAGCGCTGCCGCGCCGCGTCCGGCGACCGGAGTGTGGGGCCGGATTCGGGGGCCGCCGATGTGGCCTGTATCACACCCTGGCGGGACGTTGTTGTTTGCGATACGCCGATCCGGTAATCCGCTTGTCATGGTCACACGAAGCCGAGGAAACCCCGTAGCGTTCGCGGTCGCCGCACTGGCGAATCTGGCGGTCGTCGTCATCGTCCTGTGGATTCTGCTCTACCTGCTCGGTGCCAACCAGGACAACGGGTTCGTGGATTTCATCCATGACGCCGCGTCATGGCTGGCCGGCTGGTCCCGGGACATGTTCGAGGTCAGCCCCGACTGGTGGCGGGTCACGCTGAACTACGGGATCGCAGCCGTCGTGTACGCGGCCGTGGGCAACGTCGTGGCGGGTGCGCTGCGTCGCCGTTGGTAGCGCACAGCCGGTAGTCGGGAACGGCCGTCGGCCGTACCCGGATGCCGTTGGAGACGGGCTGCCTGGTCCGCCACCGTCACGGTGGTGCCGGACCAGGCAGCCCGTCTCGTTCACGTCGGTGCGCGGGCCGGCGGGGCAAGGGATGAGCCTGTCAGACGCCCTGGCCGGCCTCGGTCAGCAGCCGCTCGGTGTCGGTGGGCGCGAGCGACAGCGCGGCGCCGATGGTGGCGAGAGCGGCGCTCTCCCCGGACAGGTAGCGGCCGTCGGCGAGAGCGATCCGGGCGGCCTCCCGCAGCAGTGACTCCCGGCCCGCGGTGGCCAGATGAGGAACGAGCGGCGACAGCGCCTCCCGCAGTTCCGTCTCCGGTACGAGCTCGCCCTCGGCGGTCAGTGCCGCCAGCAGCGTCAGCAGCCGCTCCTCGGTGCAGTCCGGGTGCCCGCCGTCACGCACACTGTCCACGGCCGCCTCCCGGGCGGCGCGGGACTCGGCGCCGCCCGCGGCGAGCACCGCGAGCGCGATGGCCTGGACCGCGTCGCGGAGCATCAGCGACAGCCGGACGGTGGTCGGGGCGTCCAGCGCCTGGAGCGAGAAGCGGTGCCGGCAGTACGAGCACTCGACAACCGGGACGGCCCGGCCGCGCGGCAGCAGCGGCACCCGGAGCAGTGTGAAGCGGCGCCTGCCCTCCAGTCGCTGGTAGCAGCGGTCGCCGCCGCAGTCCGGGCAGTAGAACTCGCCGTCCTCGACGACCCGCCACACGGTGCGGACCCCTGCCACCCAGGACAGCCCGCCCCTCCGTCGGGAGTGCACCACGCCCGTACCTCCGTCACATGTCGGCAACGCTGCCGCAGTGGGGTGATGTTAGCCACAGGTGTGCGGTGCCGTCAGCACCCGGGAGAGACAAAGGGGGGGATTCGCGTGCGGGCGTCCGAAACCGTCCGTCGGGTTGTCGCGCGGGACGGTTGTGCCCGGGCCGCCGACCGGTACCGGCGGCCCGGACGGGCGGGCGCGGGACGTGCCCGCTCCCGCCCGGGGAGGTCCGTGACCTGCTCAGCGCGCCGCGCGGTTGACCGCTGAGGCGACGGCCTTCAGCGACGCCATCACGATGTTGTCGTCGATCCCGACGCCCCAGCGCACCCGGTCGCCGATGGCGCACTCGATGTAGGCGGCGGCCTTGGCGCCGGCGCCCTCGCTCATCGTGTGCTCGACGTAGTCCAGCAGCCGTACGTCGTCGCCGATGACGCCGACGCCGGCCAGCGCGTCGAAGAACGCCGCGATGGGGCCGTTGCCCGAGCCGGTCAGCGTCGTCTCCGCGCCGTCCACCAGCGCGGCGACGGTCAGCCGGTCGTGGCCGTCGTCGCCCATGGCCAGGCCCTGGGTGGAACGCAGCGCGATCCGGCCCCAGGAACGCTCGGGGGTGGGCAGGTACTCGTCGCAGAACGCCGCCCAGATCTGCGCCGGGGTGATCTCGCCGCCCTCGGTGTCGGTGCGCTCCTGGATGATGCGGGAGAACTCCACCTGCATCCGGCGGGGGAGGTCCAGCTTGTGCTCGTTCTTCAGCACATAGGCGATCCCGCCCTTGCCGGACTGGGAGTTGACCCGGATGACCGCCTCGTAGGTGCGGCCGACGTCCTTGGGGTCGATCGGCAGGTAGGGCATCTCCCAGGGCAGGTCGGAGACGGCGACGTCCCGCTCGGCCGCCTCGGCGGTCAGCGCCTCGAAGCCCTTCTTGATGGCGTCCTGGTGCGAGCCGGAGAAGGAGGTGTAGACGAGGTCGCCGACGTAGGGGTGGCGGGGGTGCACGTCCATCTGGTTGCAGTACTCGTACGTCCGGCGGATCTCGTCGATCTGCGAGAAGTCGATCTGCGGGTCCACGCCCTGGGAGAAGAGGTTCATGCCCAGGGTGACCAGGTCCACGTTGCCGGTGCGCTCGCCCTGGCCGAACAGGCAGCCCTCGACGCGGTCGGCGCCCGCCATCACCGCCAGCTCGGCCGCGGCGACGGCGGTGCCGCGGTCGTTGTGGGGGTGCGCGGACAGACAGACGAACTCACGCCGGGAGAGGTGGCGGGACATCCATTCGAAGCGGTCGGCGTGGGTCGAGGGAGTGGACCGCTCGACGGTGGCCGGCAGGTTGAGGATGATCTCGCGGCCGGCCTCCGGCTGCCAGACGTCCATCACCGACTCGCAGACCTCCAGCGCGAAGTCCAGCTCGGTGTCGGTGAAGATCTCCGGGGAGTACTGGTAGCCGAAGGTGGTCCGCTCGTCCAGCAGCTTCTCCGCGTACTCCATCACCAGCTGGGTGCCGTCGACCGCGATCTGCCGGATCTGGTCCTTCCCGCCGCGGAAGACCACGCGGCGGAAGACGGGCGCGGTGGCGTTGTAGAGGTGCACCGTGGCGTTGCGGGCGCCGACCAGGGACTCCACCGTGCGGGCGATCAGCTCCTCACGGGCCTGCGTCAGCACCGAGATGGTGACGTCCTCGGGGATCGCGTCGTCCTCGATGATCGAGCGCACGAAGTCGAAGTCGGTCTGGCCCGAGGCGGGGAAGCCGACCTCGATCTCCTTGTAGCCCATCCGTACCAGCAGGTCGAACATCTCCCGCTTGCGGGCGGGCGACATCGGGTCGATCAGTGCCTGGTTGCCGTCCCGCAGGTCGGTGGAGAGCCAGCGAGGCGCCCGCGTCACACGGCGGTTCGGCCACTCGCGGTCGGGCAGGTCGACGCTCTCGTACGGCCGGTACCGGTGCACGGGCAGCCCGGACGGACGCTGGCGCGCGGTGGCGGTGGTCTGCGGGGTCCGGGCCCCGATCCTCGGCCGGTCGGCGGACGAGCCGTCGTCACCGGGGGATGCGGGCGGTACGGGGGATGCGGGCTGGGCTGCCATGATGCTGGTCTCCTCCAGGGCGACACGGGCTCCGTGGACCGACGGGCACGACCAGACTCCGCGGTGAGGGGGCCGGTCTCTACTGAAGACCCTCGCCGCGGCGGCTAAGGAGGAGCATCCCGAATCGCATGGTGCGGCCAGCGTAGCCCCTGCGGAGCCCGGTCCGCTGCTTCCGTATCACTATGCGAGATCCGGCATGGCTCCGTCACGGCGGGTGGCGGCGCTTGCGGCGTCGCTTCCGGGGTCGGCGCAGGCGGCGGCGGGTGTGAGCGCGGCGGTGGCCCGTTCGGCGTACCGGGGCGGCCGCCGGAATGACTCCCGGGGGAGTAGTGGCGGGCCGCGACCGCCGCCGGGAGTAGCGTGCGGCTCACCCCCGAGGCCGACGGTCGCGGGGTTCCGGGCCGGAATGCTGGTCGGGTGCCCGCTTTCTCCGCGTGCGTCGTCCCGGCCCGGCCGGGTAGTCGCAGCTCGCGGCGAGCCGGTACGGCGCAGCGACCGATCAGCGAACAGGACAGGAGGCCCGACGATGAGGGCCGATTCCACGCCCGCCCCCGACAGCGGCGGCACCCCGGGCAGCGGCACTTCCGGAGGGTCGCCGCCCGGTGACGGCGGTGGTCCGTCCCGTGGCGGTCCGTCCCGTGGCGCGAGCCGGTCGTCGACCGCGCGGCGCCGCGCGCTGCCATGGGCCACGATCGGCCTGTGGGTGCTGCTGCTGGCGCTGCTCGGCCCGTTCGCGGGGAAGCTCAGCGGAGTGCAGGAGGACGACTCGCTCGCCTACCTGCCGGACAGCGCCGACTCCACGACCGTCGCCGAGATCACGCGGGAGCTTCCGGGCGGCGGCACGGACGACGTGATCATGGTGTACCAGCGTGACGGCGGCCTGACCTCCGACGACTTCCGGGCCGCCGAGCGGCAGATCGACGCGATCGCGGACCGTCTGGAGGTCGTCGGCGACCTGCCGGAGCCGGTGGTCTCCGAGGACGGCGCGACGGCGTTCTACCCGGTCGCCCTCAGCCCGGGCGCCGCGGCCGGCAGCGGCTCGGACGCGGAGGAGGACCCCGAGGCGGCGGCCGTGGACACGGTGCGCGACATCGCCGGTGAGAACGTCCCCGACGGGCTGACCGTGCAGGTCGGCGGGCCGGCGGCCATCGGCGCCGACGCCGGATCGGTCTTCGAGTCCATCGACGTCACGCTGACGCTGGCCACCGTCGCGGTGGTGACCGTGTTGCTGATCCTGATCTACCGCAGCCCGCTGCTGTGGCTGCTGCCGCTGATCTGCGTCGGCATCGCGGCGATGGCGGCGATGGCGGCGGTGTACGGCCTGGTCGAGCTGTTCGGCATCACCGTCAGCACCCAGGCGTCGTCGATCATGACGGTGCTGGTCTTCGGCGCCGGAACGGACTACGCGCTGCTGCTGGTGGCCCGCTACCGGGACGAGCTGCGTGAGCACGAGGTGGCCTACGAGGCGATGCGGACCGCGATGCGCGGCTGTGTCCCGGCGCTGCTGGCGTCCTCCGGCACCGTGGCGGCCGGTCTGCTCTGCCTGATGGCGGCCGACCACAACAGCAGCAACGGCCTCGGGCCGGTCGGCGCGGCGGGCGTGCTGTGCGCGCTGCTGGTGATGATCACGCTGCTGCCGGCGCTGCTGGTGCTCACCGGCCGCCGGATCTTCTGGCCGCTGATCCCCGCCTACGGCAGCGAGCCGGGCGGCCGCGGGAACATCTTCGCCCGCCTCGGCACCTCCGTGAGCCGGCGGCCCACCGCGCTGCTGGTCGGCGGTGTCGTGCTGCTCGGCGCGCTGAGCGTCGGCACCCTGAACCTGCCGGGCCCGCTCAAGGACGAGGACTTCTTCACCGAGACCCCGGACTCGGTGGTGGCCATGCAGACACTGGCCGACGCGTTCCCCGGTCAGTCGACCCAGCCGATCACGGTCGTGGCCGACAGCGACCACGCCGACGAGGCGCTGGCCGTCGCGTCGGAGACCGAGGGTGTCGCCAACGCGGTGCCCGGGCGGTCCGGCGACGGCTGGACGGAGATCAGCGTCTTCGCGGCAGGCGCCTCCGACTCCCCTGAGGAGCGCCGCACCGTGCAGGAGCTGCGCGACGCGCTCGACGGCATCGGCGGCCAGGGCGCGCTGGTCGGCGGCAACACCGCGCAGGCCGTGGACCTGGACGACACCAACGCCCGCGACCGCGTCGTGGTGATCCCGCTGGTGCTGGTCTCGGTACTGCTGATCCTGATCGCGCTCTTCCGGAGCCTGGTCGCGGCGGCGCTGGTGCTGACGGCCGTGGTGGTCTCCTGGGGTGCCGCGCTCGGCCTGGGCGGACTGTTCTTCGGGCCGGTGTTCGGCTTCGGCGGCATGGACGGCTGGATTCCGCTGCTCACCTTCGCGTTCAGCGTCTCGCTGGGCGTGGACTACGGGATCTTCCTGATGCACCGGATGCGGGAGGAGGCGCTGCGTGGCGCCGAGACCCGCGAGGCGGTGCTGATCGCGCTGCGCAAGACGGGCGGTGTCATCGCCTCGGCCGGCATCGTGCTGGCGGCGACCTTCGGCGTGCTGATGAGCCTGCCGCTGGTGGTCATGGTGGAACTGGGCTTCGTGGTGGCGGTCGGTGTGCTGATGGACACCTTCCTGGTCCGCCCCTACCTGCTGACGTCGGCGTGCTGGCTGCTCGACCGTCGGATGTGGTGGCCCGGTGCCCTGTCCCGGCCGGGTGCCGGTGGCGGTTCCGGCGGTTCCGCCGTGGGTGGTTCCGGCGGTTCCGGCGGTTCCGGTGGCTCTGGTGGCTCCGGTGGTTCCGGCGACGGGGCCGGGGTCGGTTCCGGTGCCGGTTCCGAGGGCGGCTCCCGCGGTGGGTTCGACGGTGCCGACGCCTCCGGTCCGGTCACGGCCGGCCGTCGGGGCGGGAGTTCGGGGAGCCCGTCATCCTGAGCCGTGCCGCCGCCGCCGTCCGGGTCGTCCTCGACCCGGGCGGCGGCGTCGCGCCCAGGCCCCGGCCCACCCGGTCGGACGTGGCGCTGACCGGCGGCGTCGCGGCGCTGACCGCCGCCCTGGCGCTGACCCGGCTCGGCGCCGGGGACCGGCCCGACCTGCTCGGCTGGGCGCTGCTGGTGGTCGCGGTGGTGCCGCTGGTCTGGCGCCTGGTCCACCCACTGGTGGTGCTCGCGCTGATGGTGGCCTCGGTCGGGCCGTACCACGCGCTGGACTACGCGCACGCGGCCGCAGTCCCGGCCTCCGTGGTGGCGGTCTACTCGGTCGCGGTGCTCGGGCCGAGGCGCCGCACCGTGCTGGCGGGCGGCGCGGTGATCGGCACCGCCGTCACCATCATGCTGGTCATCGACGCGGACGGCGGGCTGGCGATGTTCCAGACCGCCGGCTGGGTGCTGGTGGTGCTCGTCTTCGGCGAGACGATGCGCATCCAGCGGGAGTACGTGGCCGCGGTGACCGAGCGTGCCGAACGGGCGGAACGTACCCGCGAGGAGGAGGCGGCCCGGCGGGTCGCCGAGGAACGGCTGCGGATCGCCCGTGACCTGCACGACCTGCTGGCCCACAGCATCACGCTGATCGGCGTGCAGACCGCCGTGGCCTCGCACGTCCTGATCGCCGACCCGGACCGGCTGGACCGCCCGGCGCTGGCGGAGGCGCTCGACGGGATCGCCGACACCTGCCGCGACGCCCGCACCGAGCTGCGCCGCACCCTGGAGGTGCTGCGCGCGGGCGAGCCGGAGCAGGGGCCGCTGCCCGGCAGCGCGGGGCTGCCCGACCTGGTGCGGGCGGCGGAGTCGGCGGGGGCCGCGGTGGAGCTGGCGGTTCCGGAGGCGCCGCCGTCGCTGCCGCCCGCCGTGGACGCGGCGGTCTACCGGATCGTGCAGGAGTCGCTGACCAACGCCGTACGGCACGCGGGGCCCTCGGTCCGGGTCCGGGTGCGGGTCGGGGTCGACCAGGCTCCGGAGGGGGCGGTCGTCCGCGTGGTGGTCACGGACTTCGGCGGCGCCCGGCCGCCCACCGCCGAGGCGGGGTTCGGCATCGTCGGGATGCGGGAACGGGTGCGCAGCGTCGGCGGCACGCTGACGGCGGCGCCGCGCCGGGGCGGGCCCGGCTTCGAGGTCACCGCCGAGCTGCCGATGCCGGAGGGGGAGCGGCCCCTGCCGGAGGGGGAGCGGCCCTGAGAGGAGCCACGGCCGGGCGGCGGGCCGGGCCGCCGGTCAGCCGCCGTCGCGCAGCCGGGTGTTGACCGTTCCCATGGCATCGGCCAGGGCGGCCAGCTGCGGGCGGTCCAGCAGATCGATCAGGACGGCGCGTACCTGCTCCGCGTGACCGGGCGCGGCGGCACGCAGGGCTTCCAGCCCGTCCGGGGTGATCCCGGCGCTCACGCCGCGCGTGTCGGTGGGGCACTCCCAGCGGCGGACGAGCCCGCGCTTCTCCAACTGGCCGACCTGGTAGGTGAGTCCGCTCTTGGAGGTGATGAGGGAGGCGGCCAGCACCGTCATCCGCAGCCCGTCGGCGCCGGCGGCGGCCAGCTTGACCAGGACCTCGTACTGGGGGTGGGAGAGCCCGGCCTCGTCGCGCAGCTGGGCCTCCACCTCGCGGAAGACGCGGTGTGTCGCCTCCAGAAAGGCGGTCCAGGCCGCCATCTCCTGCTCGTCCAGCCACCGCGTGTTCGCCATGGGGACATCCTACGGCGTTGTTCAAATTCGAACCTCTCTTGTACGCTCACCCGAGTCAGTTCCAATTTGAACGACGCTGAACGGCGTTGCGGGTGCCCTGTGCCCTGTGCGCTCCGCGCTCCCGCGCCATGACGGACAACCGGCCGACGTACGACGGCGTACGACCACGGCCGGTTGTCCGTCATGGCGCGGGAGCGCGGAGCGCACAGGGCACAGGGCACCCGCAACGCCGTTCAGCGT
>NZ_BHZI01000149.1 GCF_004305975.1 Streptomyces otsuchiensis
GCGGGACGGGGAAGTCCCGGCGGCTGCGGGACTGCCGGCCGCCCCCCTCTCCAGGGGCGACGGTGATGCGGACGCCCTGGTCGGCGAGGGCCTCCAGCTGACCGGACGCCTGGCTGTCGGGGGCTGGCTGGTCGGTGACCAGGTGGGTGATCATGTCGGTCGGCACCGTCTGGAACATGGTGTCGGCGCCGAGCTTGGTCTGGTCGGCCAGCACCACCACCTCGGCGGCGGCCTGGACCAGGGCACGGTCCACGCTGGCGGAGAGCATGTTGGAGGTCGACAGGCCGCGCTCGGCGGTCAGCCCGGCACCGGAGATGAACGCCCGGGAGACACGCAGCCCTTGGAGGGACTGCTCGGCCCCGCTGCCCACGAGTGCGTAGTTGGAGCCGCGCAGGGTGCCGCCGGTCATCACCACCTCGACCCGGTTGGCGTGGGCGAGCGCCTGCGCGACCAGCAGCGAGTTGGTCACCACGGTCAGCCCGGCGACGCGGGCCAGCCGGCGGGCGAGCTCCTGGGTGGTGGTGCCGGCTCCGACGACCACCGCCTCCCCCTCACCGACGAGGCCGGCGGCGGCCTCGGCGATGGCGGCCTTCTCGGCCGACGCGGCGAGCGACCTCTGCGGGAAGCCGGCCTCGCGGGTGAAGCCTCCGGGCAGCACCGCACCGCCGTGCCGGCGGTCGAGCAGCCCTTCGGCCTCCAGGATGCGGACGTCCCGCCGCACGGTCACTTCGGAGGTCTGAACGACTCTGGCAAGCTCTCGGAGGGAGACGGCGCCGTTGGCGCGCACCATTTCTAGGATCATCTGGCGACGTTCTGCAGCGAACACGGAACCGACCGTAACGCCAAAGTCCGTCTGCTTTCAGCGGGTTGCGGCAATTTTCCGAAGTTGTCACAACGCGGTCGCCCCACGTGGTATATGGGCGGTAGCACCATCTGCGTCCCTACCCCGGGCGCAGACACGACACACCCCCACGACCTGCGGATTCGCGTCGTAGGGGTGTGGTGGCGGGACCGGTCAGGCGCCCTCGGTGGCCTTTCGGGACTGCAACTGACGTGCCGCTTCCGCGACCGAACCCGACAGAGACGGGTACACGGTGAACGCCTTTGCGATCTGATCGACGGTCAGACTGTTGTCGACCGCGACCGAAATCGGGTGAATCAGTTCGCTCGCGCGCGGCGCGACGACGACGCCACCGACCACGATCCCGGTGCCGGGCCGGCAGATCAGCTTCACGAAGCCATCCCGGATGCCCTGCATCTTGGCCCGCGCGTTGCGCAGCAGCGGCAGCTTGACCACCTCGGCGTCGATACGGCCGCCGTCCACATCGGCCTGGGTGTAGCCGACGGTGGCGATCTCCGGGTCGGTGAAGATGTTCGCCGACACGGTGGTGAGGTCCAGCGGAGCGACCGCGCCGCCGAGGAAGTGGTACATCGCGATGCGGCCCTGCATGGCGGCGACCGAGGCCAGCGCGAAGACGCCGGTGCAGTCGCCGGCCGCATAGACGCCGGGAGCGGTGGTGCGCGAGACGCGGTCCGTCCAGATGTGACCGGAGTCCTTCAGCCGTACCCCGGCCTTCTCCAGGCCCATGTCGGAGGTGTTCGGCACGGCGCCGACGGCCATCAGGCAGTGCGAGCCGTAGATGACCCGGCCGTCGGAGAGGGTGACCTGCACCCGGTCCTCGCCGTCGGGCCCCGAGACCCGCTCCACCGAGGCGGCCCGCGAGCGTGCCATCACGTTCATGCCGCGACGGCGGAAGACGTCCTCCAGGACGGCGGCGGCGTCCGAGTCCTCACCGGGCAGCACGCGCTCGCGGGAGGAGACCAGGGTCACCCGGGACCCCAGCGCCTGGTAGGCACCCGCGAACTCCGCGCCGGTGACGCCGGACCCCACAACGATCAGCTCGGACGGCAGTTCGGCGAGGTCGTAGACCTGCGTCCAGTTGAGGATGCGCTCGCCGTCCGGGCGGGCGTCCGCCAGCTCGCGGGGCGTGCCGCCGGTGGCGACCAGGACGGCGTCGGCCACCAGTTCCCGGCTGGTGCCGTCGGGCTCGGTGACCGTCACCCGGCGGGAGCCGTCGGCGGCCTGGTCGGGCTCCACCCGGCCCCGTCCCGCCAGCACGGTCACGCCGGAGCGCGTGACGGAGGCGGTGATGTCGTGCGACTGCGCCAGCGCGAGGCGCTTCACCCGCCGGTTGACCTTCCCGAGGTCGACCCCGACCACCCGGCCCGGCGCCCCGGTGGCGGCCGACTGGTCCATGACGATTCCCAGCTCCTCGTAGGAGGAGTCGAAGGTCGTCATCACCTCCGCGGTGGCGATCAGCGTCTTGGAGGGCACGCAGTCGGTCAGCACGGAGGCGCCGCCCAGGCCGTCGCGGTCGACGATGGTCACCTCCGCCCCGAGCTGCGACGCCACCAGCGCCGCCTCGTAGCCGCCAGGTCCGCCACCGATGATCACGATCCGAGTCACATGCCCCAGTGTCTCGCACCCGCTCCGCGATCACCCGCTCACCCCTCCGCTGGCCGCGCGCCAGCGGCGCGGGGACGATGCGGAGGAAGCGCGTGGGGCGCGCGGGTAGCGCTCGCCCACCCCCCGCGCGGGCCGCCTCCCGTACTCTCAAACCATGTCGCTCTACGCCGCCTACGCGGGAAACCTCGATGCCCGGCTGATGTCGCGTCGCGCGCCGCACTCCCCGCTCCGGGGCGTGGGGTGGCTGACCGACTGGCGACTCACCTTCGGTGGGGAGCACATGGGCTGGGAAGGCGCGCTGGCCACCATCGTGGAGGCACCGCGTTCCCAGGTGTTCGTCGCGCTCTACGACATCGCGCCGATGGACGAGGACGGCATGGACCGCTGGGAGGGCGTCGGCCTCGACATCTACCGGCGGATGCGGGTGCGGGTCGCCACACTGGAGGGCGACCTCCCCGCCTGGGTGTACGTGCTGAACGGCTACGAGGGCGGCCTGCCCAGCGCCCGCTACCTCGGCGAGATCGCCGACGCGGCGGAGTCCGCCGACGCACCGCACGACTACGTGATGGAACTGCGCAAGCGCCCCTGCTGAGCCGGCGGGCCCACCGGGCCGCGCCGGCCGGACGCCCTCCGGGCGGCGCGCATCCGCCGCGACCGGCCGACGCCCGGACGGCACAACCGGCACACGACACCCGCACGACCCGTGGCCGAACACAGGTCTACGCGCGTAGGCAAAAAACGGTTAGGCTCCCTCCGTGAACGCTTCAGAGAATGTGGAGAGGGCTGAGGCAGCGGCCGAGCGCCTCCGGGAACTGACCGGCGCGCAGAGCCACGACGTCGCCCTGGTGATGGGTTCGGGCTGGGTCCCGGCCGCCGACGCGCTCGGGGAGCCGGACCACGAGTTCCCCGTCACCGAGCTGCCCGGCTTCCCGCCGCCCGCCGTCGCCGGCCACTCCGGGAAGATCCGCTCCTACCGCACCTCCGGCGGCAAGCGGGCCCTGGTCTTCCTCGGCCGCACCCACTACTACGAGGGCCGCGGCGTCGCCGCCGTCGCCCACGGGGTGCGCACCGCCGTCGCCGCGGGCTGCAAGATCATCGTGCTCACCAACGGCTGCGGCGGCCTGCGCGCGGGCATGCGCCCCGGCCAGCCCGTGCTGATCAGCGATCACATCAACCTCACGGCGACCTCGCCGATCGAGGGCGCCAACTTCGTGGACCTCACCGACCTGTACTCCCCCCGGCTGCGCGCCCTGTGCAAGGAGATCGACCCGGGCCTGGAGGAGGGCGTCTACGTCCAGTTCACCGGGCCGCACTACGAGACGCCCGCCGAGATCAACATGGTGCGCGCCATCGGCGGCGACCTCGTCGGCATGTCCACCGTGCTGGAGGCCATCGCCGCCCGCGAGGCCGGCGCCGAGGTGCTCGGCGTCTCCCTGGTGACCAACCTCGCCGCCGGGATCACCGGCGAGCCGCTGGACCACGCCGAGGTGCTCCAGGCGGGCCGCGACTCCGCCAAACAGATGGGGGCACTGCTCTCGCAGGTCCTGGAGCGCGTCTGATGGCGGCCGACGCGGCGCTGGCAGCCCGCGCCCGGGCCTGGCTGGACGAGGACCCGGACCCGGAGACCCGCGCCGAACTGACCGCACTCCTCGCCGAAGCCGAGGCCGGGCCGGAGGGTGGGGCCGGGGCGGAGGCCGAGGCCGGGCCGGAAGCACGGTCCGGGGCCGAAACGGCCGCGCACGCGGAACTGGCCGCCCGGTTCGCCGGTGAGCTGGAGTTCGGCACCGCCGGACTGCGGGCCGAACTGGGTGCCGGACCGATGCGGATGAACCGCGCCGTCGTGATCCGCACCGCCGCCGGGATCGCCGCCGAACTCCGCGACCGTCATCCCGGCGAGGACCGGCCGCTGGTCGTCGTCGGTCACGACGCCCGGCACAAGAGCGCCGACTTCGCCCGCGACACCGCCGCCGTGATGACCGGCGCCGGTCTGCGGGCCGCGCTGCTGCCCGGCCCGCTGCCCACCCCCGTGCTCGCCTTCGCCATCCGGCACCTGGGCGCCGTCGCCGGCATCGCGGTCACCGCCAGCCACAACCCGCCGCGCGACAACGGCTACAAGGTCTACCTCGGTGACGGCAGCCAGATCGTGCCACCCGCCGACGCGGACATCGCCGCGCGGATCTCCTCCGTCGGGCCCCTTGGCGACATCGCCCGTCCCGGCTCGGGCTGGGACACCCTCGGCGAGGAGATCGTCGACGCCTACCTCGACAGCGCCACGGCCGTCCTCACCGACGGCTCGCCCCGCACCGCCCGCGTCGCCTACACCCCGCTGCACGGCGTGGGGCAGCGGGTACTGACCGCCGCCTTCGCCCGCGCCGGGTTCCCGGCGCCCATCGAGGTGCCGGAGCAGTCCCGGCCCGACCCCGACTTCCCGACCGTGGCCTTCCCCAACCCGGAGGAGCCCGGCGCCATGGACCTGGTCTACGCCGCCGCGCGCGGCGGCGACCCGGCCCCGGACCTGGTGATCGCCAACGATCCGGACGCCGACCGCTGCGCCGTCGCCGTCCCGCACCCGGCCGGTGAGGCTGACGGGCAGACGGACGGGCAGACGGACGGGCACTCGGACGAGCAGACGGAAGGGCAGATCGACGGCCGGGTGGCCGGCGACGCCGGCTGGCGAATGCTGCACGGCGACGAGGTCGGGGCGCTGCTCGCCGCACACCTGATCCGCAAGGGCGCCCGGGGCACATTCGCCACCACGATCGTCTCCTCAACCCTCGTCGGGAAGATGGCAGCCGCCGTCGGCCTGCCGTACACCCAGACCCTCACCGGCTTCAAGTGGCTGGGCCGCGTCCCCGGGCTGCGTTACGCCTACGAGGAGGCCCTCGGCTACTGCGTCGACCCGGGGGCGGTACGCGACAAGGACGGCATCACCGCAGCGCTGCTCATCGCCGAACTGGCCGGTGAGCTCAAGGCGGACGGCCGCACCCTGACCGACCTGCTGGACGAGCTGGCCGTCGCGCACGGACTGCACCTCACCGACCAGTTGTCCGTGCGCGTCTCCGAACTCTCCCGCATCACCGATGCCATGGCACGGCTGCGGGCCCAGCCGCCGACCGAGCTGGCCGGGCTGCCGGTGCTGCGCACCGACGACCTGTCGGCGGGCGGCGACGGACTGCCGCCCACCGACGGGCTGCGGTACACGCTGGAGGGCGCGCGCGTCGTGGTCCGGCCGAGCGGCACCGAGCCGAAGCTGAAGTGCTACCTGGAGGCCGTGGTCACGGTCGCCGACGCGGCCGGGCTGCCGTCTGCGCGCAAGCGGGCCGCGGAGACCATCACCGCACTCCAGCGGGATGTCTCCGCCGCGCTCGGTCTCTGACCGAGTGCGGCGCACGGGCCCGGGCCGGCCCCTCCGCTGGCCCGGGCCCGTGCCGCCCCGATCGGAGCGGCACGCCACCCCGGCGTGGCCTGTCCCGCCGCCACGGCACGCGACGGCGTTGCGCGTTCCGTGGCGCTAGGACTGGGCGGTGTCGTCTCCGCCGGTCGCGGCGGGCGTGGTCAGACCACTGAGGAACCGCTCCACCGCGGCCGTCTGCCCGAGGATCGCGTGCCCGGCCTCGGGCAGCACGTTCATCCGTGCCTGGGGAACCCGTTTCCGTACCCGGCGGACCGTGTCCCAGGAGTCGAACATCGCGTCGTTGCCGCCGACGATCACCAGCACCGGCATGGTCAGCCGTCCCAGCGCGTCGTCCGAGAAGAGCGGCAGCCGCTCGGTTCGCGGCTTGAACTCCTTGAAGAGGAAGACCAGCTGGTCGACAACCGGGCGGTGCTCCCTCGCGTGCAGACCGGCGACGGCCGCGGTGGAGCGCCGGGCTCCCCAACGTCCGAAGGGACGCAGCAGCAACGTCTTGAACAGCCAGCCCGTCTTCTGACGGCCCAGCCCGCCGGGGCAGAGCAGACCGAGGTGCGTAACGCGTTCCGGCTGGCGCGTCGAGTAGTCCAGTGCTATCCAGCCACCGAGCGACGCCCCGACGATCGCGGTGCGTTCGATACCCAGACCGTCGAGCACGTCCCCGAGCCAGAGCGCGGAGGCGTCCGAGTCCAGAGCCGGACGGGACGGCGCGCTGAGGCCGGGCTCCCCGACGACATCGACGGCGTGGACACGGAACCGCTCGGACCAGGCCGCCACGTCGTCGAGCCAGGTGGTGGCGTTGGCGCCGGCTCCGTGGAGCAGCACGAGCGGCGGCGCGTCCCTGGGACCGGAGACGAGAACGAAGGTCTCCCCCTCCCGGGTGGGGACGCGCAGCTGCTCGGCCGCCACCGGCCAGCTCCGCAACGCCTCCTCGTAGCGGCGCCGGATCTCGGCCGCGCCCGCTTCGGACTTGTAGACGACGCTCACGACTCCAGCACCCCCTGCACGTAGTCGAGCATGTGGGCCGTGTCCGCGAGCCCGCCGAGCACGATGATCTTCATCCGCTCCCGTTCGCGGTCGTAGGCGATCTCCACTCGTACCTTCTCCTCCCCCGGGCCACGGCTGCGCGCCATGGCCGTCAACAGCGTGCTGACGCGGTCGGCCGTGGCGGGGTCGATGCCGTCGACGTCGACAATGCTCGACACGTCGGCGCTCCACTGCCCGCCGTCGGGCTCCCGACCGCTGCCGGTCGCGGTGACCGGCCCCCCGGTGAACGCCTTCAGATCCGACTGCCTGACCCGGTACTGCTTGCCGATGCGAACGGCGGCCAGCCGCCCCTCCCGCACATAGCTGCGCACGGTGCGGACATGCAGCCCGAGCTGCTCCGCGACTTCCCCAACGGAGTAGAGACGTTCACTCACACATTGACCCTAACCTTCCCTATTTAGCGAAGCAACAGGGAAGGTTAGGGAAGTTTCACGAACATCACCGCCGAGTTGCGAGCTCCACGACGGGGCGGTTCATCGCATGCCGGGCCCCGGGGGCACCCGGGGCAACCCGGTCAGGTCAGATCAGGCGGGGTCAGACCAGGCAGAGGCCCGGCCAGGCGGAAGACCGGTCAGGCGGAGAGCCAGAGGATCAGGACGGCGACGACGCCCAGGGCAGCGGGCACGATCAGCTCGTAGGCCCAGGTGACGGCGACCGGCCCCTTGGCGTCCGGACGGTCACTGTTCTGGCGGCCCAGCTCCTTGAGTTCGCTCACCGCCGCGTCGGAGGGCGCCGAACGCTCACTGGTGTCCGAGGTGTTGGCGGTGCCGACACCGAAGGGGCCGCGCGAGGGCTGTTCGCCGGAGGCCAGCCGCTGGTTGTGGCGGTTGGCCTTGGACCGGGCCCGGAGCGAGACGGGGATGGACCACAGCTGGTACTTGCCGCCGTCCGCGACCATCTCGCAGGTGTAGCCGGCACGGACTGTCTCCACCCGGGACCAGGGCGCGTAGACCGTGCGGAACGGGTTGCGCACACGGATGCCCGCGCGGTTGGCGAACACCGCCGGGCGGAGCGAGAAGGCGACGATCAGTGGCACGGCCGCGAGGAGCACCGCGATCGCCAGCACGGGCGTGCGGCCGGAGCCGCGCACGATGGCGTCGCCCCCGAGCCAGACGGCGACGAGAAGGAGCAGCACCCCGCCCACGATCGCTCCGCTCGATCGGTAGACGCGGTCGGCGTACTTCTCCGGCTCACTGGTCATGCGGACGATTGTGCCCGACGCGTCCGGATGCCGGACCTATCAGTCCCGCAACGTTCACGGACTGCCCCCTGCCGGGCCCCTGAACGGCCCGTCAACCGCCGGTCGTGCCCCACGACCCTCCCCTCACAGGCGGCCGTGGGGCACGACCGGCACGTCACCACCCCGGCAACGTCGTGGAGTCGAACAGGAGGTCGCCGTCGGCGTCATAGGCGGTGATGACCGGGCGCTGACGGGTGGCGGTCTCCATGTTCCCCGTGCTCAGGTAGTAGCCGCCGCTGATCAGCGCCTCCTGGCTCTGCCCGGCGTGCTCGACCGTGACGCGGTCCACCGCGTCACTCACCCGCCCGAAGCTGGCCCACCGCAGGGGCCGGTCGTCGCTCACCTCGACGCCCTCGCCGGGCGAGGCGTAGCGGGCGGCCCAGCTCGTGTCGACATGCTGGTCACCGCCGAGGCCCTCGACCGAACCCGCGGCTGACTGGAGGCCGGTCGCGCCGTCCTCGTCGGCAGCGCAGATGAGCTCCAGGACTGCGCCCTCCGGCGGATCGGTCGCCACCACGAGCACTCTCGTCTGGTAGGCCATGTCGACGTTGACACCGCCTTGGGCGCGCCAGGCGTAGAGGATGGTGAGGTCCTCGGGCTGGAACTCCGGCATCGTGCCGATCTCCATGCCGAACGCGGCGGACTCCTCCTGGCTCTTGTGGTGGAACGCGAGGCAATCCTCGGCGATGGACCGGGCCTCCTCGCCGCTGACGCCGTCCAGCAGTTGCCGCTCGGGGTGCTCGGGCAGGCGTGCGGTCCCTTGGTGGTCGGCCCCGTCGGAGTCGGCCTGGCCGCCATCGCCGTCGTCCGCGTCACTCGAGTCGTCCGAGTCGTCCGGGGGTGCGGGGGCGCCGGGATCGCCGGTCCCCGCGTCGGATTCGGTGGCCGGCGCCGCGGCATGGTGGTCAGCGTCCGGGCCACTGCCGAACACGGCGGCGCCGGCGACCGCGGCCCCCGGCACGGCGACCAGCACGGCCAGACTCGCGCCCAGTACCGCGCGGCGCCGCGCGCGGGCAGTGCGCGCCACCTGGACGATGTCCGTGCATGGGGGCTCCGTCGCCCGTACACCCTCGGCCTCCTCGGCCAGGAGCTGACGCAGCCTGTGCTCGATGGGCGAGTCGTCGGTGCGGTCGGTCGGGTCGGTCATCTCGATCCTCCTTGGACGGCGGTCAGGGCGTCCGCCGAGAGAACGGCTCTGAGCTTTCCCAGTGCCTTCGACGCCTGGCTCTTGACCGTGCCGGGCGAGCAGCCGAGGATCTCGGCGACCTCGGACTCGGGGAGGTCCTCCCAGTAGCGCAGCACCACGACCGCCCGCTGCCGGCGGGGCAAGGTCGACAACGCCCACATCAGGCGCTGGCGCTCCTCGGATCTGGCGACCGGATCGGCCGCCACCGACTGCTCCGGGAGGGCGGCCGTCAGCCACGTCGCGACGCGCTTCTTGCGGAAGCGGTCCTTGTTGCAGGTCACGAGGATCTGCCGCACATAGGCGTCGGCGTTGTCACTGCGCTGGACCCGCCGCCACGAGCGGTACGCCTTGGTCAGGGCGATCTGGACGAGATCCTCCGCCTCGTGGCGGTCGCCGGTGAGCAGATAGGCCGTGCGGACCAGCCGTGGCCATCGACTCAGGGCGAACACCCGGAACTGCTCTTCGTGCTGTGCATCCACTCCGTCTCCCCCTCTCACCCACCAGACCACCGGTTTCGGCGGTTCCGTTGCCCCGGGATCGAGGTTTTTCGCGACACTCACCCGAACGGGGCTCCCGGCGCCCGCGACCCCGCTCGCGACCCCGCCCACGACCGGCTCGCGACCACCACGCACCCCGGCGCCCGCCCCCGCCCGGGCCGCTCCGGAGCCGCCCGACCACAGGGGGATGACATGTGGCTACGCGCGTAGATATGCTCCCCTGGTGACCATGCCACCCTCTGCTGCTCCCGCTCTGCCGGACGTGACCGCCTCCGACCAGGCGTTGCGCCGCTTTCTGCACGGGCTGCCCGGAGTCGACGCGGTGGGGCTCGACGCCCGGGCCGCCGCCCTCGGCACCCGCTCGATCAAGACGACGGCGAAGGCGTACGCGATCGACCTGGCGATCTCGATGATCGACCTGACGACCCTGGAGGGCGCCGACACCCCCGGGAAGGTCCGCTCGCTCTGTGCCAAGGGCCGCAACCCGGACCCGAGCGACCGCACCGCCCCCAGCCCCGCGGCGATCTGTGTCTACCCGGACATGGTCCGGGTCGCGAAGGAGTCCCTGGCCGGCACCGACATCCAGGTGGCGTCGGTCGCGACGGCGTTCCCCGCCGGCCGTGCCTCCCGCGAGGTGAAGATCGCCGACGTGCGCGAGGCGGTGGCCGCGGGCGCGGACGAGATCGACATGGTCATCGACCGGGGCGCGTTCCTCTCCGGCCGCTATCTCAAGGTCTTCGAGGAGATCGCGGCGGTCCGCGAGTGCTGCGAGCGCCCCAGCGGCGGCGCGGCCCGGCTCAAGGTGATCTTCGAGAACGGCGAGCTGGCGACGTACGACAACGTGCGCCGCGCCTCCTGGCTGGCGATGCTGGCCGGCGCCGACTTCATCAAGACCTCCACCGGCAAGGTCGCGGTCAACGCCACCCCGCCGAACACCCTGGTGATGCTGGAAGCGGTCCGCGACTTCCGCGCCTCCACCGGCCGGCAGGTCGGCGTGAAGCCGGCCGGCGGTATCCGCACCACCAAGGACGCCATCAAGTACCTGGTGATGGTCAACGAGACCCTGGGCGACGACTGGCTGAGCCCGCGCTGGTTCCGCTTCGGCGCGTCCGGCCTGCTGAACGACCTGCTGATGCAGCGCCAGAAGCTCAGCTCCGGGCGCTACTCCGGTCCCGACTATGTGACGGTGGACTGACCCTGCCATGACGAACGACGGATTCCACGGCCAGAACGGCGTGTTCGCCTACGCCCCCGCCCCCGAGTCCCGCTCGGTGGTGGACATCGCCCCGTCCTACGGCCTGTTCATCGACGGGGAGTTCCGCGAGGCCGCCGACGGCAAGGTCTTCAAGACGCTGGCGCCCGCCTCCGAGGAGGTGCTCTCCGAGGTCGCGCAGGCCGGTGCCGCCGACGTGGACGCGGCGGTCGCCGCCGCCCGCAAGGCGTTCACGGGCTGGTCCGCCCTGCCGGGCGCCGAGCGGGCCAAGTACCTCTTCCGGATCGCGCGCGTCATCCAGGAACGCTCGCGCGAACTGGCGGTGCTGGAGACGCTGGACAACGGCAAGCCCATCAAGGAGAGCCGGGACGCCGACCTCCCCCTGGTCGCCGCGCACTTCTTCTACTACGCCGGCTGGGCGGACAAGCTGGACCACGCCGGTTTCGGGCCCGCGCCCCGGCCGGTCGGGGTGGCCGGACAGGTCATCCCGTGGAACTTCCCGCTGCTGATGCTGGCATGGAAGATCGCCCCGGCGCTGGCCTGCGGCAACACCGTGGTGCTCAAGCCCGCCGAGACCACGCCGCTCTCGGCGCTGTTCTTCGCCGACATCTGCCGTCAGGCCGGGCTGCCGCGCGGCGTCGTCAACATCCTGACCGGCGACGGCGCGACCGGCGCCGAGCTGGTGGGCCACGACGGCATCGACAAGGTGGCGTTCACCGGCTCCACGGCGGTCGGCAAGGAGATCGCCCGCACGGTCGCCGGAACCGGCAAGCGGCTCACGCTGGAACTGGGCGGCAAGGGCGCCAACATCGTCTTCGACGACGCCCCGATCGACCAGGCCGTCGAGGGGATCGTCGGCGGCATCTTCTTCAACCAGGGCCAGGTGTGCTGCGCCGGGTCGCGGCTGCTCGTCCAGGAGTCGATCCACGACGAGCTGCTGGACGCCCTCAAGCGGCGGCTGACCACCCTGCGGGTCGGGGATCCTCTGGACAAGAACACCGATGTCGGCGCCATCAACTCCGCCGAGCAGCTGGCGCGGATCACCGAGCTGGCGGAGGCCGGCGAGGCCGAGGGCGCCGAGCGCTGGTCGGCGCCGTGCGAACTGCCCTCCAACGGCTACTGGTTCGCTCCGACGCTGTTCCTCGGCGTGAGCCAGGCCCACCGCGTGGCGCGCGAGGAGATCTTCGGCCCGGTGCTGTCGGTGCTCACCTTCCGCACCCCGGACGAGGCGGTCGCCAAGGCCAACAACACCCCGTACGGACTCTCCGCCGGGGTGTGGACCGAGAAGGGCTCGCGCATCCTGGCGATGGCGGGCCGGCTGCGGGCGGGGGTCGTCTGGGCCAATACGTTCAACAAGTTCGACCCGACCTCGCCGTTCGGCGGATACCGGGAGTCGGGCTTCGGCCGCGAGGGCGGCCGTCACGGGCTGGAGGCCTACCTTGAGCACTGACCGGCTGAGCGTGCTGAAGACGTACAAGCTCTTCGTCGGCGGCAAGTTCCCGCGATCGGAGAGCGGACGGGTGTACGAGGTGACCGACGCCAAGGGCAACTGGCTGGCCAACGCGCCGCGTTCGTCGCGCAAGGACGCCCGTGACGCGGTGGTCGCCGCGCGCAAGGCGTTCGGCGGCTGGTCCGGCGCCACCGCGTACAACCGCGGCCAGATCCTGTACCGCGTCGCGGAGATGCTGGAGGGGCGCCGGGAGCAGTTCACCGCCGAGGTCGCCGCCGGTGAGGGGCTGTCGAAGGCGAAGGCCGCCGCCCAGGTGGACGCCGCCGTCGACCGCTGGGTCTGGTACGCGGGCTGGTCCGACAAGATCGCGCAGGTCGCCGGTGGCGCCAACCCCGTCGCCGGACCGTACTTCAACCTCTCCACGCCGGAACCCACCGGGGTGGTGGCGGTGCTGGCGCCGTCGGACAGCTCGTTCCTCGGGCTGGTCTCGGTGCTGGCGCCGGTGATCGTCACCGGCAACACCGCCGTCGTGGTGCCGAGCGAGAGCGCCCCGCTGCCCGCGCTGTCCCTGGGCGAGGTGCTGGCCACCTCCGACCTGCCGGGCGGAGTGGTGAACCTGCTCTCCGGCTCTCCGGCGGAGATCGGGCGGCCCCTGGCCGCGCACCAGGACGTCAACGCGATCGACCTGGCGGCCACCGCGGGCGACGCAGAGCTGGCCCGCGAACTGGAGGTGGCGGCGGCCGACAACCTCAAGCGGGTGCTGCGCCCCGAAGCCCGGGCCGACTGGCAGACCACGCCTGGCACCGACCGGATGCTGGCGTTCCTGGAGACCAAGACCGTCTGGCACCCGATGGGCGGACTGGGCGCCGGCGGCTCGTCCTACTGACCGCCGGGGCGGACGGCCCGGCGGCAGCCGAGAGCCCGGAGCCCGACAGCGACGCCCCGGGGAGGACGGTGAACCCACCGTCCGCCCCGGGGCGTTGTGACGCCGTGACGCCTCAGCGGCCGAGTACGCGGCCCAGCTGGCCGGTGACGTCCGAGAGCGAGGCGCCGTTGCCGAACAGCGGCTCGGTCACGTCGTCGGTGCCGACCGGCTGGAAGTCCGCGACCTGGGTACGGATCCCGTTGCTCAGCGGATCGACCCCGGTGTCGGTCATCGGGTAGAGCTTCACGTCGGCCGCCGGGGCGATGACGTACTCCACCGTCTCCAGGGGGTCGTAGCCGCCCAGCAGTTCGGCTGCCTGGGCGGGACCGGCCGCGGCGACCGCCGCGGTGCCGGCGAAGCCGAGCACCATGCCCAGCCGACGGGCACCCGCCCCCTTGGGCCGCGCGTGGCGGGCATGACGGGCATGACGGGCGTGAGAGGGCATGAGGCAACCTGCCGGGGACGCGTTGAGTGAGCTGACAGCCTCGGAGGGTAGCCGAATGTGGGGATTCGGGGCCGGTCACACCTCGCCGGTTCACCCGTACGGTTGATACGGGACAATAGGTGCCCGTGACTTCCAGCGCCCCCGCCCGCGTGATCCTGCTGACCGGCCCCTCCGGGTCCGGCAAGTCCCGGCTCGCCGCCCGCACCGGCCTACCCGTGCTGCGGCTCGACGATTTCTACAAGGACGGCGACGACCCGACGCTGCCGCCGCTCGCCTCGGGCGCCGGCACGGACTGGGACGCGCCGCAGTCGTGGAACAGCGCCGACGCCGTCGCCGCCCTCCGCACCCTGTGCGCCGACGGCGACGCGCGCATCCCCGAGTACTCCCTCGCGCGCAGCGCCCGCACCGGCAGCCGCGACTTCCGGCTGGAGGGCGCGCCGCTCTTCGTCGCGGAGGGCATCTTCGCCGCCGAGATCGGCGAGGCATGCGCCGAACTCGGACTGCTCGCGGACTCGATCTGCCTGTGCAACCACCCGCTGACCACCTTCCGGCGCCGGCTGGCCCGGGACGTGCGGGAAAGCCGGAAGCCGCTGCGGTTCCTGCTGCGCCGCGGCTGGGCGCTGCTGCGGGCGGAGCGCGCCATCGTGACGCGCAACGTCTCGATGGGCGCCCACTGCTGTGGCCGGGACGAGGCACTGCGGCGGATCTCCCGGCTGACCGCCGCCGCGAACGGCCCGGGCGCCGGCGGCCGCGTGGTCGAGCAGGCGGCGGCGCCGGTCACGGAGACGGGCGGACGGCTGCCGGCCTGAGGCGAGTACGCGCCGCGGCGAAGGGCGGCGGGCGCACGGCGTCCGCGCCGCACCCGCCAGGCGTTCCCCACGGCACGCGGCAAGGGACGAGTGGTCCGGCCAAACCCCCCGGTCGGCCGGACCCCTCGTCCCCTTTCCCCGTGGCCCGCGACTCCCCAGGCGCGAACCCGTTCCCCCGTGTCCCCCGTTCCCTCATCCCTCGGG
>NZ_BHZI01000150.1 GCF_004305975.1 Streptomyces otsuchiensis
GTGCCGGAGGCCGGGGCGGGGGAGTGGTGTGGGTGGTGATCCGCACCGTGTAGTCCAGCCCGCCCGGCGGGACGCGGTGCAGCCGCAGCAGCACGTTCCAGACGCCGGGTTCCAGCTCTCCGTGGAGATAGCCGGGGGTGGCCCACTCGGGGGTCACGGTGTAGGTGTCGCGGGCGCCGCCGGACCAGCCGCGGAAGGCCGAGGCCCCGTCGCAGCCGAGGTCCAGCACGCCCGCTTCCCGGTCGAACTCCAGCTCCACGGTGATGCCCGCGGCCCCGGGAGCCACCTCGAAAGGCAGCTCCCGGAGGATCGCGTCCAGCCGGTCCTGGAGGGACCAGCGACCGCGGAGGACGGTGACGTCGCCGCTCACGCCGGGCCCTTGGCGAGGCTCGGAGCGTCGGCGGACAGCCCCGAGGGGTCGGCGCCGCCGGTGATCAGGTCACCGTCGCGGTAGAGCAGCACCCGGTCCTGACGGGGCACGGCGTAGCCGTGGTCACCGATGGCCACCGGGGTGTCCTCGTTGACGACGAGCTGCACGAAGCCGGCGGAGCCCTCCAGGGTCACCAGCTGCGCGCTGCCGAGGTTCTCCACGACGCGGACCTCGCCGCCGAGTGAGCCGGGGACGGCCGCCGGGGCGTGGCCCAGGTACTCGGGCCGGATGCCGTAGACGACCTTCTCGCCCTCGACGAGGTGGTCGCCCAGACCGACGGGGACCGGCAGCAGCTGGTCGCCGACCTCGACGCCCTGCGCCCGCACCACTCCGTCGAGCAGGTTCATCGGCGTGGAGCCGATGAAGGACGCGACGAAGGTGTTGGCCGGCCGCCGGAAGACCTCCGAGGGGGTGCCCAGCTGGCGGATCTTCCCGCCCTCCATGACCGCGATGCGGTCGGCGAGCGCCAGGGCCTCGGCCTGGTCGTGGGTCACGAAGACCGTGGTGACGCCCAGTTCGCGCTGGAGCCGCTTGAGGAAGGTGCGCGCCTCCAGACGCATCCGGGCGTCGAGGTTGGACAGCGGCTCGTCGAAGAGGAACACCTTCGGGTGGCAGGCCATGGCGCGGGCGAGGGCCACCCGCTGCTGCTGGCCGCCGGAGAGCTGGCCGGGACGGCGCTCCAGGTAGTCGCTGAGGCCGAGTTCGGCCGCGGTCTCGGCGGCCTTGACCGTCCGCTCCCTGCCCGCGACCTTCTTGATCTTCAGCGGGTAGGCGATGTTGTCGGTCACCGTCATGTGCGGGAAGAGCGCGTAGTCCTGGAAGACCATCGCCACGTCCCGGCGCCCGGGCGGGGTGCTGGTGACGTCGTTCTCGCCGATCCTGATGCTGCCGCCGCTGGACTCCTCCAGGCCGGCGATGGTGCGCAGCAGGGTCGTCTTGCCGCAGCCGGAGGGCCCGAGCAGCGCGAAGAACTCCCCGTCCTCGACGGTGAGGTCGATCTCGTTCAGGGCCCGGACACCGCCCGGGTAGACCTTGGTCAGCTGACCCATGGTGATGGCTGCCATCAGCGCTTGATACCTCCGTGGAAACGGAATCCGTACCGGGAACTGACGAACAGGAACATCAGGATCACTGGAACGGAGTAGAGCAGGGAGAAGGTGGAGATCAGGGCCAGGTTGGCCTGCCCGCCCTCGGTGTAGAACGTGTACATCACCACGGCTGCCGGGGACTTCTCCGGCGAGCGCAGCAGCAGGAAGGGGATCAGGAAGTTGCCCCACACCTGGGCCACCGACCAGACGGCGATGGTGGCCAGGCCCGGCCGCACGATCGGGACCACGATGTGCCGGACGATCTGCAGCGGCGAGGCGCCGAACACCCGCGCGGACTCCTCGTAGGACTGCGGCGTGCCGTCCATGAAGTCCTTGAGGATGAAGATGGCGCTGGGCAGCAGGCCGCCGGTGAGGATGAGGATGACGCCCAGCTGGGAGTCGATCAGCTTCAGCTCGGTGGCGAGGTTGAACAGCGGCACCATCGCGGCCGTGCCGGTGACGATGGAGGACAGCAGCAGCAGGACGTACAGCAGCATGTCCCGGCCCGGCAGCCGTACCCGGCTCAGCGCGTACGAGGCGAGCGCCGCGAAGACGACCACCAGCAGGCCGGTGCCGCCGGCCAGGATGATCGAGTTGCCGATCGACCGCAGCGCGTACGGGTTGTCCCACATCACCTGGAAGTTCTGCAGGGTGAAGTCGGGTACGGAGACCGACAGTCCGGGGGAGCTGTCGAAGGGCGCCGTCGCCAGCCACAGCAGCGGCAGGGCGAAGAACGCCAGCAGCAGGCTGATGAAGGTGTAGAAGCCGATGCCGGCGACGGCCTTGCGCGCCTGCTGCTTGGCCGCCTCCCGCTCGGGCGAGTCGCGGCGGGCGTGCTGCGGCCCGTCGGAGCGGGACGGTCCGGCCGCGGTGGCGGGTTCGCCGGACTGCTCCCGCGGCCCCCGCTCGTCGTGCGGCGGCGCGGGTGTGGCGTGGGGTTCGGTGGGGCGCGTCATGCGGTCTTGTCCTTCCGCTGCCTGAGCAGCCGCACGTAGACCAGTGCGATCACCAGGTTGATCAGCAGCATCAGTACCGAGATCGCCGCGCCGAAGCCGAGTTCACCGCTCTGCAACGCGATCTTGTAGATGAACACCGGCATGATCTCGGTGCGGTCTTCCGGCCCACCCGCCGTCAGCAGGAACGGGGTGAAGTCGTTGAAGGTCCACAGGCTGATCAGCAGCAGGTTGGTCAGGATGTGGCCCTTGATGCGGGGGAAGACGACGTCGCGCAGCTGCTGCCAGGTACTCGCCCCGGCCAGGCGCGCGGTCTCCAGGTGCGAGGGCGGCACGTTACCGATCGCGGCGGCGTACAGCATCATGGAGAAGGCGGCGCCCTTCCAGATGTTGAACACGATGATCGACGCCATCGGGTATTCCAGCAGCCACGCGGTACCCGGGGTGTTGATGAGCGCGTTGAACGTTCCGCCGTCGCGGTCCAGCAGGGCGATCCACAGGAAGGTGATCACCGAGCTGGGCAGGATCCACGCCAGCAGGACGAGCGCCTCGACGGTGCGCCGCAGCGCCCCGGTGCGGTTGCGCATCAGCCAGGCGATGGTGAAGCCGATGACGGCCTGGCCGAGGACGGCGGAGCCCAGCACGAACTGGAGCGTGAGCACCAGGGAGTTGGAGAACCGGTCGTCGCCGATCGCGTTGGTGAAGTTGTCCAGCCCGACCATCTGGGGGTCGGCCGCGGCGAATCCGGTGAGCCGGTAGTCCGTCAGGCCGAGGTAGATGGTCCACAGCGCGGGGAAGAGCAGGAACGCGGTGATCAGCAGCAGCGAGGGGGCGACGAAGCCCGCCGCCCGGCGGCGGCCGAGTCCGGCCGCGTCGCCGCCCGACTCGCGGGCGGCGGGGGCGCCCGCGGACGGGCGCCCCTTCGAACCGTTGCCCAGCGTGCCGGTGCTGGTGTCAGTTGGTGATGTTTCCGGCACCGCCGACGACTCCTTCCAGCTTGCCGCGGTAGGCCTCCGCGGCCTCCTCGGCGCTGCTGCCGGAGACGACCGCGGCGGTGGCCTCCTGGAGCAGGGTCGAGACGCGCGTGTAGTCGGCGAGGCCGGGGCGGTACGCGGTCACGGGCAGGACCTCGTCCGAGACGAACTTCAGCATCGGGTCGTCGGCGAGGACCTCCTCGTTGACGTCGGTGCGGGCGGTGATGCGGGCCTCACCGTCGAGCAGCGCCTTGACGGCCTCCTCGGAGTTCATGAAGGTCAGCAGCTCGAAGGCCAGCTCCGGGTTGTCGGTCTCGGGGTTGAGCACCCGCGCCGAACCACCGGACATGGAGGCGAAGTCCTGGCCGTGGATGCCGCCGCCGGGCTCGATGGCCGGGATCTTGGCGTAGCCGACGACCTCGTCGCGGTCCTCCATCGGCGCGATGCCGGTGTCGGGGCTCACCACGCTGCGCCAGAAGTAGTCGCCCTCCAGCAGGATGCCGATGCGGTTGTCGGCGAACTGCTCGAAGGACTTGTCGCGGCCCTGGGCCTCCTGCTGGAGGAGGGGGTCACCGAGGCCGTCACCGTAGATCGTCTCGTAGAGCGCGAGGGTCTCGGTCACGGCCTCGCTGTCGCCGCGCCACTTGCCGCGGTCCCAGATGTGCTCGCCGGCGCCGGCCAGCAGCGGCAGGAAGCCCTGCATGGTGGTCGCCTCGCCCATCGCCGTACCGGCGTTGAGCTGGATCGGGGTGACGCCGTCGAGGCCGTTGAGCGCCTCGGCCGCCTCGATCATCTCGTCCCAGCTGGTGGGCTGCCAGTCGCGGTCGAGGCCGGCCTGCTCGAAGAGGTCCTTGTTGTAGTAGAGGACGCGGCCGTCGGTGCCGGCGGGGATGCCGTAGCGCTCGTTCTCGAACGAGCCCAGCTTCTGCACGGAGTCGGGGATCTGGTCCCAGCCGTCCCAGAAGTCCGCCTGGGTGACGACCTCGGGCAGCGGCTTGATGTACCCGGCCTGGGCGAACTCGCCGATCCAGATACCGTCCAGGTTCATGATGTCCGGCCCGGAGCCGCCCTGGAGGTCCAGTGCCAGCTTGGTCTTGTACTGCTCGTCGTCGACACCGCTGGGCTCGAAGGTGACCTTGACCTCTTCGCCGTCAGCCTTCTTCTTCTCGACGAACTTGGGTATGACCCACTCCTCGATCCACTTGGCCTCCTGCTCGTTCTTGCCGCCCGCCACGGCGTTCGCGGAGATCTTGAGGGTGGAGCCGGAGCCGGAGTCGCCACCCGACTCGCCGCAGGCAGCGAGGACGAGCGTCACGGCCGCGGCGCCGGTGACCGCCACAGCACGTCTGGTGAGCACACTCATGAGACTTCTCCTTGGTGAAGTGTTTCGCGAGAGTTTCATAACGACAGGACGACGTAAAGACCTGTTGTCTTAACATTTGAGCAACGCGGGCTCTACGATCGGGAGATATGGCGATGACGAGGAACGAAGCAGCCGAGCTTCGGCTCAGTGTGGACCGCGGCAGCCCGGTTCCCCTTTACTTCCAGCTCTCCCAGCAGTTGGAAGAGGCCATCGAGCAGGGCAGGCTGCTGCCCGGTTCGCTGCTGGGCAACGAGATCGAACTTGCCACCCGCCTCGGCCTGTCGCGGCCTACGGTACGCCAGGCGATACAAGTACTTGTGGACAAGGGGCTGTTGATCCGGCGACGTGGGGTAGGTACTCAGGTTGTGCACAGCCAGATCAAGCGCCCGCTCGAACTGAGCAGCCTCTACGAGGACTTGGAAACCGCAGGTCAGCGGCCTGCCACGCGGGTGCTGCGGATCGAGCACGTCATCGCGCCGCCGGAGGTCGCGGCGGCGCTCGGCCTCGACAAGGAGGTCCAGGTGCACCTCGTGGAACGGCTCCGGCTGGCTCACGGAGAGCCGATCGCGCGGCTCCGGAACTACCTGCCGGAGGGCCTGATCCAGCCACGGGAGGGCGAGTTGGAGGCGACTGGTCTATACCGTTTGCTGCGCGCGGCCGGGGTCACGCTGCACAGTGCGCGGCAGCGGATCGGTGCCCGTTCCGCGACCGCCGATGAGGGAACCCTGCTCGGCGAGGCGACCGGCGCCCCGCTGCTGACGATGGAGCGCACCGCGTACGACGACACCGGCCGGGCCGTCGAGTACGGCTCACACCTCTACCGCGCGTCGCGCTACAGCTTCGAACTGCGACTGCTGGTCCGTCCCTGATCCGGACGGCCAACGAGGCCGAAAACACCCCCTGTACCGGAGGCGGGGGGCGGGGGCGTCCGCGGCGGCCGGCTCGCCTCCGGTTCGGTCCGGTTCAGTCCCGGTCCCCGCCGGGTCCCTCGCCGTGCTCCCGCAGTTCGGCGGTGTCCGTCGTCGGCACGAAATCGTGCCCGGACAGCACGGCGGCCCGGGCCAGCGTCATGCCACCGACCGCCGATGTCGCCAGCTGGAGAACGACGGCCAGCGCCACCTTGAACCCGGTCGACAGCGAGGGATCGGTCAGGGCCGTGCCGACGACGACGAAGGCCACGCCGATTCCCGCGGCCGTGGCGACCGCCGATGTCCGCATGTAGGGATCGGGCAGGCGGTGCAGCCCCAGCGCCGCCGCGACGAAGACCAGGCCGCCCAGCACCGCGACGACTTGTCCGATGACCTCGAACACCATGGTCAGCGCACCCCTCTGGTCAGCGCGCGCGCCAGGGAGACGGCGGCGAGGAAGGCCACCAGCGTCGCCACCAGCACCAGGTCCATGGTCGCGCCGCTGTGCAGCCGTGTGCCCACCAGGGCGATGAGCCCGATCACGGAGAACGAGAGCAGGTCGGCGGCGACGGCCCGGTCCGCGGGCGTCGGGCCTCTGACGATGCGGTAGGCGGACACGAGCACGGCCACCCCACAGCAGGCCGCCGCGATGTCGAGACCGATCATGGTGCGCCTTTCACGGTGAGGGCCCGCAACATCCGCCGCTCCATGTCCCGGAGGTCGTGCAGGGCCTCGCCTGTGTCGTGGTGGTACATCGAGTGGACCAGGAGCTCTCGTGCCCCGTCCGTGCCCGGGACGACGCCGAGCGTGAGGGTTCCCGGCGTCAGGGTGATGAGGGACGCGATGAGCGTCACCTGCGCGTCGGACCGGGAGTCCAGCGGCATGCGGACGACGCGTGGCTCGAAGCGGAAGCCGGGCGTCACGGCGTCGGAGAGCACGGCGTAGGAGGAGGTGACCACTTCCCCCGCGAACCAGAGCGCGAAAGCGGCCACCCGCCAGGGCAGGGTCAGATACGCCGTCATCCCAGCACCGCCTCGACGTAGGGCGCGGTGTCTATGAGTCCCTCGGCCGCCACTGTCACGACCGACAGCAGGGTCTCCGCGCCGAGCCCGAGCCCGAGCGTGATCACCGCCAGGGCCAGGGCGGGCAGCGCCGCTTTCACCCCGACGCGTGTCGGCTCGGCGGCGACGGTGACCGTGCCCCCGGCCTCCTCCGGTGCCGCCGGTCCGCCGGAGGACAGCTCCCGGCTCTCCGGGCCGGGCTCCGGATCGGGGGAGACGAACACCGCGTTCCAGATCTTCAGCATGGACAGCAGCGTCACCAGACTCACCGCGATCGCGCAGACGGCTGCCGCGACCTGGCCCGCGTCCAGGGCCGCGAGGATGAGGGTCAGCTTCGCCACGAAGCCGGAGAAGGGTGGCAGGCCGGCCAGGGAGAGCGCGGCCATCAGGAAGGCGGCCGCGAGCAGTGGTTCCCGTCTCGCGAAGCCGGTCAGCCGGTCGAGGCGGCCGGTGCCGGCGCGGACCTCGATGGCGCCCGCCGACAGGAAGAGCGACGCCTTCACGATCATGTGGTGGAGCAGGTAGAAGATTCCGGCGGCCAGACCGGCCGGGGTGAACAGCGCCACCCCCAGCAGGATGTAGCCGATCTGGCTCACCATGTGGAAGGCCAGGATCGACCGCATCGTGTCCTCGCCGACCGCACCGAGCACACCCACGACCATGGTGGCGCTGAAGACCACCACGCCGATCCAGAGGTAGCGCTGGTCACCCTCGAAGACCATCGCGTAGACGCGGTAGATCGCGTAGATCGCCACCTTGGTGTGCAACCCCGAGAACAGGGCGGTCACGGCCGGGGAGGTGGAGGGGTAGGTCCGTGCCAGCCAGCCGTGCGTGGGGACCGTGGCCGCCTTCATCCCCAGCGCGAACAGACACAGCGCCGTGGCGGCGGAGACCGCGGGCGACTGGGCCGCCGCTCCGGCCAGTTCCGCCAGGTTGACCGTGCCGGCGGAGCCGTAGACGAACGCCACACCGGCGAGGAAGACGGTCGAGACGAAGAGGTTGAAGGTCACGTACAGCCGGGAGCCGGTGACGGAGCCCAGAGTCCCCTCACCCCGCCGCGCGAGGATGAGCAGCCCGTAGGAGGGCAACAGCATCACTTCGATGAAGACGAAGAGATTGAACAGGTCGGCGGTGAGCAGCGCTCCGTTCACCCCGGCCGTCAGCACCAGGACCAGTGGTGCGAACAGGCGCACGGTGCCCAGCTCCGAGGTGAGAGCGAAGGCGACGCACACCAGGGACAGCACGCTGGTGACGAGCAGCATCAGCGCCGAGAGGGTGTCCGCGACGAACGGGATGGCGATGCCACCCGGCCACAGACCCACGCCGTGCGCCAGGACGTCGCCGGTGTGGGTCGAGAGCACCAGCCAGAGTGCCGCGAGGACGTTGACCGAAAGGAAGGTGACCAGGACGCCCGGCACCCAGCGGGCACCCTGACGTGCCATGGCGGTGGTGCCGGCCGCTGCCAGGGGGAGCCCTACCAGCAGCGGTAGCAGGGTGGGGCTCATGCGTCCGTCTCCTCGTCCTCTTTCTCGCGGCCGGTGACGGCCAGAACCAGCAGGTACACCGTGATGGCGAAGGCGATGACGATCGCGGTGAGCACGAACGCCTGGGGCAGCGGGTCGGCGGTGACCAGCGGGTCGGGGCCGGAGCCGAGCGGCTCCTCCCGCCGGAAGAGACCACCCGAGCCGAACAGAGTCAGGTTGACCGCGTGGCTCAACAGCACGAAGCCGATCACCACCCGCAGGAACGTCCGGTCGAGCATCAGATAGACGGCACCCGCCACCAGCGCTCCGACTGACAGGGCAAGCATCATCGCGGGGCCTCCTCCGACCGGTCGGTGTCAGACGTGTCCTGCCTCGGGGGAGGCCCGCCGGAAGCCTGGGGGACGCCCAGGAGGTTCACCGCGGCCAGGATGACGCCGAAGACCGCGAGATAGACACCGACGTCGAAGATCAGGGCGGTGGTCAGGTGGACGCCCAGCACGTCCGCGTGCAGCGGTCGCAGGAACGATCCGTCGACGAGCCCGAGGAGCCCGGTGCCGACCGCCACCACGATGCCTGCCCCGGTGATGGCCAGGTAGGGCAATCGCAGCGGCGCCGCGGTGTCCGAGGGCGCGGCGAGGTAGAGCAGCCCCAGCGCGGAGGCACCGATGAGCGCGGCGATGAACCCGCCGCCGGGCGCCGAATGGCCACGCAGCAGCGCGTACAGCGACACCAGCAGCATCAGCGGCACCAGCGGCCTGGCGAGCGTCCGCAGGAAGACGGAGTTGAGCGTCGGGTCGCCCAGCGGCCCGGGACCGGAGACGGCCGGGGAGCCTCCCACCGGCGTCCGCGCGGTCAGCAGCGCGGACATCGCAAGCGCGGTGACGCCCAGCACCACCAGCTCGCCCAAGGTGTCCAGGGCCCGGAAGTCGACCAGGATGGTGTTGACGACGTTGGTACCGCCGGTCTCGTTCTCCGCCTCGCGCAGGAAGTACTCACCCGCGGCCGACAGCGGGCGGTGGCCGGTGAGCGCGAGCACGCCGACCGTGGCCACGAGACCGCTCCCGACCGCGAGCACGCCGGTGGTCACGCGACGCCGCACGGCACGCGGCCGGAACCCACGCGGCAGCCTGCGGATCACCAGGACCATGACGAGCACCGTCAGGATCTCCACCAGCAGCTGGGTGAGTGCGACATCCGCGGCGCCCAGCGCGAAGAACCAGAGGGCGACCGTGAACCCGACGACACCCGCGGCCATGACCGCGCCGAGTCGGGTCCGGGACGCCACCGCCGCGACGATGCCGGCCACCAGCATGAGCGTCAGGCCGGCGTCCGCCAGCGCCACCCCCTCACCCCAGGTCCGCCAGCCTGTCGTCCACAGCGCGGCGAACGCGCCCACCGCGGATACGACTGCGATCGGTACCGCCAGGTGGGCCGCCGGGGCGTCGGTGCGGGTGAGGTCGCCCACGCGACGGCCGCTGTCGATGATCATGGTCTGGGCCCGGGTGACCGCCCGCACCCCGGTGAAGGGGAAGAGGGGCCGTGCCAGAGCGGCGTCCACCCGGTCGCGCCGCCAGACCAGGAGCGCGCCCCCGGCGACGGCGACCGCGGACAGCAGCAGAGCCGCGTTCAGGCCGTGCCACAGGGACAGCCCGTAGATCTCCGCCTCGGGGACGCCCGCGGCGTCGGCCGCCGCAGGCAGCACCAGCGGGTCGAGGAACCCGACGAGGACGCCGGCCACGGCCCCGGCCATCGCGGTCACGGCCACCGCCGCCGACATCGAGACGGTGCCGCGCGCCGGCTTCACCCGGTCCCCGTCGCCGGGCAGCGTGGTGACCAGCACCCGCGCGCTGTACGCGACGGTGCCGACGGCCGCCACCATCGCGGTCAGAGCGACCACCAGTCCCACCGCCCGCCCCGCCGGGGCGTGCAGCATGGATTCGAAGACCAGCTCCTTGCTCACGAAGCCGAGGAGCGGGGGCAGGCCGGCCATACTCGCCATGGCCAGCACGGCCATGGCCGCTGTGGCCGGCATTCCCCGCGCCAGGCCGCGCAGCTCACGGATGTCCCGGGTCCCGGTTCTCTTCTCCACCAGCCCGACGAACATGAAGCCGGAGCTCTTGAACAGGGCGTGCGCGACGACGTGCACCGCGGCGGCGGTCAGCGCCTCCGGGGTACCGACACCGATCACCGCGACCAGCAGACCCAGCTGACTCACCGTGGAGTACGCCAGCAGCTCCTTGAGGTCCGTGCGCTGCAAGGCGAACACGGCCCCCATGACCGCGGTCAGCAGCCCGAACGTCACCAGCAGGGCCGGCCACACCCACGTCGAGGAGGCGGCGTCACTGAACCGCATCAGCAGGTAGATTCCGGCCTTGACCATCGCGGCCGCGTGCAGATAGGCACTCACCGGCGCGGGGGCGACCATGGCGTCCGGCAGCCAGGCGTGGAAGGGGAACTGCGCCGCCTTGGTCATCGCCGCCACCGCGACGAGGGCCGCCACCGTGCCGCTGAAGAGCGGGTCCTCCGCCCAGACCGGATCGGAGAGGATCGCGCCGAGGTCGGTGGTCCCGGTGCGGACCACCAGCGCGCCCACCGCGCCCAGCAACGCCAGTCCGCCCGCGGCGGTCACCAGAAGCGTGCGTCCCGCTGCGGGCCCCGCCGCCGGGGAGGAACGGAGGATCAGCAGATAGGAGCAGAGCGTGGTCAGCTCCCATGCCACGAACATCACGACGATGTCGTCGGCCAATACCAGAGCGAGCATCGCGAAAGCGAAGAAGACCATCAGCGTGTAGAAGCCGACCGCCGCGCGCGTCACATAGGCGGCCGAGTACAGCATGACGACCGCGCCGACGCCGAGCACCACCAGGGCGAAGAGGTACGACAGACCGTCCAGTTCGAGACGGAGCGCCACGTCGATGGACGGTATCCAGCTGAGACTCTCGGCCCGGACACTCGATCCCGGGTACATGCTCGCGGCGGCGGCGGTCAGCGCCGCGAGCCCTCCCCCCAGGACCCAGCCCGCCCGCGGGCCGAGCAACGCGGCGACGACGGGGGCGAGCAGAGCGAGTAGCGCGGCTGAGGAGAGAAGGAGAACAAGGCTCACGAGGTCACCCAGGCCCACCGCGGTGCGTGACCGGGGAGCGGCGGGAGATCGCCTGCCGACATCCCCGGCGGCGGTGAGGCAGCTCGCAGCACAGGGGCTCGGTGAGAGTACGAGAGGGGCACGGGAAACCTTTCGCGATCGACTGAGGACGTCGCCGACCAGGCTTCCCGGCACACCATTTCGGACACTGTAGCCCACGCCGTCACCCGGCACCCAGATGACCTAGATCACAGCGTGAACGCCGAAGAGGCGGGAAAAAGCACATGCCCGCGATCACGCCGGGCGGCTGAATCCGGCCGCTTCTCATCCCCGTGGAAACTCGTCCGACCTGTGTTCTTCCCGGATGGACGCGACGCGGAGCCGGCCCGCCTCCCGGTGTCATGGCCTCAGGTCACGGACATGTCACCACTGTGCACCGGAGCCGTCCCCACCGGGTTCATCGCGCGGGGCGGTGGCGTATAACTGACGCATCAGGTGACAGGGGGATCGGTTCCATGGGGGAGTTCGTCTCGGCGGCGCTGGATTTTCCCGCCGTCGTGTTCACGTTCCCACTCCTCGTGGTCATCGCCTATTGGCTCTTCGCCGCCGTCACCGGACTCGCCGGTGAGATCTTCGACGCCGATACGACCGACGCCTCGGATTCCGGTGGCGCGGCCGGCGGATTCACCGGATTCATGACCGCGCTCGGCCTCGGCGGCGTCCCCGTCACCGTGGTGCTGTCGCTGGTCATCGCCGTCGCCTGGTTCGTGTGCCTCGTCGGTACGGTGCTCTTCGACCACACCCTGGTGCGTTTCGGCTTCCTGCTGCTGGCGCTCTACATCGGCTGGCACGTCACCTGGCTGCTGGCCAAACCGCTGCGCCGCATGCTGCACACCACCTCCGCCGGCCGGAACGCCGACTTCGTCGGCCTGGTCTGCGAGGTCCGCGTCGGCTGCGCGCCCGGCCGGTTCGGCCAGGGCCTGGTCACCGCCGCCGACGGCGGGACCGCGCTGATCGACATCCGTTCCGAGGAACCCGAGCCGATTCCGGCCGGGAGCCACGCACTCATCTACGACTACGACGCCGAAGCTGACTTCTTCCGCGTCGCCCCGGCCGGAGCCGCCGCCGACCCGCTCGGCTGAGCGCCCGGTCACCCCGGCCGCGCCGCGCCGCAGACGGCGCCCGGCCCGCTCCACCGACCCGCTCGACCAGACGAAGGACGTACCAGGATGGACGCTCCCATCAGCCAAGGAATCGGCGTGCTCATCGCCGTCGGCCTGCTCATATTTTTGGTGCTGCTGTTCGCGCTCACCCGCCTGTTCCGCAAGGTGGAACAGGGCAAGGCGCTGATCGTCTCCAAGATGCGGAAGGTCGACGTCACCTTCACCGGCACCGTCGTCCTGCCCGTGCTCCACAAGGCCGAGATCATGGACATCTCGGTCAAGACCCTGGAACTGAGCCGGGTCGGCAGTGACGGCCTCATCTGCGCCGACAACATCCGCGCCGACATCAGGATCTCCTTCTACGTCCGGGTCAACAACACGATCGAGGACGTCATCAAGGTCGCCCAGTCGATCGGCACCGAGCGGGCCAGCAATCAGGACACCCTGCAGCTGCTGTTCAACGCCAAGTTCTCCGAGGCGCTGAAGACCGTCGGCAAGCAGCTGGAGTTCGAGGCGCTCTACGACAAGCGCGACGAACTGAAGCAGCGAATCATCAACGAGATCGGCCGTGACCTCAACGGCTACCGCCTCGAAGACGTCGCCGTCGACTATCTGGAGCAGACCCCGCTCAGCCACCTCGACAAGAACAACATCCTGGACGCCCAGGGCATCCGGAAGATCACCGAACTCACCGCCGCGCAGCACATCCTCACCAACGAGTTCCGGCGGAACGAGGAGAAGGAGATCACCCGGCAGAACGTCGACGCCCGCGAAGCCGTCCTGGAACTCGAACGGCGTCAGGCCGACGCGGAGATCAAGCAGAACCGCGAAGTCGAGTCGGTGCGCGCCCGCGAGGAGGCCGAGGTCGCCCGCGTGCAGGCCGAGGAGCGGCTGCGCTCCCAGACCGCCGCGATCAAGACCGAGGAACAGATCGGCGTCCAGAACGAGAACCGCGCCCGTGAGGTCGCCGTCGCGCAGCTCAACCGCGAGCGGGTCGTCGCCGTGGAGAACGAGCGGATCGAGAAGGACCGCCAGTTGGAGGTCATCTCCCGCGAGCGCGAGACCGAACTCCAGCGCATCGCCAAGGACAAGGAACTGGAGGGCGAGCGCCGCGACATCGCCGACGTCATCCGCGAGCGGATCGCCGTCGAGAAGACCGTCGCGCAGCAGGAGGAGGAGATCAAGAAGCTGCGCGCCGTCGAGGAGGCGGAGCGCGACCGTCAGGCCCTGATCATCACCGCCGAGGCGGAGGCCCAGGAGCGGCTGGTCAAGGACATCAAGGCGGCCGAGGCCGCCGAGCAGTCCGCCACCCACCGGGCCGCCGAGGAACTGACCATGGCCGAGGCACGGCGCAAGGCCGCCGAGCTGGACGCCCAGGCCGCCATCCGGATGGCCGAGGGCAAGCAGGCCGAGGCCGCGGCCGAGGGTCTCGCCGAGGCCCAGGTGCGCGAGCGCAACGCCGAGGCCATCGCCAAGGTCGGCGCCGCCGAGGCCGAGGTCGACCGTCAGAAGCGCGTCGCCGAGGCCGAGGGCATGCGCGAGCAGCTCCAGGCCGAGGCCGACGGTCTCAAGGAGAAGATGCAGGCCGAGGCGACCGGCATGCGCGAGAAGATGCAGGCGGAGGCCACCGGCCTCACCGAGAAGGCCGCCGCGATGGCAGCCCTCGACGCCGCCAGCCGGGAGCACGAGGAGTACCGGCTGCGCCTGGAGGCGGAGAAGGAGGTCCGGATCGCCGGCATCGACGTGCACCACAAGATCGCCGAGGCCCAGGCCACCCTCATCGCCACCGGCCTGGAGAACGCCAAGATCGACATCGTCGGAGGGGACTCCGTCTTCTTCGACCGGCTCATCGGCGCCATCTCCGCGGGCAAGAGCGTGGACGCGTTCGTCGACAACTCCGACCGGGCGCAGGCCATGGCCGGCCCGTGGCTGGACGCCAAGAACTCGACCTTCACCGACGACATCACCGGGATGCTCGCCGGCATGGGAGCGAGCGGTCTGCGCGACCTCACCCTCGCCGGACTGCTCGGCCGCCTCATCTCCGGCGGCGGCGAGCACACCGGGCAGCTCCAGGGCCTGCTGGAGGCCGTCCGGGCACAGGGCCTGGCCGACACCCCGCTGTCCAGGCTGGGCGTGCCCAAGCAGCTCGACGGCACCACGCCGTAACGGCGTTCGCGCGGGCGGCCGCACGGGACCGGGACCGGTGACCTCACGGTCGCCGTGACCTCATCGGTCCCATGAGTCCCGTGAGTCCCGTGACGTCACGGGACTCACGGGACCGGTGATCCCACGGTTCCGGCGGCCGTCCGCGTGCCCCGGCGTCCCGGACGCCGGGGCACCGCCCGCCGCCGGGCCGTCCGCCCGCGCCCGCCC
>NZ_BHZI01000151.1 GCF_004305975.1 Streptomyces otsuchiensis
CCGCAGTATGCCAGCCCTCCGGCCGGGGGCGCCGGCCGGAGGGCTGGCATACTGCGGTGCGTCCGTTCGACAGGAGAGGTGATGGCTGTGAGCTCGGCCTTCGTGGTGGTCGGCGAGTGCGTCGCCGACATCGTCCGCCGCCCCGGCGAGCCCGACCGGGTGCACCCCGGGGGGAGCCCGGCCAACGTCGCCTACGGCCTGGCCCGGCTGGGCCACTCCGCGACGCTGGTCACCCAGCTCGGCGACGACGCCAACGGCCGTCTGATCGACGCCCATCTGACGTCGGCGGGTGTCACCGTCCGCGCCGAACGGTCCTCCCGCACCCCGTCCGCCATCGCCACCCTCGACGCCGAGGGCAAGGCGGAGTACCGCTTCGACATCGAGTGGAGCCTCGGGGCGCCACCGGCCGGGGAGCCGCCGCGGCACCTGCACACCGGTTCCATCGCCGCGATCAGCGAGCCCGGTGCCTCCGTCGTGGAGAAGGCGGTGCGCGGCGCCGCCGGAACGGCCTCCGTCAGCTACGACCCGAACGTGCGCCCCGACCTGATGGGCGACCACCCGGCCGCCGTCGCGCGGGTGGAGAGGTGCGTGGGGCTCAGCGACGTCACCAAGGCCAGCGACGAGGACCTGGAGTGGCTCTATCCCGGCCGGCCCCCGCTGGAGGTCGCCCGCTCCTGGGTGGCGCTGGGCGCCACCCTGGTGCTGGTCACCCGGGGCGCGGACGGCGCCCTGGCCGTCACCGCCGGGCAGACGCGCGAGATCCCCTCGGTGCCGGTGACGGTGGCCGACACGGTCGGTGCCGGTGACGCCTTCATGTCGGGAACGCTGCACGCCCTCGCCGGGCTCGGCGCGCTGGGCGCGGCCGGGCGGACGCGGCTGGCCGCGTTGGACGCCGCCGGACTGGAGAGTGTCCTGGGCACCGCGGCCGCCGCCGCGGCCCTCACCGTCGGCCGCGCCGGGGCCAACCCGCCGGACGCCGCCGAACTGGCGGCGGCGCTCGGCTGATCCGCCGGAGGAGCGCCCCCGGGACTCCTCCCGGCGCGTGGGAGCCGCGGGCATCTCTGGCAGGTCGCCCGCTGCCACTCCACCTGCCCGCTGCCGACGCCCGTACCCGCCCGCCGCATGCCCGCATTCGGGCGTGCGGCGGGCGCGTTTTCGCCGTCCCGGGCGCACGCCGGTTGCGCACAGCGTGCTCTGGGCAACCACGTAGAGGGAAATGGCATGGGCATGATCGTCAATGCCCCGCGATTCCCCTCCGTCTCTCCCCACTCCGCCGGAACCACCCGCTCCGGCACCCTCAGGAGGCTGACCGTGATCGCCAGCAAAGCAGCCCGGGCGCTCGTCGCCCTGCTGGTCGTGGCACTGACCTGGACCACCGGACAGGCGTTCGCCGCATCCACCGCGGGGGACGGCGAGCAGACCCTCGCCGCCCGTGTGGTGACCTACGACGTCAGTGGCGCGGCGGAGTTCACCTCCGCCGTCCACCAGGGCGCCGCCGCCTGGAACGCGACCGTCAGCAACGTACGGCTCGTGCAGGTCCAGTCCGGCCAGCGCGCCAACGTGCGCGTCGTCGCCGACAACGGCTGGCCGCGCGCCCAGCGCACCAGCCTCGGCAACGGCACCGTCTGGATGGGGCGGCAGGCCGTCAACGAGGGCTACAACACCGTGCGGATCGCCTCCCACGAGTTCGGCCACATCCTCGGGCTGCCCGACATCAAGCCCGGCCCGTGCTCCAGCCTGATGTCCGGCTCCACGGCCGGAGTCTCCTGTACCAACCCCTACCCCAACGCCTCGGAACGCTCCGCCGTCGAGCGCTACTTCGCCGGTTCGCTGATCGCCCCGGCGCGCACCTTCCACGCCGAGGGCGCCCCGGCCGCCGTGCGCTGACCGCCGCTCCCGGCCCCACTCCCACTCCGCCCGCCACCGGTCCCGGCACAGCCGCCGGTGGCGGGCGGAGCCGTGCGCGGAACGGGCCCGGTCCGCGCACCGGTCGGGCCGAAGCCGCGCGCCCGCCGGGCGGTGATGCCGCTCAGCGCGCCGAGGTGTCCACCCGGCGGAGCGCGTCCAGTGCCTCGCCGATCGCGGCACGCAGCGGATCGTGGCGCGGCGCCAGGGCGAAGAACGGATCCGTCCACCGCTCCTCCGGATAGAGCCACACCGGGCGGCGGGTCAGCTCCGCCGGCTCCCAGGAATAGCGCGGCCAGACATGGGCGTGCAGGAACTCGTCGGAGTTGCCGAGGAGTTCGATGTTGACCCGGGAGAACCCCGGGTCCAGCCGACGGCAGGCCCTCTCCACGGCCTCGGCGAGCAGGTCCAGGTCGGCGAGGAACGCCAGGCGCCGCTCGCGGGGCAGTTCGGCCAGCCGCCGCACGTCCGGGTCCTCACCCAGCAGCACCGCGTACCCGGGAAGGAACTGGGTGTCGCCGATCACGGCGAAGCCCGCTCCCAGCCTGCGCAGCACCGTGGGGTTCCCGCCCCGCAGGGCGCTCGCTGTCCGGTCCGCGCGCCAGCTCTCGTCCATGGCCGCCCACCCTATCCACAGGCCCCGGCGCCCCCGCCGGTGGCCGCCGGGGTCGAACACGAGTGTGGTCCGCCGGTAGGGTCCCGGGCCATGAGCCACGACACTGTCATCCTCGTCACCGCCGTCACCGCGGCCGCGGTGATCGCCGCGGCGGGCGGCTGGTTCCTGCGCGGCTACCTGTACCAGCACGCGCTCCGCCGCAAGCAGCAGTTCTTCGGGCTGCCCGACAACTCCGAGTGCCTGCTGGTGGTCAGCCGTGACACCGGCGCCGACGGCGCGGTGGCGCGCAACGACGTCTTCGCGCTGCTGGAACTGGCCTCGGTCATCAAGGCCTGTGGAGCCAACGCCCAGGTGATGTCGGGTGACACCCCGCAGCAGGGGTTCGGCGAACGGACCGAGATCTGCCTCGGCGGCCCGACCGGGTCCCGGCGCATGGCGGCCCATCTGCACAGCCTCCTCCCGGGAGTCTCGGTCAACACCGACAGCGCGCCAGGACCGGACCGCGGTGCCTTCACCATCGGCACCGAGCGCCACCGGCTGGAGAACGGATCGGTCGAACACGTGCTGCTCGCCCGGCTCACCGCCGGACAGGAGGGCCGGCCGGTCTTCCTCGCCTGCGGACAGCGCTCCATCACCCACCAGGCCGCGGTCCGGTATCTGGCCAAGCACCACCAGAGACTGGCCCGAAAGCACGGTTCCCGGGGCAACTTCGTCCTGCTGCTGCGGGTCGTGAACTCGCAGGCGTACGGGCCCGACGTGGTGGAGATGATCGGAGATGTCACCAAGGAGGCCACTACGCCCCGGCCCAAGCTCACCACGAGTAAGCAGCTCTGACACGGCGTCACGTAGCCTGTCCCCGTCGCGGCCGACGCGAGAGGCCGAGTGCGAGAGGGGATCAGGATGGACACCCGTCCCGTGTACCAGCGGATCGCCGACGACCTGCGGAGGCGGATCGACGACGGCACGCTGGAGGTCGGTGACCGGATACCGTCGCGGACCGAACTCAAGCGCGCGTACGACGCCAGTGACCAGACGGTGGACCGCGCCGTCCGCGTGCTGAAGGCGGCCGGTTACGCCGTGGGCCAGTTCGGCCGGGGCGTCTTCGTCAGCGACCGGATGCCGATCGGCACCCTGGTGCGGGCCCCGCACGCCGTGGACACACCGCTGGCGGCCCGGATCAGCGTCAACGGCGCCGGCCGGGGCCACGACGGCGCAGGGCTCCCGCACCTGGTGTGGGAGGCGGTCTCCGAGGCCGGCACCGCGTCCCCGGCCGTCGCCGAGCGGCTGGGCCTCACCCCGGGCGACCCGGTGGTGCGCACAGAGTACGAGTTCCTGGCGGACCGGCGGCCGCTCCAGCTCTCCACCAGCTGGGAACCGCTGGCCCTGACCGAGGGCACCGAGGTCGCCTACCCCGACCGAGGTCCCTACGCCCGCTGCGGAGTCCCCGGCCGGTTCGCCGCCATCGGCATCCGCGTGGTGCGGGCACGCGAGACCGTCGGCTCACGGCCCGCGTCGACGCCGGAGGCCGAGTCCCTCGGCTGTTCGCCCGGCCAGAGCGTCACCGTGGTCGAACGGACCCACTTCGACGAGCGGTACCGGCCCGTGGAGACCTCCGAGACGGTGATCCGCGGTGACCGCTGGCGGCTCGAGTACCCCATCGACCTCGCCGCGCCACAGGGGACGGCCGACACCCTCTGACCGGTTGGCGGTCCGCGGCCTGTGGTCTGTGGTCTGCGGCCCGCAGACCGCCGGGGAGCGCTCAGTCCTCGGCGACCTCGGCGTACACCTGCGAGAGTTCGGGGGTGCCGGAGTCCGCCCAGTCCCGGCCCGCCCGGACCACGTCGATCTCCCGGCCGGAGTCCATCACCACCACCGGACCGCCCTCCGCGTCCCGGGCCCAGCGGGTGCCCGGAACGGTGCGCACGATGACCGTGCCCAGGTACAGTCCCGCGTCGTTGCCCAGCCACGGCAGCTCCTCCGGGTCCTCGCGCCACCGGGGCTGGAGCTGGTCGAGTTCGGCGAGCGACCGGGGGGTGTCCCGCAGCCGCAGCCCCGCCGTCTCGGCGCGGGTTCGCAGCAGTTCGCACTCGGAGAGCAGCTGCGCCACACCCTCCGGATCGGACCAGGCGCCGACGGACCGTGCCGCGCCCGGGTGACGACGCCACTTGTCCAGGAACGGGAGCTTCATCCCCCCAGGGTCGCACCCGGGGCGCCCGCCCGGCCACCGCCACGGCGTTCGCAGCTGTGTTCTGGCACCCCGGGGGCGCCGACGGGCATACGGCCTCCGGCACCGGGCACCGGGCACCCGCACCCGGCGCACGGCTGACGCGTCAGCCGCCGTCCGCCGCGAGGTCGAGATCGACGACTACCGGAGCGTGGTCCGAGGCGCCCTTGCCCTTGCGCTCCTCACGGTCGACGTAGGAGTCCCGGACAGCACCCGCGAACGGGGCGTTGCCGTAGACCAGGTCGATCCGCATGCCCTTGTTCTTCGGGAAGCCCAGCATCCGGTAGTCCCAGTAGGTGAAGGGGTGGTCGTACTTGAGCGGGCGTGGCACCACGTCGGACAGGCCGGTCCCGCGCAGCGCGGTCAGCGCCTCCCGCTCGGGCGCGGTCACATGGGTGGCGTTCTCGAACTGCCCGATGTCCCAGACGTCCTCGTCGGTGGGCGCGATGTTGTAGTCGCCCAGCACGGCGAACGGCGTGCCGGCGGCGGCATCGGCCGCCACCGCTTCGCGCAGCGCGCCCAGCCACTCCAACTTGTAGGCGTAGTGCGGGTGTCCGACCTCGCGGCCGTTGGGCACATAGACCGACCACACCTTGACGCCCCCGCAGACCGCGCTCACGGCACGGGGCTCGACGGTGCCCTCGTAGGCCGGCTGTCCGGGCAGACCGGTCACCACGTCGGTGAGCCCCACCCGGGAGATCACCGCGACGCCGTTCCAGCGGCCGGTGCCGTGGGCGGCGGCCTCGTAACCGAGGTCGCGCAGCGGCCCGTCCGGGAACGCCTCCGCCCCGCACTTGAGTTCCTGCACGCACAGCACGTCCGTGCCGCTGGATTCCAGCCAGGCCAGCAGCCGGGGGAGTCGGGAGGTGATCGAGTTGACGTTCCAGGTGGCGATGCGCATGTGGTCTCGTGATCTCTCGGGCGGGCCGGTACGTGCGGTGTGGTGCGGGACGGTGGCGAGGACGCTGCTGCGGGCGGCGGGCGGGACGGTCAGAGGGTCAGCCGCTGCCCGGGGAGCAGCCGGGTGTACTCGGCTCCCCCGAGCCCCGGGCCCTGCGGCCCGAGCTGACGGCCGTAGACGGCGTGGCCGAACTCCCCCAGCAGACCGTCGTGCACGGCCAGGGCACGGGCGGGCCCGACCTCACGCACGTAGTCGACGACCTCGGAGAACTTGTTCCACGGCGCGTGCATCGGCAGCAGCAGGTTCTCCACCGGCCGGTCCGGGACGGTGAGCGCGTCCCCGGGATGGAACACCGCGGCGTCCAGTACGAACCCGACGTTGGTGACACGGGGGATGTCCGGGTGGATCACCGCGTGCAGCTCGCCGTGGACCTCCACGTCGAACCCGGCCGCACGGAAGGTGTCGCCGTGACCGACCGTCCGGATCCGGCCGGGGAAGGCCGCGGACAGCCGGCCGGCGACGGCGGGCAGCGTCCAGATCTCGGTGGCCGGATCGGCCTCCAGCGCGGCACGCAGTCTGCCCTCGTCGAAGTGGTCGGGGTGCTCGTGGGTGACGAGCACCGCCTCCGCGCCCAGCGCGGCGTCCTCCTCGCTGAAGGCGCCCGGGTCGATGACCAGGGTGCGGCCGTCCTTGGTCAGCCGCACGCATGAGTGCCCCTGTTTGGTGAGCTCCATGCGGGCCATTGTGCCCCGGCCCGCGGACAGTCGGGCGGAGGTCCGACCGCCCGCGCCGGGCCGCACCCGCGCGGCGGACGTTCCGGCGCGCCCGGTGTCGGTGCCGGTGCCGGGCGCCCCGGGGACATCGCCCGTGCTCACGGCCCGAACTGTGCAGCCGCACAACGCGGGTGGTTACTCGTTGGTCACCGGCAGCGAGTGACGGAACCTCTCTGGACGGCGACCGGGCGCGGTGCTGTGGTGTCCCAACACGCTTGAAGGGGGTGGCCGATGGGGGCCGCTGATTTGCGGGTGCGGGGGCTGAACGCCGGTTACGGACCGGTGCGCGCACTGACCGATGTCTCCCTGGACGTGCCCGACGGCGCGGTCACGGCGGTGCTCGGCGGTAACGGCGCGGGCAAGTCCACGCTGCTGCGGGCGCTCTCGGGAACGCTGCGCTTCCACGGCGGCGCCGTCACCGGCGGCACCGTCGAGTACGACGGGGCCCGGCTGGACGGGCGACCCGCCGCGAGCGTCGTCGCCGCCGGGGTGGTGCAGGTCCCCGAGGGGCGGCAGGTCTTCGCCCGGATGACGGTCGCCGACAACCTCCGCGCCGGAGCCCTGGGGCGGCGCGGTGACCGCGCGGCCCAGCAGGCGGCACGCAACCGCGTCCACGAACTGTTCCCCGTGCTCGCCGACCGCGCCCAGCAGCGTGCCGGGCTGCTCTCCGGAGGAGAGCAGCAGATGCTGGCGATGGGCCGGGCGCTCATGGCCAGACCCCGGCTGCTGCTGCTCGACGAGCCCTCGCTCGGCCTCGCGCCGATGATGGCCGCCCGCATCGCCGAGACGGTCCGTGAGATCAACACCCAGGGCACCACGGTGCTGCTGGTCGAGCAGAACGCGTCGCTGGCGCTGCGGCTCGCCTCGCACGCCGTGGTCCTGGAGACCGGCGAGGTCGCCCTCTCCGGAACCGCCGAGGAGCTCTCCGCCAGCGACGAGGTGCGGCGCCGCTACCTCGGAGTGGCGGACGAGGAGGCGGCCGCCGACGCGGCGGCCGGGATCGCCGCCGAGGACGCCGGCGTCGCCGCGCACCCGCCGCTGACCCGGTGGACCGCGTGAGCGCCGCGAGCGCCGGCGCCGGGACGGGCGCGGACAACCGGGCCCCGGCGGACGCCGCGGCGCCGCGCGCCCTGGAGGTGTCCGGACTGACGGTGCGCTTCGCCGGGCTGACCGCGCTGGACACCGTCTCCTTCACCGTGGCGCCCGGCTCGATCCACGCCCTGATCGGGCCCAACGGCGCCGGCAAGTCCACCTGCTTCAACGTCCTCTCCGGTGTCTACCGCGCCGCCGCCGGCAGTGTGCGGCTCGGCGAGCACGAGCTGACCCGGATGGCGCCGGAACGGATCGCCGGCCTCGGTGTCGCCCGCACCTTCCAGAACCTCGCGCTCTCCCAGCACGCCACCGTGGCCGACACCCTGCTGCTCGGCCGCCACCGGCTGACCCGCGCCGGCTTCCTCGCCACCGGGCTGCGGCTGCCCTCCGCGACCCGCGAGGCGGCGCGGCACCGCGACCGGATGCGGGAGATCGCGGCCTTCCTCGGGCTGGAGCCCTATCTCGACCACCCGGCCGGGGTGCTGCCGTACGGGCTGCAGAAGACGGTCGAACTGGGCCGGGCGCTGTGCATGGAGCCGGAGGTGCTTCTCCTGGACGAGCCGATCGCGGGGATGACCCCCACCGAGCGCCGGCACGCGGCGGGCGTCATCTCCTCCGTCCGGGACAGCCTCGGGCTGTCGGTGCTGCTGGTCGAGCACGACATGGGTGTGGTGATGCGCCTCGCGGACCGGGTGACCGTCCTGGACTTCGGCCGCCGTATCGCCGACGGCCCGCCCGAGCAGGTGCAGAACGACCCCGACGTACTGCGCGCCTACCTCGGCGCGGACGCCGCAGGCGACCGGGACGAGGAAGCCCCGGCCGGCCCCGGCGACGACGACAGGGGAGAGACGCGATGACCACCTTCCTCGAACTGCTGGCGACCGGTGTCTCGTTGGGATCGGTCTACGCGCTGATCGCCCTCGGCTTCGTCATCATCTACAAGTCGACCGAGGTGGTGAACTTCGCCCACGCCTCGCTGCTGCTGGCCGGAGGCTACTTCGCCGTACTCAGCCGGGAGCACATCGGCTTCTGGCCGGCGCTGCTCGTCGGGGTCGCGGGTGCCGCCGCGCTGGGCATGCTGCTGGAGTTCCTCGTCATCCGCCGGTACCGAGGCCGTGACCACAGCGTGCTGGCGATCGTCACCATCGGGATCGACATCGTCCTGATCACCGAGTTCGCCCGCCGGATCGGGCCGAAGATCTTCAGCTACGGCGACCCGTGGGGCTCGGCGATGGTCTCGCTCGGCCCGATCAGCGTGCCGCAGACACGGATCGCGGCCTTCGTCACCGCCGCCGCGCTGATCACGCTGTTCCTGGTCGCCTTCCGCTACACGACCTGGGGGGTGGCGATGCGCGCCGCCGCCGAGAACCGCGAGACGGCGGCTCTGATGGGCGTCCGGCTGGGCTGGGTGTCGGCGTCCGCCTGGGGCGTCGCCGGGGCGCTCGCCGCGGTGGCCGCCCTGTTCCTCTCGGTCTTCCCGACCACCGGGCTCGACCGCGACACCGGACTGATCGCGCTGAAGGCGTTCCCCGCCGCGATCATCGGCGGGCTGGACTCCACCACCGGCGCCCTGGTCGGCGGCCTGACCGTCGGAGTCACCCAGGCGCTGGCCACCGGCTACCAGAGCGAACTGTCCTTCCTGGGGAACGGCATCGGGGAGCTGGCCCCCTACCTGGTGATGGTCCTGGTCCTGCTGATCCGGCCCGCCGGACTCTTCGGCACGAGGGAGCTGTCGCGTGTCTGACCTGCTGACGAAGGTGCGCGAGGGACTGCGGCCGCCCGCGGCCGCCGGGAGCGGAGCCGGCTCCGGACGCTGGCTGGTGCCGGTCGTGTGGCTGGCGATCGGCTTGGCGCTGCTGGCCTTCCCGTTCTACCTGGAGACGTTCTGGCTGCGGACCGGACTGCTGGCGATGGCGGCGGCGATCGGCGCCATCGGACTCAACATGCTCTCCGGCTCGACCGGGCAGCTCTCCCTCGGCCACGCGTTCTTCCTCGCCATGGGCGCCTACGGCTACTGCGTCCTGGCCGGTGACCCGGACGGTCCCGCGACCGGCCTCGGGCTGCCACCGCTGCTGGCCGTGGTGCTGGCCGTGCTCCTCACCGGGGTGGCCGGAGGGCTGTTCTCCCCGATCGCGGGCCGGCTGCGCGGCGCCTACCTGGGCATCGCGACCCTGGCGCTGATCTTCATCGGGCAGCACGTGCTGTTCAACGCCCACGACCTGACGGGTGGCTTCAACGGCCGGGTGGTGCCCCGGCTGGAGGTCTTCGGCTTCGTCTTCGACGCCGAGCGGATCGTGGTCGCGGGTGTGCCGTTCCAGGCGATGGAGAAGCTCTGGTACGTCGGCCTGGTGCTGCTGCTGGGCTGTGTGCTCTTCGCCCGCGGTGTGCTGCGCGGACGGCCCGGCCGGGCGATGAACGCCATCCGGGACCACCAGATCGCGGCGGGCGTCATGGGTGTGCCGGTGGCCCGCTACCGGGGCATGGTCTTCGTGATCTCGTCGATGTACGCGGGCCTCGCCGGGGTGCTGCTGGCGCTGGTCTTCGAACGGACCGTGCCCACCTACTTCTCCATCGTGCTCTCCCTGGAGTACCTGGCGATGATCGTCATCGGGGGCCTCGGGTCGGTCGGCGGAGCGGTGCTCGGCGCGACCTTCGTCTCCATGACCCCGCTGATCCTCACCCGCTACAGCGAGGCCCTGCCCCTGGTGACCGCGCCGGGAACCGGCGGCGGCTTCGCCCCGGGAGAGGTCTCCCGCTTCCTCTACGGCGGAGCCGTGGTGGCCGCGGTGCTGTTCCTGCCCGGCGGACTGGCGCGACTGCCGGCCGCCTGGCGAGCGCGACAACGGGCGCGCCGCCCGGCCGGCGAGGCCGGACCGGATACCCAACGGAACGAGGAGGTTCCCAGATGAACAGCAAGCGACGCGGACTCCCCGCGGTGGCCGTGGCCGCCGCGACGGCGGTGGCGCTCACCCTGACGGCGTGCAGCGGCAAGGCCGAGGACGACGGCGGCGGTGGCTCCGGCGGCTCGGGCGACACGGCGAGCGAGGGCGACGAGCTCGTCACCGGGCCAGGCGTCGGCGACGACACCATCACCGTCGGCGCCCTCACCGACATGACCGCCGCCTACGCCACCCTGGGTGCCAGCGTCACCCAGGGCCAGCAGCTGTACGTCAAGGAGGCCAACGCGGCGGGCGGCGTGTGCGAGCGCGACCTGGAACTGGTGGTGCGCGACCACGCCTACGACGCCGGACAGGCGGGCACCTTCTACGCCGAGCTGGAGCCGGACGTCATCGGCTTCTCCCAGTTCATCGGCTCGCCCTACGTCGCGGCCGCCAAGGACAGCATCGACGCCAACCAGACGACGGTGATCGCCCAGGCTTGGACGGCGTCGCTGCTGGGCAGCGAGTACATCCACATGATCGGCACCACCTACGACATCGAGACGATCAACGCGATCGACTTCCTGATGAACGAGAAGGGGCTCTCCGAGGGCGACTCCATCGGGCACGTCTACTTCGAGGGCGACTACGGCGAGAACGCCCTGGAAGGCGCCGAGTACGCCGCCGAGCAGGTCGGGCTGACGGTCGTCGGCCAGGCGATCAAGCCGACCGACGAGGACATGACCGCGCAGGTCACCGCCCTCGCCCGGGACGGTGTCTCGGCGATCATCGTCAGCGCGGGCCCGCGCCAGGCGGCGTCGGTCGCCGGGGTGGCGGCGGCCGCCGGTCTCGGCGTCCCGATCGTCGGCAACAACTCGGCCTTCGCCCCGCAGCTGCTGGCGACGGAGGCGGCCCCGGCGCTGCTCGGCGAGTTCTACATCGCCGCCCCGTCGCTGCCGATCGGGTCCGACGAGTCGGCGCCCGCCACCCTCGCCGAGGCGTACACGGCGGAGTTCCCCGACGCGGTGCTCGACATGGGTGTGGTCGCCGGGTACGGCGCGATGGAGCTGTTCACCGAGGCGCTGCGCGGCGCCTGCGACGCGGGTGACCTCAGCCGGGAGGGCGTGGCGGCCGCCTTCGGCGAACTCAACGCCTACGACAACGGGTTCGGCGTCGTCAACGACTTCTCCGCCCCCGACGCCCCGTCCTCGCTGGAGAGCTACATCCTCAAGCCGGACGCCGAGGCCCCCGGTGGCCTGGTCGTCGAGGCCGAGGGCTTCGTCTCGGACCTCGCCGAGGGCTTCCCGCGCGGCTGACAGCAGGCGCGGCGCCACGTGTGATGCCGGTCGCTCCCCGTCGGGGGAGCGGCCGGCATCGCCGTGTGTCCGCCACGGCCGGCCCGCGCGGCGGCCGTGGCGGGGCCGTGGGCCGGCGGTGGCCTGCGGCCCGGGCAGCTGTGCGGCGCGGCCCGCTGTGGGCGCCCCGCGGGCCGTCCCGCGTGGTGCCCGACCACGGCGAAGGGCCGGGGCGGTCCGGGAGAACTCACTCCCGGACCGCCCCGGCCCCTGTCGCGAAGGTGGCGGCCCCACGGGGCCGCCGCGGGCTACTGCGCCGCGGTGGCGCGGGACTCGCGCCGGTTGTCGCGGATCGCGTAGACCCGGCGGGCGGTGGCGAACAGCGGGATCACCGCTGCCAGCACGACCTGCATGGAGCAGGCGGTCTGCAGCATCAGCTCGCCGCCGGGGGCGTCGAACGCCCAGGCGGTCAGCATCCCCATGCACAGCGTGATCCAGGCCAGCATGGCACCGGCCAGCGGACCGCGCGGCTTGGGGTACTCGACCCGGCTGACCATCAGCCAGGCCACACCGACGATCGCCAGCAGCGTCGGGACGAACGGCAGCTCCAGCAGCACGATGGAGACCACGGTCAGCGCGCCGAACGGGCAGGGCATCCCCTGGAAGACCCCGTTGGGCATGGACACGCACGAGAACCGGGCCAGGCGCAGGATCACCGCCAGCAGCACCACGATCGCGGCCAGGGCGGACAGCGGCTCGTGGATGTCGCCGACGACCATGCCCCAGACCAGCACGAAGTACGCCGGCGCCAGGCCGAAGCTGATCAGGTCGGAGAGGTTGTCCAGCTCCGCGCCCATCGGCGAGCTGCGCAGCTTCCGCGCCACCAGACCGTCGAACAGGTCGAAGATCGAGGCCAGCAGCATCAGCAGCACCGCCGTGGCGGCGTTGTTGCGGACGACGCCGACGTCACCGGTGCCGGTCAGGTGCGGGATCAGCACGCCGGAGGTGGTGAAGTACACGGCCAGGAAGCCACAGGTGGCGTTGGCCAGGGTCAGGGCGTCGGCGATCGACAGCCGCAGAGACAGCGGCATGTCGTCGTCATCGTCCGTGTCGTCCTCCGGAACCCAGGTGTCCTGGGACTTGCGGTCAATCACGGTCAAGGCGAGTCACCCCCGCGGTGGTGGGCTGGCCGACTTCGACAGCCGGCTCGATGCCCTCGGGCAGGTAGACGTCCACGCGCGAACCGAAGCGGATCAGGCCGACCCGTTCACCCTGTTCGACCTTGCAGCCCTGCGGCACGTACGGAACGATCCGGCGTGCCACCGTACCCGCGATCTGCACCATCTCGATGTCGCCCAGCTCACTGTCGAAGTGCCAGACGACCCGCTCGTTGTTCTCGCTCTCCTTGTTGAAGGCGGGGACGTAGCCGCCGGGGATGTGCTGGAGCGAGGAGACCGTGCCCGCCACCGGTGCCCGGTTGACGTGCACGTTGAGCGGGCTCATGAAGACGGCGACGCGGGTCCGGCCGTCGGGCCACTCCATGATCGACTGCACCACCCCGTCGGCCGGGGAGATGACCCGGCCGGTCGCGATCTCCCGGTCGGGGTCGCGGAAGAACCACAGCATGCCGGCCGCGAGCACCGTCGTCGGCACCGCGACCGCGGCCCAGCGGCCGGAACGCCGCGCCTTGGCGAGGCTGACGGCCGCGGTGGCGACGGTCGGCAGCACCCACGGGGATGCACCGCGCGCGAAACGCACTCGGCCGGATTCTTCGGAGAGAGAGCGGTGGGGCATGGGAGACCTTCGTAGCGGGAGGGGATCGCGCCCGGAAATACGGGCGATCACCAGGAATGCTATCGGCTGTCAGGGGTAACGGAGCAAGCTGTCGCATCGGCCGCTTCCATAACTGCAGGCCGGGCGGTGGACTTTCCGCCACGCGGAACGTCCCCATGGGTGCGTTCAGCCCGGTTCGCGGCACTCCTCCGGCCATTACCCGGCCATGATCACGGTGAACCGTCAACTCTCGGCCAGTCACACAGAGTGTCCGGCGGGCGGCGTGTCCTGACACGACGCGGCGCCGGGCGTGCACCCGGGGTGACGAACGGCGCTGCGTCGGGGAAGCGTGGTCAGTCCACCGGTGGCTCGAACCGGGAGGTCCGCCGCAGCCCCGCGGCGCGGCCCTTGCCGGAGACGACCAGCGCCATCTTGCGGCTCGCCTCGTCGATCATCTCCTCGCCCAGCATCACCGAGCCCTTGGCGCCGCCGGCGGCCGAGGTGGCGTGCGCGTAGGCGTCGAGGATCAGCTCCGCGTGGTCGAAGTCCTCCTGCGAGGGGGAGAAGATCTCGTTGGCCGCCTCGATCTGCGAGGGGTGCAGCACCCACTTGCCGTCGAAGCCCAGCGCCGCCGAGCGGCCGGCCACCTCCCGGAACCGCTCGGTGTCGCGGACCGCGAGGTACGGGCCGTCGATCGGCTGGAGGTCGTGGGCGCGCGCGGCCATCAGGATGCGCATCAGGATGTAGTGGTAGGCGTCGGCCGGGTAGCCGGGCGGCTGCTCCCCGACCACCAGCGACCTCATGTTCACCGAGGCCATCAGGTCGGCGGGGCCGAAGATCACCGTCTCCAGCCGTGGCGAGGCGCCCGCGATGGCGTCCACCTCGACCAGACCGCGCGCGTTCTCGATCTGCGCCTCGATGCCGATCCGGCCGACCGGCAGCCCCATGCCCTTCTCGATCTGTGTCAGCAGCATGTCCAGCGCGGCGACCTGCCGGGCGTCCTGCACCTTCGGCAGCATCACGCAGTCCAGGTGCTCGCCCGCGCCCTCGACCACCGTGATCACATCCCGGTAGGCCCAGTGCGTGGTCCAGTCGTTGACCCGCACCGCGCGGGTCTTGCCCGTCCAGTCGCCCTCGTTCAGCGCCTCCACCACCGCGTGGCGCGCGCCCTCCTTCGCCACCGGGGCACAGGCGTCCTCCAGGTCCAGGAAGACCTGGTCGGCGGGGAGCGACTGCGCCTTCTCCAGGAACCGCGGGTTGCTGCCCGGCACCGCCAGGCACGAGCGGCGGGGCCGCAGCCGCGCGGCACCGCCGGCGGGAGTGTCGCTGCCGCCGGGGACGGGGGTGGACGGGGCGGTCATGGCATTCCTCCAGGCATGGCGCCGCACGAGTGCGACGGGACGGGGACGGGCCGGGCG
>NZ_BHZI01000152.1 GCF_004305975.1 Streptomyces otsuchiensis
CCCCGGACCCGACCAGCCCCTCACCCACCGATCCGCCGGAGCCCACCGACCCGGCCGATCCGGACCCGACCGACCCCGACCCGACCGACCCCGACCCGACGGACCCGGGCCCGGACCCGACCGATCCGTCGTCTCCCACGGCGACGCCCACCAGCACGGACGGCGGCACGCCGACAGCCGGCCCGACCTCGCCGGACATGTCGGTCTGAGGGGTACGTCGCGACAGGTGTCCGGGAGCGGACGCACCGTTCCCGGCGCGTGACGCCGGCACCTCCGCCGAGGCCGTTCCGGGACGGCCGGCCGACCTCCGACCACCGCCGATGGCCGAGGCCCAACTCGCCGACTCACCGATCACCGGGCGGCCGGGGCCGGCGTGCCGCGCGGCGCTCGCGCCGTACGTCACCGTTCTCCCGTGCCACCGGCGTACCCGGGGGGCCGGTGCGGCGCGCGGGAGTGCTCCGCGCGCGCTGTGGGGCGCGGCCGGGCGGCCGGTGCGCGTCAGTCCTGGGGTGCGTGAAGCGGCGTGATCCGTCGGCCGGGTGGCGCGGAATCACGCCGCCCGGCATAGTCGCGCGGCAACCGGTCGGCGGCCCCCGCCGTCGCCGCCGCGTACCGGTCTCCGGTCGCGGCGGCGACGTCTCAGAACAGCCGCAGCTTGTCGTCCTCGATGCCGCGCAGCGCGTTGTAGTCGAGCACGGCGCAGTGGATGCCACGGTCGGTGGCGAGTACCCGGGCCTGCGGCTTGATCTCCTGGGCGGCGAAGACGCCCTTGACCGGAGCCAGGTGGGGGTCGCGGTTGAGAAGTTCCAGGTAGCGGGTGAGCTGTTCCACGCCGTCGATCTCGCCGCGCCGTTTGATCTCGACGGCGACGGTGGCGCCGTCGGCGTCACGGCCGAGGATGTCCACCGGCCCGATGGCGGTGGGATATTCGCGCCGGATCAGCGACCAGCCCTCTCCGAGGGTCTCCATGCGGTCGGCGAGCAGCTCCTGGAGGTGGGCCTCGACACCGTCCTTCACCAGGCCAGGGTCGATGCCGAGTTCGTGGGAACTGTCGTGCAGGACCTCGTCCATGGTGATGATCAGTTTCTCGCCTGCCTTGTTCACCACCGTCCAGACCACGACGTCGTTCTCGGTGCCCTCCTTGAGGGTGCACGGCGGTGACATCCAGTTGAGCGGCTTGTAGGCCCGGTCATCGGCGTGGACGGAGACGGAACCGTCCGCCTTCACCAGGATCAGGCGCGGGGCCAAGGGCAGATGGGCGGTGAGCCGGCCGGCGTAGTCGACGGAACAGCGGGCGATGACAAGGCGCATGGTCGGTCACGCTACTGGACCGGGGCGCCGCGCGCGAAGCCGCCTCCGCATTTCGCCGGGCCGCTCATATGCCCGGTAATGAATCGGTTTGCAATTGGCTGACTATATGCGCATACCACTGACATGATCGGCCAATCGGCATACCTTGGCACCACGAGGATGTCGCCGTCCGAACGCAACCGGTCACATCATGCCGCAGCGGCGCACCCCGCGTTCCATCCGCCAGATCCCGTCACCCGGGGATCTCGAGAGGAGAAACGACATGTCGCTCGATGTCACGCCTGCCCTGCTGGAGCAGGCCGAGCGAGGAGAGGTCGACGAGGCCGCATTCGTCGACTGCGTACGGACCTCCCTGCCCTTCGCCTGGGAGATGATCAGCTCGCTGGTGGCGCAACTGAAGGTCGACGGAGGCGAGTTCGCCGACAACACCACCCCGCCGCCGGACGAGCAGGCCCGTGGCCAGCTGCTGCGTGCCCTGGCCAGCGACGCCATCCGCGGTTCCCTGGAGCGCCACTTCGGCGTGCGGCTGGCCTTTCAGAACTGCCATCGGGTCGCGGTCTTCCCGACCGGCCCCGAATCCGACGACCGGCACACCAAGTTCACCTCGATCCGAGGCCAGCTGCTCAACCAGTCACCGGAGCTGCGTGACTGCTGACCGAATCCCCGGCCGGACCGGACGCTGAGGCGGCCGGCAGCGGTGCCGTCTCCCCTTCACCCGTGCGCGGGGTGACGGCACCGGGCGCCGGAACGTCCGGCAGCAACGGAAGGACCTCCCCACCCAGCCGGCGAATGGTCTCCTCGGTGCCGTCCAATGTGCCCGACCCCTCCGCCAGCAGCGCGAAACGGCGGATGCCGGTGCGTTCGGCGGTGGCGGCGAGCCGGTCCGCACACAGCTGCGGCGGGCCGACCGGGTGCAGCTCGCAGAGGAGTTCGGTGTACGCGAGCGCGTCCCGCATGGTGCGCTCGCGACCGTCGACGGTGCGGTAGGCGGCCAGGCCCGGACGCAGCCAGGCGGGCAGCGACCGGCGCAGTACCTGCACCGCCTCGCTCTGGCTGTCGGCGATCTGGACGACCCCCGCCGCGACGTGTTCGGCCTCCGCGACGCGCTGCGGGTCGGCGCCCGACTCCAGCGCGGTGCGGCGCCACAGCCCCACCATCTCCGCCCGCTCCTCGTCACCGGCGTGCATCCCCAGCAGCATGGGCAGCCCCCGCTCGGCCGCGAGGCGGACCCCGTGCGGCGAGGTGCAGGCCATCACCACCGGCGGCCCGGAGCCCTCCGGGCCGGTGTCCGGCCGGGGCACCACCGGTACGGCGGGAAAGCGGAAGCGGCTCCCGTCGGCGCCCACCTCGTCCTCCCTGAGCCAGCGCAGCAGCAGGTCCAGGGACTCGGGGAAGCCCTCCTCGTACGCGGCCAGTCCGGTGCCGAAGACCTTCAGGTCGATCCAGGGACCGCCGCGCCCCACGCCGAGAGTGAAGCGGCCGTCCGACGTGAGGTGCAGCAGCGCCGCCTGCTCGCCGAGCGCGACGGGATGCTGGGTGGAGAGGACACTGACGGCGGTGCCGACGCCGATGCCGCGGGTGCGGCCGAGGAGGTAGGCGGCGAGGGTGGTGGCGGACGGGCATACGCCGTAGGGCATGAAGTGGTGCTCGGCCAGCCATACCGCGTCGAGTCCGGCTTCCTCGGCGGCCTCGGCGGAGCGGACCACCCGGTGCAGCACCTCGTCGTGCCGCTGGCCTGGGAACTGACCCGCCAGGACGAACGTACCTACCCGCATTCGCTGCCCCTCTCCCCGCCGCCACGGCGCATCATCCGGTGATGGTATTAACGCCTGACACGTGCCAAAGGCACGGCGCACACGGAGATTTCTGTGCGAACGCGCGCTACCGCCACCCCGCGCCGGTCACTGCGTACGCTGGAGTCCGACGGCGCCACGACGGGCGCCCTGCGAGATCGAGGTGCCCAGTTGTCTCCCCGGCGCAACCACCGGCACGGCCGTCCCCGGCAGGACGCGCGACCGGAGGACCACGACCGCTACGGCCTGGAGCGCACGGAGAGCTGGCAGGGCGAGGAATGGGTGGTGCGCCAGGTCACCGGCGCCTCCGGCAAGCACTACCGCTGCCCCGGCTGCGACCAGCTGATCCCGCCGGGCACCGGGCACGTCGTGGCCTGGGAACAGCGGTCGGTGGACGACCGGCGCCACTGGCACCGCGCCTGCTGGAACGCCAGGGACCGACGCGGGACCCGCCCCCAGCGGTCCCGCAACGCCCCCCGCTACTGAGCGCGGCAGTACGCGACGAGGCGGGACCGGGCGCCTCCGCGCGCCCGGCCCCGCGCCGTCCGCCGCCGTCAGGCGTCGGAGCTGGTGAGCCGCGCGTAGGCACCCGCGAGCGCCGCGGCCGTGACGACGGCGAGGAAGGCCGTCTGCGGCCAGCCGTCGTACTCCAAGCTGGTGCTGTAGCCGGTCGACAGGGCCGAGAGGCCACCGATCGCCGAGAACTCGGCGACCAGGTCCGCCAGATCACGCATGCTCTCCGCGAGCGACATGAACGGCGCCGCGATGGTGGGCAGCAGGACGAAGCCCAGCATCACGGTGATCGCCCCCGCGGAACTCCGCAGCAGCGCCCCCATGGCCAGCGCGAGCAGCCCCAGCAGCGTCACATACAGCGCCACCCCGAGGATCGCGTCCGTCCACGCGCCGGCCGTGACCTCGGCCGACGCCTCGGTCTCGCCGACGATCCCCTCGGTCAGCACCTTCGCCAGGCCCAGCGCGGCGGCCACCGTCGCGAAGCAGATGACCGAGAAGACCAGCGCTTTGGCCAGCAGCATCCGCCCCCGCCGCGGCGCGGCGGTCAGCGTGGTGCGGATCATGCCGGTCGTGTACTCGGTCGACGTCACCAGCACACCGAAGGTGAGCAGCGCGATGTGCCCGAGGATGATGCCGATGAGGCCCGGCACCGTCGGCGGCATGCCCTGCTCGTCGGCGGCCGCGACGGCGGCGGCGACGAACGCCGCGATGCCGACGGTGACCGCCAGGGTCGCCACCAGCGTCCACACGGTGGAGCGCACGGAGCGGATCTTGGTCCACTCCGCGACGATCGCCTGACCGAGGTGCGTGCGCCGCACCGGTATGGGCGACCGGTAGCCCTCGCCGGACCCCGCGCCCGCTTGTGCCACGGGGGCGCCCCAGGGTGCGGCGTGCCCGGCGGAACCACCGGGGGGCGGTGGCGGCGCGGCGTAGGGCGCCGCCGGAGCGGACTGCCACTCGGGCGGCGCCGACTGGTGACCGTGGGCGGAAGGGCCGGGCTGCCCCTGCGCGGCGACCGGCGGATTCGGCTGCCCCGGCAGGACGGGCGGCACCGCGGGAGCGGCCTGTGGCGGATACGGCGGTGCCGGCTGCTGCGGCGGGCCGGCGGGTGGCGGCGGGGTGCTCATCGGGCGTTCTCCTGCGGCTGGGCGTAGGTCGGGGGCTGCTGCGGCATCCCGCCGGGCTGCAGTGGCGCGTGGCCGGCGTGCGGCGGGTATCCGGCGTGCGGCGCGTACCCACCCGGGGGTGGCTGGGCGCCCGGCGGCGGCCCCGGCGTGCCCGCGCCCATGGCTGAGCCCGCCCCCATGCCCGCTCCCATGCCCATGCCCTCGCCTGAGCCCGCGCCCCGAGGGTCGTCGCTGGAGCGGAAGTCGACCGCACCCTGCGTCATCCGCATGTACGCCTCCTCCAGCGACGCGTGGTGCGGCGACAGCTCCCACAGGCGGACGTCCGCTCCGTACGCCAGATCGCTGATGCGCGGCAGCTCCAGGCCGATGACCTTCAGCGCGCCGTCCTGCTCCGGCAGCACCTGGCCGCCCGCCTCGGTCAGCAGGGCCGCCAGCGACCCCTGGTGCGCGGCGTCCGCGGTGCGCACCCGCGCGAAGCTGGTGGAGTTCTGCACGATGAAGTCACGCACCGGCATGTCCGCCATGAGCTGGCCGCGCCCGATCACGATCAGATGGTCGGCGGTGAGCGCCATCTCGCTCATCAGATGGCTGGAGACGAAGACGGTGCGCCCCTCGGAGGCCAGCCGCTTCATGAGGTCCCGCACCCAGCGGATGCCCTCGGGGTCCAGCCCGTTGACCGGCTCGTCGAAGAGCAGGACCTGCGGGTCGCCCAGCATCGCGGCGGCGATGCCCAGCCGCTGGCCCATGCCCAGGGAGAAGCCGGCGGAGCGCCTGCCCGCGACCTCCCGCAGGCCCACGATCTCCAGCACCTCGTGCACCCGGGACGCGGGTATCCCCGAGAGCTGGGCCAGGGAGAGCAGATGGTTGCGCGCGCTGCGCCCGCCGTGCTTGGCGCCCGCGTCCAGCAGCGCTCCGACGGTCCGCGGGGCGTTGGGCAGCTTCCGGTAGGGGTGCCCGGCCACCGTGACGCTGCCGCCGGTCGGCGTGTCCAGACCGAGGATCATCCGCATGGTGGTGGACTTGCCCGCGCCGTTCGGCCCGAGGAACCCCGTCACCCGGCCCGGCCGCACCTGGAAGCTCAGGTTGTACACGGCCGTCTTGGAGCCGTAGCTCTTCGTCAGGCCGACTGCCTCGATCATCGTCCGCCCCTGGTCGCGTGGGTCGGGGGCGCGGTCAGTCGGTCGCCGGCCCCCGTGAGACCTCGCACCCTACCGGGCCCGGGGGAGGCCGCCCGGGCCCGGACCCGTCGCCGAGATCAGGCGTCGCGGCGCTTGAGGACGAGGTAGCCGGCCAGCAGCACCGCCACCACCCAGGCGCCCATGACGGCCATGCCGCCCCAGGGTCCGTACGGCCGGTCGTTCACCGGTTCCACCACCGACATGATCATCGAACCGGCCTGGTCGGGGAGCCAGTAGGAGATCTTCCGGGTCGCCGCGACCGCCGAGAGGATGCTGGAGATCATGAAGAAGAACGGGATCAGGATGCCGAACGCGAGCATCGGGCTGCGCAGGATCCAGGTCACGCCCATCGCGAAGACCGCGATCAGCGTCATGTAGAGGCCGGCGCCGACCACCGCCCGGAGCACGCCCGGGTCGCCGATGGAGGAACTCAGGGACGAGCCGAGGATCGCCTGCCCCGCGAAGTACGAGGCGACGGCGATGATCATCCCGACGATCAGCACCAGCACCGTCGCCACGGCCACCTTCGCCGCCATCAGCACACCGCGCTGCGGCACCGCGCCCAGCGACGCCCGGATCATCCCGGTGCTGTACTCGTTCGAGATCACCAGGATGCCGAACGCGATGGCCGCCAGCTGACCGAGCGTCATCCCGGCGAAGCTGGTCATCGTCGGGTCGAACGCCACCTGGTCCCGCGCCGAGAGGTCGTCGAAGGTGTTGCGCACGAGCAGGCAGATCAGCATGCCCAGGCCGACGGTGACCACCACGGCGGCGGCCAGCGTCCAGAGGGTGGAGCGCACGGAGCGGATCTTCGTCCACTCCGATCGCACGACTCTGCCGGTGTTCGCCATGGCTCAGCCCTCACTCATCCCGTCGCGGCCCCCACGACCCCGGCCGGGCCGTCGCTGTTCGCCCCACCCGGGGGCGGCACCCCGGCCCCAGCCTCCGGGCGCGCCACCTCCGGGCGCGCCACCATCCGCAGCGTGACCGCCGGAGCCCGCGCCGTCTCCTGGGCCGGTTTCGCCGGGCGGGAGCCCGCTGCGGGCCTGGTACTCCACCGACTCGTGCGTCAACCGCATGAACGCCTCCTCCAGTGAGGCCCGCTGCGGGCTCAGCTCGTGCAGGGTCAACCGCTCGGCCGCGGCCAGCTCGCCGAGTGGCGCCGGGTCCACGTCGTCGACCTCCAGGCTGCCGTCGGCCGCCGGCACGGCACGGTGACCGGCCGCCGTCAGCACGTCCCGCAGCCGTTCCTGCTCCGGGGAGCGCAGCCGCACATAACTGCGGGAGTTCTCCCGGATGAAGCTCTCCATCGAGGTGTCGGCCAGCAGCCGGCCCTGTCCGATCACGACCAGGTGGTCGGCGGTGAGCGCCATCTCGCTCATCAGATGGCTGGAGACGAAGACCGTCTTCCCCTCGGAGGCGAGCTGCCGCATCATGGTGCGGATCCAGTGGATGCCCTCCGGGTCGAGACCGTTGACCGGCTCGTCGAACATGACGATGCTCGGATCGCCCAGCAACGCGCTGGCGATGCCCAGCCGTTGACCCATGCCCAGAGAGAATCCCTTGGGCCGCTTGTCCGCCACCTGGGACAGACCCACCAGGTCCAGCACCTCGTCCACCCGGCGCTCCGGGATGCCGTTGGACTGCGCCAGGCAGCGCAGATGGTTGCGCGCCGTGCGGCCCGGGTGGACCGAACGGGCCTCCAGCAGCGCGCCGATCGAATGCAGCGGCTCGTCCAGCTCGTCGTAGCGGCGGCCGTCGATCCTCACGTCCCCGCTGGTGGGATAGTCCAGTCGGAGCATCATCCGCATGGTGGTCGACTTGCCCGCCCCGTTCGGCCCGAGGAAGCCGGTCACCATCCCGGGCCGCACCGAGAACGTCAGGTGGTCGACGGCCGTCTTGTGGCCGTATCGCTTGGTCAGCCCGTCCAGCTCGATCATGGGGACGACGCTAGGCACAGCGAACGCCCCCCGCCATCGGTGGCGAGGGGCGTTGGTCCGACCGGATGAACGGGGCCGGGTGGGGTGGCCCCGAACGGGTCAGCGGCTCTGCTGCGCGGGAACGCCCTTGGAGAGGGAGTCCTCGCTCTCGGCCTCGTCGGAGTCGTCGATCATGCTCGCCGAAGCGGCGACCTGGGCTCCGGTCAGCGTGGCCAGCATCTCGCGGACGTTGGTCAGCTGGTTGTTGATGGAGTCGCGGCGGTTCTTGAGCGCCGCCAGCTCGCGCTCGGACTCGCTGCGGGCGCGGTCGGCCTTGGCGTTGGCGTCGGCGACGATGTCCTCGGCCTGGCGCTGCGCGGTCTCCACCGTCTGGCGGGCGCGGCGTTCGGCGTCGGTGCGCAGCTTCTCGGCCTCCAGGCGCAGCTGCTCCGCCCGGTGCTCGATCTCGGCGAGCCGCTTCTCGGCCTTGGCCTGCCGGGCCGCGAGGTCACGCTCGGACTGCTCACGGCGCTTGGCGAGGTTGGTCTCGAAGTCGGCGGCGGCCTGCGCGGCCTTGGCGCGGGTGTCCTCGAAGAGGGCGTCGGCCTCCTCGCGCTTGGACTGCGCGTCCTTCTCCGCGTCGGCGCGCAGCGACGAGGCGTTGCTCTGGGCCTGGTCGACGATCTGCTGACCCTCGGCCTCGGAGCGGGCCTTGGCGTCGGAGGCGTAGGACTCGGCGTCCTTGCGCACCTGCTGCGCCTGCTGCTCGGCCAGGTCGCGCTGCTTCTCGGCGGCGCGACGGGCCTCCTCACGGAGGTCCTTGGCCTCCTCCTCGGCGAGGCGCAGGATCTTCTCGACCCGCGCGCCGAGGCCGGCGTAGGAGGGCTCGGCCTCCTGCATCTGTTCCTCTTGGGCGTACAGCTCAGTGACACGCGCGTTCAGCGTGTCGATCTTCGACTGCTTGTCCTTGAGCTCGGAGTTCAGCGCGGCCATGCGCTCGTTGACCTGGATCTTGTCGTAGCCGCGCCGCACGAACTCAAAGCCGTACGGGGAGGATGGATCGCTCATGGGGTTCCTGTCGGATGAGACGGGTGAGGCGGACGGAGTGGCTGTCGGAGTGCGCCCGGCCGGACCACACTCGGAACAGCCCTCGGGTGAATCCTAGGGGGCGAACCGGCGTGTCATCGAGCCGATGGCGACTTCTCCGAAGAGAATGTGCGGCCGGTCCCTCGAACGAGTGGTCTTGCCGAAGGTGTGGCGCGTCCGCCGGGCGCTGCTCCGGTACCGCGCGCCCGCGCGGGGAGCGTGCGCCATCCGGTGCCCGGCAGCCGTAAGCCTCCGCGCGCCGGCGCACCGCTCCCGCCGCCCGCCCCACCGGACCGTCAACCACCGGACCGTCAACCGCCCGAGCGCTTGCCGCCCGAACCCGAACCGGCGCCCACCGCGTTGCCGGAGCCACCCCCGTTGGCGTCCTTGCCGCCGCCCTTGGCACCCTTGCCGCCCTTGCCGCCGCCGGGCGACTCGAACGACTCCAGCGCCTCCAGGACGTCCTGGACCCGGCCGATCTCGGCGTTGATGTCGGCCCGGCGCCGGGAGAGCTTGTCCAGCTCCTGCTTGCCGTCCTCTATCGTGCGCGCCGCCTCCTGCTCGGCGTCCGCCCGCAGCTGCTGCGCCTCCTTCAGGATCGAGGAGCGCTTGGCCTCCGCCTCCTTCAGCAGCGACTCCGCCTTCTTCACCGCCGAGATCCGGACCTTGCCGGCCTCCGTGTCGGTGTCGCTCAGCAGCTTCTCTGCCTGTGCCCTGGCCTCCTCGCGCTGCTCCTCGGCGGCCCGGACCAGACGGTCCACCCGCTCGCCCGCGGCGCGGGCCTGCTCGGCCGACTCCCGCCGGGAGCGCTCGTGCAGCTCGGCGGCCTCCGCCTCGGTGCGCTCGCGCAGTTCCTCCGCCCGCTCCCTTATCGCGGCGGCGTCCCGACGGGCCTCCTCCAGCAGGGTGTTGGCGTCCGCGCGGGCCTTCTCCACCGCCGCGCGCCCCCCGGCGCGGGCCTCCTCGGTGAGCCGCTCCGCCTGCCGCCGCGCGGCACCGACCATGGTGTCGGACTGCTCCTCGGCGCCGGCCGTCATGCGCAGCGCCTCCTGCTGCGCCTCCGAGGTGGTGCGCTGGGCCGCGTCGCGCGCCTCGGTCGTGACGCGCAGCGCTTCCTCCTGCGCCTCGGTGGTGGAGCGCAGCGCCTCCTCCTGCGCCTTGGCGATCAGTTCGTCGGCCTGTTCCGCGGCCTCGGTCCGGCGCTGCGCCGCGTCCTCGCGGGCGGTGTCGCGCAGGGTGTTGGCCTCGGCGCGGGCGCGGTCCATGACCTCCTCGGCGGTGGTCCGCAGCCGCTCCGACTCGGCCATGGCGTCCTGCATGGTCCGCTCCGCCAGCGCGGAGGCGGCCTCCTTCTCCTCCGTCGACTGACGGCGCGTACGGGCCACCTCCTGCTCGGCCTCGGACCGCAGTGCCGCGATGTCGCGCTCGGCCTCCTCGCGGAGCCCGGCCACCGCGTCCCTGATCTCGTGGGCGCGCGCCTCGGCGGCACCGATCAGCGATTCGGCGCGCTGCTCGGCCTCCTCGACGGTGCTCCGTGCCGACGCCAGCATCTCCTCGGACTGCTCGCGGGCGCGGGTGCGCTCCTGGTGGGCCTCCTCGCGGGCCTCCTCCAGCAGTCCGGCGGCCTCCCGGCGCAGCCGGCCGGCCTCCTCCTGGGCGGCGCCCAGTGCCTCGGCCGCCTCCCCGGCGGTCCGCTCGGCCGCGGCGTCCGCGTCGGCCCGCACCTGGTCGGCCGCCAGGCGCGCCTCCTCCCGGAGCCGTTCCGCCTCGGCCGTCGCCTCACCGCGCAGCCGCACGGCGAGTTCCTCGCCCTCCGAGCGGTAGCGGGCGGCGTCCGCCGCCGCCTCCTCGCGCTGACGCCGGGCCTCGGCCTCGGTGGACTCGGCGAGGGCACGCGCCTGTTCCGAGGCGTCCTCGCGGGTCCGCTCGGCCTCCGCCGCGGCCTCCGTGCGCAGCCGTTCGGCCTCCTCGCGCGCCGAGACCAGCGCCTCCTCGGCCGCGGTGACCCGCGACTCGGCGTCCGTGCGCAGCCGTTCGAGATCGGCCGCGGCCGCCTCGCGCTCCTGGCGGACCGCCTCCTGTGCCTCCTCGCGCAGCTGCCGCGCGGCCTCGGCCCCGGCCTGTTCCGCCTCCTCGGCCTGGCGCACCGTGTCGGCGAGCAGTTCCTCGGCCTCTGTACGGGCCTTGCGCAGCGCCTCCTCGGCCTGGGTGCGCAGTGCGGTGGCGCGCTCGATGGCGTCGGTGCGGACCCGTTCGCCCTCGCTGGTCGCGGCCGAACGCGTCTCCTCCGCCTCGGCCTTGGCCTTGGCCATCAGCTCCTCGGCGCGGCCGGCGGCCTCCTCGATCTGCTGGACCGAGTCGCGGCGGGCCTCGGATCGGATGCGGTCGCCCTCGGTGACGGCGTCCGCCCGCAACTGTTCGGCCTCGCCGCGCAGCCGCCGTGCCTCCTCCTGGAGTTCGACGGTCTTGGCGCGGTACTCCTTGGTGTCGTCCTGTGCGGCGCCCTTGAGCTGCTCGGCGGTGTCGTACGCCTCGGCGCGCAGCCGGTCGGCCTCCGACTCCGCGTCGGTGCGCAGCCGTTCGGCCTCCTCGGCCGCGGCCCTGGTGGTCTCCCGAGCCTCGTCCGCCGCCTTGTTGAGGACCTCCTCAGCGGTCCGGGCGGCCTCCGCGAGCTGGTTGGCCGACTCCTCGGCGGAGCGGGCTCGTGCCTGCTCGGTCGCCTCGGCGAGCAGCTGCTCGGCCTTCTCGCGCGCCTCGGTCAGCGCCTGCTCGGCCTCCTGCTTGCGCGCCTCGGCGTCCTGGGTGGCCTCGCCGACCAGCCGTGCGATCTCCGCCTTGGCGGTCGCGGCGCGCTGTTCGTAGGTCGCCTCCGCGCTCGCCCGGCGCTTGTCGGCCTCCTCGGTCGCCTCGGCGACGAGTTGCTCGGCCTCCTCGCGGGCCGACCGCAGCGCCTCCTCGGCGGCGGCGGCCTGCTCCTCCGCTCGGCGGGTCAGCGCCGCCGCCTCGCGGCGCCGCTCCTCCGCCTCGCTGGTGCTCGTCGAACGGAGCACGGTGGCCTGTTCGTTGGCCTTCTGCGCCTGCTCGCGGGCCGAGTTGACCATGCGTTCGGCGTCGGCGCGGGCGCGGCGGACCAGCTCTTCCGCCTCCGAACGCGCCGAGTCGGCGTCGGAGCTGAGCCGTTGGCGGGTCTCCTCGGTGACGCGGTGGGCCTCCGACCGCGCCTGCGCCATGGTCCGTTCCGCCTCGGCGCGGGTCTCCTCCATCAGCCGCCGGGCCTGCGCCTCGGTGCGGGAGCGCACCTGCTCGGCCCAGGCGACGTTCTCCGTCACATGGGCCTCGACGGTCGCCCGGCGCTCGGAGAGCTCCTCGTCCAGCCGCTGCCGTCGCGAGACGGCCTCGGCGTGCAACTCGCTCTCCATGCGGGAGCGGAGCTCGGACTGCTCCTGCTGGATGCGCTGGTTCTGCGAACGCGCCTCGCGCAGCTCGTGTTCGGCCTCGATGCGCATCTGGTCGGACTGGTGCTGCGCGTTGCGCAGCACCTGTTCCGCGTGATGGTGCGCGTCGCCGTAGGCAGGCCGGAGGGAGAGCGCGCGCCGCGAGTGATGCAGCTTGGAGCGCAGTACCTCGATCTGGTAACCGAGGTCGTCGGCGTGATCGACCGCCTTGTCCCGCTCCTTCTTCAGCCGCTTCATCTCGGCTTCGAACTGCGAGAGGGCGTCGTCAGCCTCGTTGCGGTCGTAGTCCCGCACTCCGCGGTCCCATCCGTCCCGTGGTTGTCGTGGAGATCCGGCGATTCGCCCAGGTTGTGCCCGGTGCGGCAGCCGGCTCATCGGCCGAATCCGGGACAGCGCGAGCAGCCCAGCGCCCCGGCCCCGCCACTCTACCGGCCGGTGCGGCGCGAGTCAGTGGGGAGAGTCCGGTCCGTGACCACCGGAGCCCCGGCCGGCGCGTGCCGCCGGCCGGCGCCGGGGTGCCCTCCGGCCGGCTCCGAGGCGGCCCGGGTGTGGCCGGCCCGGGGTGTGGCGGGCTCAGGCGGTGGCCGGGGGGCCCTGCCGCTGTGGGGGTGCGGGGGTAGGGGAGGCCACCAGTTCGGTGAGGACGCCGTGGCAGTCCTTGGGGTGCAGGAAGGTGATCCGTGACCCCATCGAGCCGCGTCGCGGCTCGTCGTAGAGCACCCGGACCCCACGCGACCCGACGGTGGCGGCGGCGCCGTCCACGTCGTCGGTGCCGAAGGCGATGTGGTGGACGCCCTCGCCGTTCTTGGCGAGCCACTTGGCGACCGGGGAGTCCTCGCGGACCGGTTCCAGCAGCTGGATCCAGGAGGCGCCGCCGTCGTCGGTCCCGTTGATCCGGAGCATCGCCTCGCGGACTCCCTGTTCCTCGTTCACCTCGGTGTGGAACACCTCGAAGCCGTAGGTGGCACGGTAGAACTCGACGGTGGCGTCGAGATCCCGGCAGGCGATCCCGATGTGATCGATACGTGTCAGCATCCGTCCAGTCCACCGCCGGGCGGGCGTCCGCGCAATCCGTGACCGCGCAACGTGCGCACCGTCACATCGACCGGCCGGTGACCGTGATCCGGCCGCTCAGTACCCTCGCAGTGAACCTTCGTTCACTGCGTCCCTAGGAGCCGCACCATGACCACCTCAGTGATCGTCTCGGGCGCCCGGACACCGATGGGCCGGCTCCTCGGCTCGCTGTCGTCCTTCTCCGGTGCCCAGCTCGGCGGCATCGCCATCAAGGCTGCGCTGGAGCGCGCCGGAATCACCGGGGACCAGGCGCAGTACGTGATCATGGGCCAGGTGCTCCAGGCCGGCGCCGGCCAGATCCCCGCGCGACAGGCCGCCGTGCACGCCGGTATCCCGATGAACGTGCCCGCGCTGACCGTCAACAAGGTCTGCCTCTCCGGTCTCGACGCCATCGCCCTCGCCGACCAGCTGATCCGCGCCGGCGAGTTCGACGTGATCGTCGCCGGCGGCCAGGAGTCGATGAGCAACGCCCCGCATCTGCTGCCGGGTTCGCGCACCGGGCACAAGTACGGCGCCATCGAGCTGCTGGACCACATGGCGCACGACGGTCTGACCGACGCCTTCGACTCCGTCGCGATGGGGGAGTCGACCGAGAAGCACAACACCCGGCTGGGGCTGGACCGCGAGGAGCAGGACGCGGTCGCCGCGCTGTCCCACCAGCGGGCCGCCGCCGCGCGCAAGAACGGCCTGTTCGAGGCCGAGATCGCCCCGGTGCACGTGCCGCAGCGCAAGGGTGACCCGGTGATCGTCAGCGAGGACGAGGGCATCCGGCCGGACACCACCGTCGAGTCGCTGGCCCGGCTCCGCCCCGCGTTCGCCGCGGACGGCACCATCACCGCCGGCTCCTCGTCGCAGATCTCCGACGGCGCCGCCGCCGTGGTCGTGATGTCCAAGGCCCGCGCCGAACAGCTCGGCCTGGAGTGGATCGCGGAGATCGGCGCGCACGGCAACGTCGCCGGGCCGGACAACTCGCTCCAGTCACAGCCGTCGAACGCCATCGACCACGCGCTCTCCAAGGAACGGCTGACCGTCTCCGACCTCGACCTGATCGAGATCAACGAGGCGTTCGCGGCCGTCGCCGTGCAGTCGATGAAGGACCTGGGCGTGTCCCACGAAAAGGTGAACGTGAACGGCGGCGCCATCGCGCTCGGTCACCCCATCGGCATGTCCGGAGCCCGGCTGGTGCTGCACCTCGCGCTGGAACTCGGCCGCCGAGGCGGCGGCACCGGCGCGGCCGCGCTCTGCGGCGGCGGTGGCCAGGGCGACGCACTGATTCTGCGCGTCCCGCGCCGCTGAACCCCGCCCGGCGCGTCGTCCCGCCGCGCCTGGGGTACGCATCGGGCGGCGGCTCCGGCCGTCGCCCGGCGCGCCCACCC
>NZ_BHZI01000153.1 GCF_004305975.1 Streptomyces otsuchiensis
CTACTGGAAGCGGCCCGGGCCGGGGGCGGCGCGGCACGGGCCGCTTCCAGTAGAGCCCACCACCGGCGCGTGGCGGCAGTCATCGAACCACCGAAGCCGGCGGCGCCCGGCGGGCCGCTTCTTGTACTTTCGTACAGAGACGGTGCCCTCTTAGGCCGCCGCGACCCGCACGGCCCCGTCGCGTCCGGCGCCGGAAACCGCACTCAGCCATCCGAGGAGACCGAGGCGCCCCATGCGACTGCGTACGCTGCTCGCCACGGAGACCCTCGGCCTGCGGCTGCTGCACGGCGAGGACCGCCTCGACCACGAGGTCCGGGCGGTCATGACGACCGACCTCCGGGACCCCTGCCGCTACCTCTCCGGCGGAGAGCTGGTGCTCACCGGACTCGCCTGGCGCCGCGCCCCCGGGGACTCCGAACCGTTCGTCGCCCGGCTGGCCGCCGCCCGGGTGACCGCACTGGCGGCGGGTGAGGCCGAGTCCGGCCCCGTACCCGCCGACCTGGTCGCCGCCTGCCGCACCCACGGGCTGCCGCTGTTCGCGGTGTCCGAGTCGGTCAGTTTCGCGTCGATCACCGACCATGTGACGCGGGGGACCTCCCCCGGGCGGGCCGGTGAACTGGCCGCCGTCATCGACCGGCACCGGCTGCTGATGGCCGACGGTCCGGCCGGGGCCGCCCCGGCCGCCGTCCTGGAGCTGCTCGCCTCCGGACTGGACGCCCCCGCATGGCTGCTCAGCCCGCTGGGCCGGGTCATCGCCGCCTCCCACCGCACACCGCTGCCGCCGGACGCCGTCCTCGGCTCGATCGCCGCCGCCGCTCGGCCGCCCGCCCCCGGCGGACGGAACGGCCCGGCACCGCGGCCCGTGACGGCCGGCGCCGCCCGCTACACGGTGACCGCCGTGGCCGCCGACGACGCGGCCGACGGAGGGCCCGGGCCGTGGCCGCTGCTGGTGGCCGGCGATGTCGGCGACCCGGGCGACACCGGCCCGCACGGCGGGGCCGCGAACACCCCCGACACCGGCCACCCGACGGAACGGGCGGCACTGCTGACCGGCGCCGCACGGCTGCTGGGCGCCGGGCGGCTGCGGGCGGAAGCCGCCCGTGCGCCGCGACGCCGAGCCGCGCGCGAGGTCGTGGAACTGCTGGGGTCCGCCGGCGGGACGGCCCGGGACCTCGCCGCACCGCTGCGCCACCTCACCCGGGCCGAGGGCGTCACGGGCGCCGACCCCGGGGGCCACCACTGGCAGGTGGTCAGCGCACGGTTGGAGCGCCTGGAGCCAAACGGTTCGCCGCCACCGGACGGCCCCGCCGCGTCCGTCCCGCTCCACGGGGCGGCGCCGCACCTCCGGGAGGCGGCGGTACTGCTGGAGGAGCTGCTGGCCTTCCGGGACGAGGGCCCGTGGGCCGCCGGCGTCGCCGAGTGGCGAGAGGGAGAGGCGGTCGCGCTGGTCCCGGTGCCACCGGGTGGCAGCGGCGCCGGACCGGCCACCGGGCCGGCACCGGCCGCGTTGAGGCCCACCACCGCGCTGACGCCGGGTGCCCTGCTGGACGGTGCCCGTGAGGCGCTGGGCGCCGTGCTCGGCGACCGGCGGCGGCTGACGGTCGGCCTGTCCGCCGTCGTGCCGGCCGCCGACCGGCTGCGTGGCGCGCTTGAGGAGGCGCGCCACGCCCGGCGTGCCGCGGCCGCCGGGACCGGCCCGGTGCGCGGCGCCGGCCCGGACGAGCTGTCCTCCCACGTGCTGCTGCTCCCCTTCGTCCCCGACGACGTGCGGCGGGCCTTCACCGCTCGGCTGCTGGACCCGCTCCACGGCTACGACCGGCGGCACCGGGCCGAGTTGGTGGGCACCCTGGAGGCGTTCCTCGCCGAGGACGCCTCCTGGACGCGGTGCGCCCGGCGGCTGCACGTCCATGTGAACACCCTCAGGTACCGGATCGGCCGCATCGAGGAGCTGACGGGGCGCGACCTGACCCGGCTGGAGGACAGGTTCGACTTCTTCCTCGCGCTGCGGATGCGCCCGGGCTGAGTACCGGCCCGCCCGGTCGCCGGCCCGCCCGGTCACCGGACGGCCCGTTCACCGGACGGCCGCGCGCCGCCCGTCCGTCGGCCCCGGTGCGGTTCAGCCTCCGGAGGCGGCCGGACGCTCCCCCGTACGGCCGCCGCGCACCCCGGCGGCGACGACCGTCACCGCAGCGCCGGCGACGCCCCAGGCCGCGAGGACCAGCGACGGCCCGGTGACGGCGTGCCCGTCGAAGTACGCGACGGAGCGCACCAGCCAGGTACCGGCGCCGGGGATCAGTGCCGGCCCGATCTCACGCCAGAACGTGGGCAGCAGCGGTCCCGGGTAGGCGCCCCCGGCGCTCGGGTTGCCGAGCACCACGACCAGCAGGATCGCCACGCCGATGCCGACCACGCCGAGCAGCCCCTGCAGGGCGAGCGTCGTCGCTCCCGTGGCGAAGACCACCAGCGCCCCCACCAGGGCCAGGGCGAGCACGCCGCCGGGCAGCGCGTCGAGTACCGGCCCGGCGATCACGGCACCGCCGAGACCGGCGACCAGCGCGTAGACGGCGAGCACCAGCAGGCGGATGACGGCGCGCGCGGTGTTGGCGGGGCGGGCTCCCCGGCTGATGGCGAGGACCGCGGCGCACAGATAGCCGCCCACGCACCAGCCGACGACCAGGTAGAACGCGGTCAGGCCGCGGCTGTCGCCGGCGGCGGCGGGCGCCACGTCCTCGACGTCGAGTTCGCGGTCCTGCTGCCGCGCGACCTGTTCGAACACCTCGGTGACCGCCTGGGCCAGGGCCGACCCGGCGCCCGAGGCGACCAGCAGGGTGTCGCCGGCGCCGGAGGGGTCGGCGATCAGCGCCCCGTCGATCTCCCGGCGGTCGATCAGCTCGCGGGCGGCCGCCTCGTCCCGCGCCTCGTGGCCGGGGTCGACGGGGCTGCCGGGCAGCGCGTCCAGCTGCCGCACCAGTTGCTCGTGGACCGGGTCGGGCGCGACGACCGCCACCGGCACGTCGCGGGGCGTGGGCTCGTGGAAGGCGCCCACGTAGGAGAGGATGAAGCCGAGCTGGAGCACGAGGACACCGGCCACCAGCAGCGCCGCCCGGAGGGTCACCGCCTCTCGCACCTCGTGCAGGAAGCCACCCCGGCGCGGAGCGTCGTCGTTGCCGCCGCCTCCCCCGCCGCCGCCTCCGTGTGCTGAGTACATCCGCCGCACCTCTTCCGCGTCGTGCCGTCCGGCCGCCCGGCCCTTGTGGCGGGGCCGGACGGTGTGCGCCACGGCCCCGTCGCGGGGCCGGCTCCCGGCGTGGACCGGGTACCGGGCACGTGGCGGCCGTGACACGGCGTCACTCCGTTCGCCGCCCGCGCCGTTCGGCGTGCGGGGACGGACCCGACCCAGCCAACCCGGCGCCGCGCCGCCGCGCACCCGCTGCTGAGCCGTTCGGGGCGGGTGCCGACGACCACGCCGGGCACCGGATTGTGAATCCGTTCACTCGCGCCTCTTGGCCCGGCGCCCGTGTTCATGCTGAGATGCAACGGCGACACCGTGTGACCAAGCACCATCGGCTCGAAGAAGCGCCTGGGGAGGGCACGTGGCGGATACCGCCATTCTGCGTACGGTCTGGCCCGAGGGGGGCGACCCGCTGACGCGGGCGGTCTGGCGGCTGCGTTCGCGCGGCTGCTGGGAGGAGGCCGCCGGACTGCTGGCGCCGCTCGTACCGCACCACCACGGCGCCGCGCTGCGCCAGGTGGAACTCCACGTGGAGCGGTGCCTGTTCACCTCGGAGGGATGGGACCGAGCGGAGGAGGCCCTGCGCGCCGCGGAGTCGCTGCCGCTGACCGACGCCGAGCGCGGGATCGCCGCCTGCGAGCGCGGCCATCTCGCCTACGCCTCCACCCACCTCGACGTCCGGGACCGCACCGACGAGGCGCGCTCGGCCCTGGGCCGGGCGGCGGCGCTGCTGGAGCCGTCCGGACCGGACCGGCCGCTGCTGGACTACCGCCGGGGACTGATGGCCCAGCACCTCACCGACAGCCCGCAGGACGCCGAGGCGTCCTACCGCCGCGCCCTCGCGGAGGCGACCGCACGCGGCGACAAGCTGCTGTGCGCCTCGGTGACCCGGCAGCTCGGCTCGCTGGCCGTCCTCGGCGGTGACCCGGGCCAGGCCCGGGAGCACTTCGCCGAGTCGCTGCGGCTGTGCGAGGAGATCGGCTATCTGGTCGGAGCGGCGCCGGCGCTGGCCGCGCTGGCCGAGGTGGAGCCCGAGGCCGAGGCGCACCGGCTGCGGGCCGAGGCGGCGCGGCTGGTACGGCTGCTGGGCGGGGTACCCCGCTGGCTGGCGCCCCGCCCACTGCCCGGTCAGGGGCGCGCCACCGCCGGCGCGGACGCCGCCGAGGCGGCGGCCGGTTCGCGCTGAGCCGGAAAGCGAACGACGAGGACGGGCCCGAGGGGCTGACGGGCCCGGGCCCGTCAGCCCCTCGGCTCTTCCGCTTCTCGGCTCCTCAGCTCCTCAGTTCCTCAGTTCTCAGTTCCTCAGCTCCGCAGGTGCGAGGCTCCGTTGAGGTCGAGCACCGCGCCGGAACTCCACTCGGCCTCCGGCGAGGCCAGGTGCAGCACGGCGGCGGCCACCTCCTCGGGGGTGCCGACCCGCCCGAACGGGCTCTGCCGCCGCAGCGCCTCACCCTCCGGGCCCGACACCTTGGCGGCCTGCCGCTCCGTCGCCACGAATCCCGGCGCGACCGATGTCACCGCGATCCGGTGCGGGGCCAGGGCGAGCGCCATCGACTGCCCGAAGGCGTGCAGCGCCGCCTTGCTCGCGCCGTAGGCGGGGAAGTCGGGCTCACCCCGGTGCGCCCCGCGCGAGCCGATGTTGACCACGCGGCCGGGCGCGCCCCGCTCGATGAGGTGACGGGCGACGCAGTAGGTGAGATCGGCCGCGCCCAGCAGATTGACGTCCGTCATCCGGCGCCAGGCCAGCCGCCAGTCGGCGTAGGAGGTCTCCTGGACCGGATGGCGGTTGCCGGGGGCGGGCGCGAGCGCCGCGTTGTTCACAAGGACGTCGACGCCGCCCAGTGCCCGGACCGCCGCCTCGACGATCGCCGGGGCGGCCTCCGGTTCGCCGAGGTCACCCGGGACCAGCGCGTGACCGTCGCCGGCCAGCAGCCGGAGCGTCTCCTCGGCGTCGGAGCGTCGCGTGGCGTAGTGGACGGCCACCCGGTCACCGCGCGCCGCGAACGCCCGGGCGACGCTGCGCCCGATCCCGCGCGAGGCGCCGGTGACCAGGACCCGCCGTACCTCCGGCATCTCGCCCGCCCCGTCGAGGCGGCCGGCGCCCTCCGTGCGGCTCATCGGGCGAAGACCTGGGAGGGGTCGCGGAACGCCTTGAACTCCAGCGCGTTCCCGGCGGGGTCGTGGAGGAACATCGTCCACTGCTCCGCGGCCTCTCCCTCGAACCGCCGGTAGGGCTCGATGACGAACGCCACCTCGGCGGCGCGCAGCCGCCCGGCGAGGTCGTGGAACGCCTCCGTCTCCAGCAGCAGGCCGAAGTGCGGCACGGGCACGGCGTGGCCGTCGACCTCGCTGTCCCCGGCCGAGACGGCACCGCCGGGCGCGAGGTGGGTGACCAGCTGGTGGCCCATCAGGTCCCAGTCCACCCAGTGGTCGCTGGAGCGGCCCTCCGTCAGTCCGAGGACGTCGCCGTAGAAGCGGCGCGCGGCGTCCAGGTCGTCGACCGGGACGGCCAGGTGGAACGCGGGGCGTGCGGGCATGTGGGGACCTCTCCTGCCGGGACCGGTCCCGCGATCCTGTGGCATCCGGCGCCCGGATGTCCACACGGGAGCCGCGACGGGGGCGGTGACGTGCGTCGAGAATCGTCCGCGGCAGGCGTGGGCCCTGTCACGGCTCTCGTCGCCTCCGCCCCCTGGGGCCGGCCCACACCTCGCCGCTGTCGCCCCGCGCCAGCGCCAGCACCCGCTCGCTCGCCCGCTGGCCGAGGATGATCACCGTCATCGCGGCTCGGCGGCCGGCTGTCAGGTCTGCCGTTCCAGCCACTCCCACAGCGCACGCTCACGGTCGGCGTCGTAGGACTCGGCGGATGAGCGCATGGTCCTGGTGCGGTGGATGTACGAGCCGGTCGGCGCGCTCACGCGGCCGAGGACGACATCGGCGAGCTTGCGGCCGGCGGCCGGCGGGGTGTCGACGAGCGGCGTGGCCCCGAAGACGGGCACGAGCCACCTCATCGCGAACTGGGCGGAGCCCCCCATCTCCCGGGCGAGTCCGGTACCCGTGACGAGGCTCGGGTTGTAGGCGAGGATGTCGGTCCCGCCGGGCAGGCGGCGAGCCCACTCGTGGACCAGGTGGATGGCGGCGAGCTTGCTCGTCGTGTAGGCGCGGCGTCCGCCGGAACGGACCCGGTGGGACCGGGGGTACGCACCGGGCCGGAAGAGCGACTCCGGGTCCTTCCACAGGGGCGCGGGCATGATGCCTCCGGTGTGCCGGAGATCGCCGAAGTGTGCGTCGCTGACGGTGACGACAACGCGCGCGGGCGCCCGCAGGTGAAGGTGGAGCCTCCTGAGCAGCAGGTGGGTCGCCAGGACGTTGACGGCGAAGGTCAGCTCGTACCCGTCCTCACTGCTGTGCAGGGCGTCGGAGAGGTGGACGCCGGCGTTGCAGAGGATCCCTCGCAGCGGCGGGAGTTCGCCCGCCTCCAGGAGGTCCTCCACCCGTGCGGCGGCGGTTCCGACAGACGCCTTTCCGGCGAGATCCGCGGGGACGGCGGTGACATGGGGCGAGATCTCCCGCAGCCGGGGCAGGGCGCGCAGCGCGGACGCCTCCCGCGCCAGCACCACCAGGTGGGTCTCCGGGCTGCGACGCAGGACCTCTCGTGCCGCTTCGAAACCGATTCCTCCGGTGGCGCCGGTCATGACAAGGGTTCTGTTCGCTTCGGGCATCGTTCACTCCTGGGATCGTGGAAAGCCGCACGCCGCGCCGGCCACGCGGCACGTCAGCGGCGGGACGGAGCTGCCGCCCCGGCCGGTGCGCCGCCGGTGACCTCGGCGCACGCGACGAATCTGCGGCACGGCGCGGCACGGGGGGAGACCGCGTCGAGCCTGGTACCGGCAGGGCCAGGCAGCACGCCGTGCACGGCACCCGGCAGACGGCACAATGAACGGGTGCTCAGCAGCGATCGAACGGACTTCGGCGACTACCTGCGCCGGCGGCGGGCGGCGATGGCCCCGCCTGAAGCTGTCAGCCGCCGGGCATCGCGGCGGCGGGTGCCGGGACTTCGGCGCCAGGAGCTGTCCGAGATCGCCGGGATCTCGGTGGAGTACTACACCCGCCTCGAACAGGGCAGGGCGGCGCGCCCGTCACGCGAGATCCTGCACGCGCTGGCGCGAGCCTTCGGACTCTCGGCCGCCGAACGCGACCATCTGTTCCGCCTCGGCGGCGAGCCGCCCCCGCAGATCGAGGCACCGGACGCCGTGATCCGCCCAGGGCTGACGCGCATGCTGCGCGGCCTGGACGACACGATGCCGGTCACCGTTCACGACGGCCGCCTCACCCTGCTGGCCTGCAACGCGGCCGCCGCCGAACTGCTCGGGCCGCTGGCAGGCGGCTCCGGCCGGTACGGACGCAACATCGCCTTCCAGGCCTTCACGGCACCGGCGCTGCCCGACCTGCTCGGCGAGGAGGGCGCGGAGCTGTTCGCCCGGGTCGCGGCTTCCGAACTCCGCACGGCACTCGGCCGGTACCCCGGCGACGGCTACCTCCACAGCCTGCTGGCCGAGCTCACGGCGGTCAGTGCGAGCTTCCGCGACCACTGGGAACGGTGCGAGGTCGGCGCGTGGCGGTCCGCCGTGAAGCACATGCACCATCCGCGGCGCGGGTGGTCACGCTTCGAGATCGAGATGCTCCACGACGCCGAGAGGGACCACTGGGTCATGCTCTACACCCCGCACGAGGTGACGTGACGGAACGCCGGGCGCTCCCGGCACGAGCGCGGTCCCGGCTCGCCGAACGGAACGAGCGCCCCGGACCGTTCGTCCGGACCGTTCGTCCGGACCGAGCCGGCGGAGACGGTGCCCGACAAGGTCGCCGACCACTGCCGACGCCTCTCCGGCCGGGACCGCTAGCAGCGGGTCAGATGGTCCCGCAGCAGGCGCTCGACAAGGGTGATCTCCCCCTCGGCGAGGGCGTCGAGCAGGGCGACGTGCTGGAGCGCGGCGGCCCGGAGCGTGGCCGGGGCTGGCACCGGGCGCCCCTCGGCCGGGGCCTGGGTGCGGCGGAGCAGGTCGGAGGCGACCTCGGCGAGCTGCCGGTTCCCGGTGAGGTCGAGCAGGCCCCGGTGGAAGGCGAGGTCGGCCTCGGCGTAGCCGGGACGGTCGCCACGGCTGGCGGCGTCGACCGAGACGTCGGCGAGGTCGCGCAGCGCGTCCCAGCCGGGGGTCTGGGCGAACCCGGGACGGCCCGCCGCCGGGTGGTCCGGGTGGTCGGTGGGCCAGCGGGCCCCGCGCGACGCGAGTGGCCCGGCGCGCCCGCCGCGCTGGCGCCGTACCAGGCCGAGGACGGCGGGAACTTCCAACGCGGCTCGTACTTCGGCCAGTTCGGCGAGGTCACGGCTGCTGAGCCCGGCGATCCGGAAGCCGCGGTTGGGGACGGCGGCGACGGCTCCCTCGCTGGCGAGCCGCTGCATCGCCTCGCGTACCGGGGTGGCGGAGACGCCGTAACGCTCGGCGAGCGCGCGGGCGGAGTAGACCTGGCCGGGAATCAGCTCCCCGGCGGCCAGGGCGCCGCGGAGTTCGGCGAGGATCTGGGCGCGCACGGAGTGCCGCGCGGGCATGGCGGGTGCGTTGGGCCGCTGTCCGGGGACCGCTGCCGCGGCTCCGGAGAGGCGGCCGCCCGGTGGGGTGCCGGGCTCCGTGTCCGATCGGGTGTGTTCCATCCGTGCCTGCCCGTCCCGTCTGCCCCGTGTTCCCGACCTGACCTGCAGCACTGTAGGCCCCTTGACCTGGTCAGCACAGCCCCTCGCCGCGAGGTAAGGTAAGGCTTACCTGGAAACGATCACGATGCGGTGGCTCCATGACGCTCCTCCCGGCCGCACCCGCCGGCCCCGTCGGTACGCCCGGCTCCCTGCCCTCCGGGGCCTTCTCTCCCCTGCTGCCCGCCTACGAGCGGGTCAATGATGTTCTCGGTCATCTGCGGATCGACATCGAGGAGACGCCGGGGGCAGGCCGCGCGGAGGGTGGCTGGATCACCGGCGCCGACCTGGTGAACGACACCGCCGCTCTCAACGAGTTCGTCACCCGCAGTCACGAGGAGACCACGGCTGCCTATGGTGGCCGCGTGCGGACGGACGTGGCGGCCGGATTCGCCCTCCACCGGTACGCGTGGCCGGTCACCGTCCTGTTCTCGATGCCGCACTTCCTGGTCCGCCGCGTGCCCCGGTTCGGCCCCGGCGAGGTGGCGCTGCACGGTGGGAGCGGCCGGATCGCGGTCCGCGTACGGGAGTTCGCCTGCCTCCCGGACGATCCGGCCGTGGACGCGCCGGGCGCGCGGCCCGTGCCGGACGAGGAGGCGCTGCGCGGCGAACTGCGCGCCGCCGTCGCCGACCACATGGGGCCGGTGCTGGAGGCGTTCGCCCCGTTGATGCGGCGCCGGGCGCGCGCCATGTGGGGCACCGCCACCGACGAACTGGCCGAAGGGCTCTGGTACCTGGGCAAGCTGCTGGACGAGGAGCGGCGCGCCCGGGAGGAGGCGGAACTGCTGCTTCCCGGGCGCACCGCCCCGTACTCCGGCGGTGCCGGATTCCGCGAGCTGTCCGGGCCGTGCGGTGAACGGCTGCCCACCCGGGACCGGGTCACCTGCTGCCTCTTCTACACGCTCCGCCCGGACGCGGCGTGCGTGACCTGCCCCCGTACCGCCGACTCCGAGCGGGTCGCCCGCGAGGGGCGCCCCCGGCCGGTCGAACGGACAGCCGACGCACCGGCGTGAATTCGGAACATAGCGCCCCCGGCCCCCGCTGACACCACTCGTTCGCGGGGGCTTTTCCCTGAGCGGGGTGGTTGCCTCCCGGCGTCCGCGAGGATTCTCCACGGATCGAAACGCTCGCGGGCGCACCGCGGCGGGGTGCGACGACGAGGGCCGGACGAGGGGCAGCTGTATGGCGCTGACCGATGTGGAGTTCAACTGGGTACTGGCGGCTGCCATCCTGCTGGGCGGGAGCCTGGCGGCCGTGGTGCTGCTGGCCCGCGGGCGGCAGCGTTCCGGCGCCGGGGCCGACGGCCCCGCCGAGGACTCCTGGGAGCGCATGGAGGAGCGGCGGCGCCGCAAGGAGCGCGTCTACGCGACCGCCTCCTACTCCCTGCTGTTCTGCTGCGCGGGAGTGGCCGCCGCGCTCTCCTTCCACGGCCTGGTCGGGTTCGGCCGCGAGAACCTGAACCTCACCGGCGGCTGGGAGTACCTGGTCCCGTTCGGGCTGGACGGCGCGGCGATGTTCTGCGCCGTGATCGCGGTGCGCGAGGCGAGCCACGGTGACGCGTCCATCGCCTCCAGGATGCTGGTGTGGCTGTTCGCCGGGGCCGCCGCCTGGTTCAACTGGGTGCACGCCCCGCGCGGCGAGATGCACGCCGGCGCACCGCACTTCTTCGCCGGCATGTCGCTGTCGGCCGCCATCCTGTTCGACCGGGCGCTGAAGCAGACACGGCGGGCGGCGCTGCGTGAGCAGGGCCTGGTTCCCCGTCCGCTGCCGCAGATCCGGTTCGTGCGCTGGATGCGGGCGCCCCGTGAGACGTTCGGCGCCTGGTCGCTGATGCTGCTGGAGGGTGTACGCACGCTCGACGAAGCGGTGGAGGAGGTCAGGGACGAACGGCGCGAGCGGGAGAACAAGCGGCGCCGCGAGAAGGAACAGCGGCGGCTGGAGCGGTCCCGGAACCGGGCGCTGCGCCGCCAGCACCGGATGTTCGGGCGCGCGCGTTCCCAGCGGATGGAGGTCGCCGTCGCCTCGACGAGCCAGGGGTCGGCACCTCCCGCGGCGGTCTCCGCCGCGTCGGCGGCCGGTGAGGGCGTCGCCCGGGAACCGGGCCAGCTGCCCGCCGCCCGTTCGGCACCCGGGCGGGCCGCCTCGGCCACCACCGCCGAACCGAAGGTGGCCGAGCGGAGCGCCCCGACGGGCGGCGGACGGCGCGAGCTGGACACGCTGGAAGCGAAACTGGCGCAGATCGAGAAGCAGTTCGACTGACGGGCCTTGTGTGGCCCGGCCGGTGCCGGGTCCGTTCCGCCGAGGCGGGACGGGCCCGGCACCGGCGCGTTCGCCCGCCGATCGGCCGGTGAGGACCGCCGCCCCGGTCGCCGGCCGGGTGGGAGCGGACGACCATGAGCGGAGGAGGTGTCCGATGAACAGCCACCACGACCGCCACGGCACCGCGGTGCTCACCCTGCCCTCCGACCGGGGCATCCGTATCACCCGGCGCTTCGACGCGCCGGCGGCCGCCCTGTTCCGGGCGTGGACCACTCCCGGCTCCGTGCGCCGCTGGTGGGGCTTCCCCTCGTCCTCGTGGCGGGTCTGCGAGATCGACGCCCGCGAGGGCGGCACCTGGCGGTACGTGACCCACGAGCAGGGCGGGAGCGGCGGGTTCGACGTCGCGTTCCCCCGCCGGGTCCGCGAGATCCGCCCGCCACACCTGCTGGTGACCACGGAGGTGTACGAGGGGATGCCCGACGCGGAGGCGGTCAACACCCTCCGCTTCGAGGAGGACGCCGGCGGGGTGACGACGCTGACGCTGGATGTGGCACATCAGGAGCCGGCGCACCGCGACGCCCAGATCGCCTCGGGCATGGAGAGCGGCATGCAGGTCTCCATGGACCGGCTGGAGGATCTGGTGACGGCGCCACCGGGCGGGGCGTGACCGCACCGCGCCGGTACGGCGGCGCCGGGTCCGTGGGCCGTCAGAGCAGCGCGCCCTCCAGCGTCAGCAGCAGGCGCTTGCGGTCCACGCCCCCCGCGTAGCCCGTGAGGGTGCCGTTGGCGCCGACGATCCGGTGACAGGGACGGACCACGCTGACCGGGTTGCGCCCGACGGCGCCGCCCACCGCACGCACGGCCTTCGGGGAGAGTCCCGCGCTCACCGCGAGCTGGCCGTAGGTGACGGTGGCGCCGTACGGCACCGCGTCGAGCGCGTCCCAGACCGCACGGCGGAACGCGGTGCCCTCCACCTCGTACCGCAGGTCGAACTCCTTGAGTTCCCCCGCGAAATAGGAGTCGAGCTGTTCGGCGGCTCCGGTGAACGCGCGGTCGTCGCGGCGCCAGTGCGGGCCGATCACCGGTTCGTGCTTCTGGCCGGCGAGGGTGAGGTGGGCCAGCACCTCCGGTCGCGGTCCGGCGAGCATGAGGTCGCCGACCGGGCTCGGGTGGACGGTGTACAGCATGGCGATGGCTCCTGGTGGGCGTGAGCGGGTCTGACGAGTCTGACGGGTCTGACGGCCGGGCGGCTGTGGCCGCTCTGGTCGGCGGGGTGGGCCGGGCCGGTTCACGGGGCCGCGCTCCCGGCGCGGGCGGGTCGCCCCGTGGGTTCGCGGTCCGTCGGGACCGGCGTGGCCGAGGCCGCCTGCCAGAGGTGGTGCAGGGCGTAGCTGCGCCAGGGCCGCCAGCCCTCGGCCGCTCCGGCACCGGCCCCGATACGGGCCAGCCCGTGGCGGACGCCCGCGTCCCCCGGCAGGAAGACGTCGGGATCGCCCAGGGCCCGCATCCGGATGTAGCCGGCGGTCCACGGGCCGATACCGCGCAGCGCGAGCAGCGCCCGCTCCGCCTCGGCGCGGTCGGCGCCGACATCCAGGACGACCGCGCCGCGTGCCAGCGCGGCACCGACGGTGCGGAGCGTGGCGCGGCGGCTCTCGGGCATGCCGAGCCGTTCCAGGGACGCCTCCGCCAGCGCCTCCGGCTCCGGGAACAGGGAGGTGAGGCTCCCGTCCGGCTCGGGCAGTGGCTCGCCGTGCGCCGCGACCAGCGTCGCGGCGAGGGAGCGGGCGGCGGCGACGGTCACCTGCTGGCCGAGGACCGCCCGGACTGCGAGTTCGTGCGCGTCGGCCGCTCCGGGCGAGCGGAGGCCGGGCCTGGTCAGGGCGAGGGGACCCAGGTGCGGGTCGGCGGCGAGCCGTTCGGTGACCGCGTGGGGATCGGCGTCCAGGTCGAACAGGCCCCGTACCCGGTGGACCGCGGCCGTCAGGTCGCGCGGGTCGGACAGCTTGAGCCGGGCGGGAAGCCAGCCGGGGCCGCCGGCCTCACCGACCTCCGCGACGCCGTGGCCGTGCGGCAGCCGCAGCGTGCGGCGGTAGCCGCGCTCGCCGCGTTCGCCGGTGATCTCCTCGACGCCGGGCACCGCGCGGCGGGCGAGGAAGTCGAAGACCTGGCCGGCGGCGTACGGCGGGCGGTGCGCCAGGCGCAGCGCGATCCCGCCGCCGCCGTCGGCGTGCGGGGCGGCCGGTCCGGCGGCGCGCAGTTCGCGGGGGGTGCGTGCGTACACCTGCCGGATGGTGTCGTTGAACTGCCGGATGCTGGCGAACCCGGCGGCGAAGGCCACGGAGGCGATGTCCATGGCGGTGGTCTGCAGCAGGGTGCGGGCGGCGTGCGCGCGCTGCGAGCGGGCCAGGGCGACGGGGCCGGCGCCGAGTTCGGCGGTCAGCTGGCGACGCACCTGGCGTTCGCTGTAGCCGAGGCGCCCGGCGAGGCCGGTGACGCCTTCGCGGTCGACGACGCCGTCCCCGATCATCCGCATGGCGCGCCCGACCGCGTCGGCCCGGGTGTTCCACTCGGCGGAGCCCGGGACGGCGTCGGGGCGGCAGCGGCGGCAGGCGCGGAACCCGGCCGCCTGTGCGGCGGCCGCCGAGGGGTGGAAGCGGACGTTGGCCCGCTTCGGGGTGGTGGCCGGGCAGCTCGGGCGGCAGTACACGCCAGTGCTGGTGACGCAGGTGAAGAACACCCCGTCGAACCGGGCGTCCCGGCCGCGCACCGCCTCGTACCTGGCGTCGTCCTCTGTCATACGGTCGAGTGTGGCGCATCCCGCCGGGCCGGGCTGGCGGAAAACGGACACGGCCCTGGCTCCGGACGGCGCTGCCCGGCGGCGGGCCGCGGGGCAGCGCCGTGGCTCAGTCGGCGGAGGCGAGCCGCGCCGGGAACCCACCGGTGGCGATCGGTCCCCAGTGCTCGGGGGTGATCCGGATCAGCGACTTGCCCTGCCGCACCATGGCCGCCCGGTACTCGTCCCAGTCGGGGTGCTCCCCGGAGATGCAGCGGAAGTACTCCACCAGCGGCTCGACCGCCTCGGGGATGTCCAGCACCTCGGCGGTGCCGTCGATCTGCACCCAGGGGCCGTTCCAGTCGTCGGAGAGCACGACGACGCTGGCGCGCGGGTCGCGGCGGGCGTTGCGGGTCTTGGCACGCTCGGGGTAGGTGGACATCACGATCCGGCCGTCGTCGTCGACGCCGCAGGTCAGCGGCGATCCCTGGGGGCCGCCGTCGGAGCGCCGGGTGAGCAGCAGGGCACGGTGCCGGGGGCGGACGAACTCCAGCAGTTCCGCGAGGCCGACCCGGGTGTTGGTGGCGATCGAAGGAGTCATGCCCCGACCTTAGGGCTTGTCCGCCTCAAGGCTGTGGAGCGGACGACGGCGGGGGCACCAGGCGCTGGAGAAGTCCGTAGCAGAATTCGGCGATCACGGGCCGGGGCGTGGCGCCGTCGGTGGGTGTCCGGCGCCACGCCCCGGCCCGTGATCGCCGAATTCTGC
>NZ_BHZI01000154.1 GCF_004305975.1 Streptomyces otsuchiensis
CCCACCCCCACACCCACACCCACACTGCCGGACCAGCCACGCAGGTCGGACGCGACCCGCGCCGCCATCCTGACCGCCGCCCGCGAGCGGTTCGCCAGCGACGGCTACGAACGGGCGACGATCCGCGCCATCGCCCGCGACGCCGCCATCGACCCCTCGATGGTCATGCGCTACTACGGCAACAAGGCGGGGCTCTTCGCCGCCGCCTCCGAGATCGACCTCCGCCTCCCCGACCTCACCCGCGTCCCCCGTGACGAGCTGGGCGCCACCCTGGTCCGGCACTTCGTCACCCTGTGGGAGGGGAACGAGTCGCTGGCGGCCGTACTGCGCGTGGGCGCCACCAACACCGCCGGCGCCGAGCGGATGCAGGGCGTCTTCCGCGACCAGCTCGGCCCCGCGCTCCGTGCGGTCTGCCCGGACCCCGCGGAGGTACCGACCCGCGGCGCGCTCGTGATGTCGCAGGTACTCGGCATGGCGCTCGCCCGCTACGTCCTGCGCATCCCGCCCGCCGTCTCCCTCACCGAGGACGAGATCGTGGCCTGGATCGGCCCGGCCGTGCAGCGCTACCTCACCGGACCGGCGCCCGGCCCGGAGCAGGCCGGCACACCCCCGGCCTGATCAACGGCTCCACCTGCTCAAGAGGCCCGCCTGATCAAGAGGCGCGCCTGATCGAGGGTCGGACGACCGGGACCACGGGCGACACCCTCCCGCCCCACCCCGCACGCATGACCCCGAGCCGCAGGAACACACCCGCACCGCACCGAAGCCCGCGAGCACGACCCCTGCCGCGCGGGCACGCCAGCCGCGTGACCACCGCGGCCGTCCGCCCGCCCACGCCGCCGCCGTTCCCCGGCGGCGGCGGACCATTCCGGCGCGACACCCGAACGCCGCAGCGCGACACCGGCACCGCGCGACACCCGAACACCCCGCGCGACACCCGCGCGCGAGACCCCGCAGAGGCCCGACGGCCGCCGGTTCAGTCGCGGCCCAGCCGGAGCGCCGCCTCCGTCGCCCAGTAGGTCAGCACCAGGTCCGCTCCCGCCCGCTTGAAGCAGAGCAGCGTCTCGTCGATGGCGCGCTCCCGGTCGATCCAGCCCTTCTCCGCCGCCGCCTCGACCATCGCGTACTCACCGGAGATCTGGTAGGCCGCGACCGGCACGGTGACCGCGTCGGCGACCCGCCGCAGGATGTCCAGGTAGGGCATGCCGGGCTTGACCATCACCATGTCGGCGCCCTCGGCCAGGTCCAGCTCCAGCTCGCGCAGCGCCTCCCGGCCGTTGGCGGCGTCCTGCTGGTAGCTCTTGCGGTCGCCGGTCAGCGAGGAGTTGACGGCCTCGCGGAACGGGCCGTAGAAGGCGGAGGCGTACTTCGCGGTGTAGGCCAGCATCGCCACCTCGGTGTGTCCGGCCGCGTCCAGCGCCCGCCGGACGTGACCGACCTGGCCGTCCATCATCCCGCTGGGGCCCAGGACATGGGCACCGGCCTCGGCCTGGACCAGCGCCATCTCCGCGTACCGCGCCAGGGTGGCGTCGTTGTCGACCCGGCCCCGGTCGTCCAGCACCCCGCAGTGGCCGTGGTCGGTGAACTCGTCCAGACAGAGGTCGGCCATCACCACCAGGTCGTCACCGGTCTCGGCGCGGACGTCGCGGATGGCGCGCTGGAGCACCCCGTCCGGGTCGGTGCCCGCCGAACCCACCGCGTCCTTGTGCTCGGGAACGCCGAACAGCATGATGCCGCGCACGCCCGCCGCGACCGCCTCGGCGGCGGCCCGGCGCAGCGAGTCCGGGGTGTGCTGGACGACGCCGGGCATGGAGGAGACGGGTACCGGCTCGCTGATGCCCTCCCGGGCGAAGACGGGGAGCACCAGATCGGCCGGGCGCACCCGGTGCTCGGCCACCAGCTCGCGCATGGCCGCCGTCGTCCGCAGTCGCCGGGGCCGCACCCGGGGGAAACCGGCGTCGTCGCCGCTCACATCGAGACCTTTCCACGTGTCGGGGGGGGAATGCCGTCCGGGCGCCGGCCCCCGTGAGGGAACCGGCGCCCGGACATCCGTTCTACCGGCCGCACGGGGCCGAGCCGGTGCGGCCCGGGCCGCGCGCTCAGACCGCGCGCGGCGCGGACCGTACGCGCCTCAGACCGTACGCGCCTCAGACCGTACGCGGCCGCCGCCGCTGCGGGCGCTTCTCGCTGGGCCGCTTGAGCACCTCGCCCGCTTCCAGCGCCGTCGCCCGGCGGTCCGCGCCGAACTCGGCGAGCGCCTCGGCCAGCCGCAGCACCGAGGGCTCCGGCGCCATGACGTCCACGCGCAGCCCGTGTTCCTTGGCCGTCTTGGCCGTCGCCGGGCCGATACAGGCGATGATCGTGACGTTGTGCGGCTTGCCCGCGATCCCGACCAGGTTCCGCACCGTGGAGGAGGAGGTGAAGAGCACCGCGTCGAACCCGCCGCCCTTGATCGCCTCCCGTGTCGGAGCGGGCGGCGGCGAGGCGCGCACCGTCCGGTAGGCGGTGACGTCGTCCACCTCCCAGCCCATCTCGACCAGTCCGGCCACCAGCGTCTCGGTGGCGATGTCGGCACGCGGCAGGAACACCCGGTCGATCGGGTCGAAGACCGGGTCGTAGGGCGGCCAGTCCTCCAGCAGTCCGGCCGCGGACTGCTCGCCGCTGGGCAGCAGGTCGGGACGGACACCGAAGTCGATCAGCGCGCGGGCGGTCTGTTCCCCGACCGCTGCCACCTTGATCCCGGCGAACGCCCGGGCGTCGAGCCCGTACTCCTCGAACTTCTCCCGGACCGCCTTCACGGCGTTGACCGAGGTGAAGGCCACCCACTCGTACCGCCCGGTGACCAGGCCCTTGACCGCCCGGTCCATCTGCTGCGGAGTGCGCGGGGGCTCCACCGCGATCGTCGGCACCTCGCTGGGAACCGCGCCGTAGGAGCGCAGCTGCTCGGAGAGCGAGGCCGCCTGCTCCTTGGTGCGCGGCACCAGGACCCGCCAGCCGAAGAGCGGCTTGGACTCGAACCAGGAGAGCTGGTCGCGGTGGGCGGGCGCGCTGCGTTCGCCGACAACGGCTATCACCGTGCGGCCGCCGTCGGCCGAGGGCAGAACCTTCGCGGACTTCAGGGTCCGCTCGATGGTGCCCAGCGTCGCCGACCAGGTGCGCTGCTGGGTGGTGGTGCCGCCGATGGTGACCGACAGCGGGGTGTCCGGCTTGCGGCCGGAGGCCACCAGCCGTCCGGCGTCCGCGCCCACCGACTGCAGGGTGGTGGAGACGACCAGGGTCGCGTCGCTGGCGCCGATCTCGGTCCAGCAGCGGCTGTCGGCGGTCCGCGCGTCGACGAACCGCACGTCGGCGCCCTCGGCGTCGCGCAGCGGGACACCGGCATAGGCGGCCACGCCGGTCGCCTCCGCGATGCCCGGTACCACCTCGAAGGTGATGCCCTCCGCGGCGCAGGCCAGCATCTCGCCGGTGGCGTCCGCGTCGAGCCCCGGGTCACCGGTGACCGCACGTACCACCCGCTTGCCGCCGCGGGCGGCCCGCATGACAAGATCTGCTCCATCGTCAGCCCGCTGCGGGCCGGACGCCGGCTCGTCGTCGACCGGCTGCAGGGGGGTGTCCGCTCCTGCCCTGATGTGCGCGCGCACCACCTCGAAGACCTGTGGGTCGGCGATCAGGACATCGGCCTGCGCCAGCGCTTCGACGGCGCGCAGCGTGAGCAGACCCGGATCTCCGGGTCCGGCACCGAGGAAGGTGACGTGCCCGTGGGAGGTCACGCCGGACGGCTGGGCACGCACGCGTGCGGTGGTGGGGCTCAAAGCGCTCGCTCCCCCATCAGACCGGCAGCACCCTTGGCGAGCATCTCCTCGGCGAGTTCCCGGCCCATGGTTGCTGCATGGGACAGGGCCTCCTCGACGGACGCGGCCACGGAACCGGTGGTGGACAGCTGCACCAGCGAGGTGCCGTCGGTTGTCCCGACGGCGCCGCGCAGGCGCATTACGGTGGCGTTCCGCCCTTCCTCCCTGAGGTCGGCGAGCGCGGCCACGGGCGCGCTGCAGCCGGCTTCCAGGGTGGAGAGCAGAGTTCGCTCAGCGGTCACGGCGATCCGCGTGTGCGGATCGTCGAGTCCGGCGAGCAGGGCGGTGAGGTCCGCGTCGGACGCGGCGCACTCGATCGCCAGGGCCCCCTGGCCGGGGGCCGGGAGGACGGCGTCCGAGGGCAGGGTCTCGGTGATCTCCGAGTCCCGGCCGATCCGTCGCAGTCCGGCGGTGGCGAGCACGACGGCGTCGAGCTCCCCGTCGCGGACGTACCCGATCCGGGTGTCGACATTCCCCCGGATGGGGACCGTTGTGATCTCGCAACCAAGTGCGCGCGCCCAGGCGTTCAGCTGGGCCATCCGGCGCGGTGCGCCGGTTCCGACGCGTACCCGGTCGCACACCGCGAGTTGCTCGAAGGTGAGTCCGTCACGGGCGACCAGCGCGTCACGCGGGTCCTCCCGTACCGGGACCGCCGCCAGCGCCAGCTCCGGCGGCTGGGCGGTGGGCAGATCCTTCAGCGAGTGCACGGCGAAGTCGATCTCGCCGGCCTGCAGCGCGTCGCGCAGCGCGGAGACGAAGACTCCGGTACCGCCGATCTGGGTGAGTTGCTCGCGCGAGACATCCCCGTACGTGGTGATCTCCACCAGCTCCACGGGACGGCCGGTGAGCGCCCGCACCTTCTCGGCCACGCCCCCGGACTGCGCCATGGCGAGTTTGCTGCGCCGGGTTCCAAGCCTGAGCGCCTTCATGACCGCTCCTGTTCCGGGTTGCTGACGGCGGCCACCGCCTGCGGATCGAGGTCGAACAGTTCCCGCAGGGCGGCGGCGTAGTCGGCGCCGCCGGGCTCCTGGGCCAGTTCCTTGACGCGCACGGTGGGCGCGTGCAGCAGTTTGTCCACCACGCGGCGGACGGTCCGGGTGATCTCGGCGCGCTGCCGTTCGTCGAGCCCGGGCAGCCGGCCGTCCAGCCGGTTCATCTCGGCGGCCACCACGTCCCGCGCCATGGTGCGCAGCGCGACCACGGTCGGGGTGATGTGTGCGGCGCGCTGGGCGGCGCCGAACGCCGCGACCTCGGCCGCGACGATGGTCCGTACCGCGTCCAGGTCGGCGGCGACGGGCCCGTCGGCTCCACCGTCCGGGCCGCCGGCGGCGTCGGCCAGCGACTCGATGTCGACCAGCCGGGCGCCGTGCACCCGGTGGACACCGGCGTCGATGTCACGCGGCATCGCCAGGTCGAGCAGGGCGATGGGCCGGACCTCCGGCCCTCCGCCGTCGGTGCGGCCGAGGCTCTGCCGTTCGCCGAGCGCCTTGGTGACCGCGCCGGCGGTCAGCACCAGGCCGGTGGCCCCGGTGCAGGAGACCACGATGTCGGCGAGGGCCAGTTCGGCGGCGACGGAGATCGCGTTGATGGGCACTGCGCGGGCGGCCAGCGTGCCGCCGGCCTCCGGGCCCCAGGCTTCGACCAGGTTGGCGGCCAGCCGCTCGGCCCGGTCCACGGTGCGGTTGACGATCACCAGTTCGGACGCACCGGCCCGCGCGAGCGTCGTCGCGGAGAGCGCGGACATGGAGCCGGCGCCGATGAGCAGCACCCGCTTGCCGGCCACCCACTCCTCGACCGGACGGTCACCGGCCAGCTGGGCGAGCCCGAAGGTGACCAGCGACTGCCCGGCCCGGTCGATCCCGGTCTCGCTGTGGGCGCGCTTGCCCACCCGCAGCGCCTGCTGGAACAGCTCGTTCAGCACCCGCCCGGCGGTCCGCCGCTCCTGGGCGACGGCCAGCGCGTTCTTCAGCTGTCCGAGGATCTGGCCCTCGCCGACCACCATCGAGTCCAGCCCGCAGGCGACGGAGAAGAGGTGGTGCACGGCGCGGTCGCCGTAGTGGACATACAGGTAGGGGGTGAGCTCGTCGACACCGACGCCGCTGTGGCGCGCCAGCGCGGCGGTCAGCTCGGAGACGCCCGCGTGGAACTTCTCCACGTCGGCGTACAGCTCGATGCGGTTGCAGGTGGAGACGACGGCGGACTCCAGCACCGGCTCGGCCAGCGGGCAGCAGCCCGCGCCGACCATCTCGGTCAGCAGCTCCGCACGGGCCGCGTTGTCGATCGCGGCCCGCTCCAGCACGCTGACCGGCGCGCTGCGGTGGCTCAGCCCCACGACGAGGACGGTCATGCCGGCATCACCGCCGACAGCCCGTCGGGGCCCTCGGAACCGTCGTCCGCGCGCCGCTTGGTGGCGGCGACCGGCGGGGCGACGGGGGTGACCAGTTCGGCGACATCGGACAGCTCCGACGCGGCGGCGGCCTCGCCGGCCTTGCGCTGCTCGTGGAAGGCGAGGATCTGGAGCTCGATGGAGAGGTCGACCTTGCGCACGTCCACGCCGTCGGGGACGGAGAGGACGGTCGGCGCGAAGTTCAGGATGGAGGTGACACCGGCGGCGACCAGCCGCTCGCAGACCTGCTGCGCGGCACCGGCCGGGGTGGCGATGACCCCGATCGAGACGCCGTTGTCGTCGATGATCTTCTCCAGCTCGTCGGCGTGCTGGACGGCGATCCCGGCGACCGGGCGGCCCGCCATCGCGGGGTCGGCGTCGATCAGCGCCGCGACCCGGAAGCCGCGGGAGGCGAAACCGCCGTAGTTGGCGAGGGCGGCGCCGAGGTTACCGATGCCGACGATGACCACGGGCCAGTCCTGGGTCAGGCCCAGCTCGCGGGAGATCTGGTAGACGAGGTACTCGACGTCGTAGCCGACGCCGCGGGTGCCGTAGCTGCCCAGATAGGAGAAGTCCTTGCGGAGCTTGGCGGAGTTGACCCCGGCCGCGGTGGCCAGTTCCTCGGAGGAGACAGTGGGTACCGAACGCTCCGACAGCGCCGTCAGTGCCCGCAGATAGAGCGGGAGACGCGCGACGGTCGCCTCGGGGATGCCTCGGCCGCGAGTCGCCGGTCGATGGGGTCGGCCAGTTGCCACGGTGCTCCTGCCGGTTGTGCGAAGCGAAGAGCGGCCGCAGCTGTCCCGGCCGCCCGGTGGCGCCCAGGCTATGCCTTTGTGAACGCGTGCACAAAGATGATGTCCGCTTTGTCCGCGCAAAGTGACCGGTGCCACATGCATGGATGAACGCACCGGATCACCCTCCTCACACATAGTCGGCACTCGCTCCACCACACACGGTGACCGGCCGGACCGCCCGCCGGAACAGCGGCCGGAAGCCGCCGTACCACCGACGAAACGGCCTCGAATGGTAAGCCAGAAACAGGACGAAGAGCACCTTCGCTGCACGGCCGGAACCGCTCCGGGGGCGCCCCGGAGCACCCCCGGGAGGGCGGTCCGGGCACCGTTTCCGACGCTGGCTCAGCCGGTCAGCGCGGCACGCAGCCGCTCCGGCTTCACCCGCCAGAAGTCGTGCTGCTCACCGTCGACCAGGACCACCGGGATCTGCTCCCAGTAGCGGCGGTGCAGCTCCTCGTCCACGGTGATGTCCCGTTCCTCCCAAGGAACTCCGAGCTCTTCGCAGACCTCGGCGACCACGCCGCGGGCGTCGTCGCAGAGGTGGCAGCCGGGCTTCCCGATGAGCGTGACCAGCCGGTCCGCGGGGTTCACGCGGGCGGCCGGGCGGCGAAAGAGCGGAGTCATTCCCCCATTGTGCTGGCGGCCCGGCACGCGTCGCGCCGTGCGGAGCCCGGGCCGACCGAGAGTGGCGGGAGTCACGGTCAAGGCGGCGCGGACGGACCCCTCCGGCGGGCGCCGTCGGACCACGGGGCGCGGGCCGGGTGTGCGGCCGGGCTCGTGGCCGGAACATGTTCGAACCGATCCGGAACGGCCCGATCGGACCTGTCAGCACCGCGGGGCCGGCGATGATCACCGCGCGCGAGGACCGGCCCGGTACTGGCTATCCTCGGTCTCATGCGCACCTGGCTCCGCCCCCGCACCCGCCTGATCCCGACCAAGCGCAGCGTGGCGGCGGGCGAGGCCGCGGCGGCGGCGGCCCTGGAGGCGGTGGAGGCCGAACAGGCCGGGACCGCCGACGACACCGGAAACGCCGGAACCGCCGGGGATGCCGCCGGGCAGGCGGCTGCCGGGGACGCGCCGTCGCCGGAGGAGCCGCCCTTCCCGATCCCCGGGGACACCCGTGCCGCGGCCTTCTTCGACCTCGACAACACGATCATGCGCGGCGCCGCGCTCTTCCACTTCGGGCGCGGCCTCTACAAGCGGCGGTTCTTCAGCCGCCAGGAGCTGATGCGGTTCGCCTGGCAGCAGGCGTACTTCCGGCTGGCCGGGAGCGAGCACAGCGGCCACATGCGGGAGGCACGGGACAGCGCGCTGTCGATCGTGCGCGGCCACCGGGTCTCGGAGCTGATGGGCATCGGCGAGGAGATCTACGACGAGTACCTCGCCGACCGGATGTGGCCGGGCACCCGCGCACTCGCCCAGGCGCACCTCGACGCCGGACAGCAGGTGTGGCTGGTGACGGCCGCCCCGGTCGAGACGGCGACGATCATCGCGCGGCGCCTGGGCTTCACCGGCGCCCTGGGCACGGTCGCGGAGTCGGTGGGCGGCGTCTACACGGGCCGGCTGGCCGGCGAGCCGCTGCACGGACCGGCCAAGGCGGTCGCGGTGGACGCGCTGGCCGCCGCCGAGGGACTGGACCTCGACCGCTGCGCGGCCTACAGCGACTCGGTGAACGACATCCCGATGCTGTCCCTGGTCGGTCATCCGTATGCGATCAACCCGGACAACGCGCTCCGGGCGCACGCCCGGGAGCGTGGCTGGCGACTGCGTGATTACCGGACGGGAAGAAAAGCCGTTCGGTTCGGCCTCCCGGCGGCAGCCGGCGCGGGGGCCCTGGCCGGGGGTACCGCTGCCGCCCTGGCCTTGTACCGCAAGCGTCGCTGAGGTTTCCGCCAGCGCCGCGCCGGCCCGGCGCACGCCCCTTCGCGCCCCCCTTCGTCGATCACACTCGATCACCCACCGATCTCACTCGGTCAGTGGTCGATCAGACGTGTCATGGCGTTCGCATGGCGTAACGGCTTCAACACGCAACACTTCAAACCGAATCGGCGATTTTCGCAACTAGGTGTAGCACGGAGTGTACGAAGCGTTATTCTCCTCTGACGCATCCGGCTCCACCGTCCCCAGCCAGGTGACGCGTGACGGGCCTCGTACTGAACGTGTTGGAAGCTCTGCCTCTGGGAGTCCCGTGTACCCACACGTCGGGGTTGACACCTCGGGCCTGGCTACGCCCCACATCGCGATCATCGACCGGCTACGCGCACTCGTCCCCAGCGCGCAACCGAGCCCCACCGTCGCCGCGGCAACCGCCGCGGGACCGGTGTTCGCCATGACCGAGGGCACCGCCGGAACCACACCGATCCGCAGACGGTCCCGCGTCGGCGCAACCGCCGCGCGGCGCCCCGTCGACAGCGACAGCCAGCGCATGATGGACCTGGTGGAACGGGCGCAGAGCGGCGAGGCCGAGGCCTTCGGCCAGCTCTACGACCAGTACGCGGACACCGTCTACCGCTTCATCTACTACCGCGTGAGCAGCCGGGCCACCGCCGAGGACCTCACCAGCGAGACCTTTCTGCGCGCGCTGCGCCGGATCGGGACCTTCACCTACCAGGGGCGCGACTTCGGCGCCTGGCTGGTGACCATCGCGCGCAACCTCGTCGCCGACCACTTCAAGTCCAGCCGCTACCGGCTGGAGGTCACCACCGGCGAGATGCTCGACCCGAACGAGATGGAGCGCAGCCCGGAGGACTCGGTACTGGAACACCTCTCCAACTCGGCGCTACTGGAAGCCGTCCGCCGGCTCAACCCCCAGCAGCGGGAATGTGTGACCCTGCGGTTCCTGCAGGGCATGTCGGTCGCGGAGACCGCCCGCGTCATGGACAAGAACGAGGGCGCCATCAAAACGTTGCAGTACCGGGCGGTCCGGACACTCGCCCGACTGCTACCCGATGACGCTCGGTAGTCGCCGGACTCCAGGCGATCACATCATCATCCGGCCGTAACCCGAGTGCCTGGCTGCTCGTTGTGGAGCTTGCAGGCTCTCTGCGGTTCGGAATCCCATCGCCATTTCACCCGTTCGGGCGAACATGAGCGCTGGGGGCAACCTTCGGTCCGCATTGGGGAGTCGACCATGCTGACGAGAGGAGGTGCCACCCCGTGCTGAGATCCGTACCGGCCAGCCGTCGGGCCAACGCCTTCGCCGAAGCCCTCGATGAGCCGCGACTCGGCGAGGCGTCGGCAGACCGTACGACCGAGAGGCCGGACGCCGCGACGGACGACGCTGCGCAGGCCGAACTACTTTCCGTGGTCGGAGAGTTGCGGTCCCTACCGCAACCGGAGCTGAGCGAGGACACCAAGACGGTGCACCGCGCCCAGCTCATCGCCGCCATGCAGAACGCCTACGGCGGAGCCGGCGGCGGGGAACGCGTGCCGGAGCAGCGCGGGACCAGGCGCAAGGGCGCCCACCGCGCGAGCGCGGCGGGCGCCTTCGCACGGCTGAGGCCGAAGTCCCGGCTGACGAAGGGGCTGGCGGCCGGTGGCCTCGGCCTCGGGGTCGCCGCCGGGGCCTTCGGCGGCGCCGCCGCGGCCAGCACCAACGCCCTGCCCGGGGACACCCTCTACGGCCTCAAGCGGGGCATGGAGGACCTCCGGCTCGACTTCGCCGGCAGTGACGCCGACCGCGGCGGTGTCCACCTGGACAAGGCGTCCACCCGGCTCGGCGAGGCGCGCCGGCTGATGGAGCGCCGCAAGTCCGGGGATCTGGACGAGGACCAGGTGTCGGAGGTGCGGCGGACGCTGTCCGCGATGCACGCGGACGTCGCCGAGGGGCACCGCCTCCTCAGCGCGGCCTACGCGAGCGACGGCTCCCTCGCCCCGCTGCAGACCCTGTCGAGCTTCAACGACCGCCACGGCGACACCTGGAGCGAGCTCCGCGCGCTGCTGCCCGTCCAGCTCACGGACATCGGGGACGAGGTCACCTCGGTCTTCGAAGCCATGGAGGACGACCTCCAGCCGCTCCAGGCGCTGCTCCCGGACCACAACGGCGGCGAGTCCGACGGCAGGCCGGGCGGCGGCTCACCGGCCGAGCAGCCCCCGGCCGGCGGCACGGGCGAGGCCGACCCTGAACCGTCGGCACCGCGCGAGAGCGCTCCGCCGACGACCGAGGACCAGCCCGAGCGCCCGGCACCGGCTCCCTCCGAGCAGCAGGAGTCCGAGCGCGAGGGCCTCCTGGGCGGGGGCGGCGGTCTCCTCGACCCGCCGGCACTCCCGGGGCTCGGCGGCGGAGGCGAATCGTCTCAGGAGTCCCCGGAATCGAACCCGGAGAGCCCCGAACCCGACGTCACGATTCCGCCGTTGATCGACGGGCTGCTGCCCGGACTGGGCCTGGACATAAGGAAGTCGGAGTAGCGGCCACGCGCGGCACCTCTCTCACATGCCGAAGGGGCGGCACCGGATCATGAATCCGGTGCCGCCCCTTCGGGCTGTTCCTGCCGGGCGGGACGCCGACTTCCCCGGGCGCGATCCGCGGGGTTCGGCGCCCGGGGATTCGGCGGGCAATACCCATCCCGCCCGCGCGGCCACGCGGCCGGCTGCCGCCGGCCGTCCCGCACACGCGAGAACCCTCCCGCCGCGTGTGCGGCAGGAGGGTTCTCAACGTTCTCAGCGGCGTCCGCTCACTTCTTGTTGCGGCGCTGAACGCGCGTGCGCTTCAGGAGCTTGCGGTGCTTCTTCTTAGCCATCCGCTTACGCCGCTTCTTGATAACAGAGCCCACGACAACCCTCGCTCACTTCGATTACTCGGTGCGGGGCGTCCGAGCCCACACGACCTACATCGGGCCAGACTACCCGGCATCGCGCCGAGGCGGTTAATCGAGGGTACGGAGCCGTTCGACCCCGAAGTGGGCACTGCCCGGATTACCGGCCCTCAGGCGCTTTCCACGCCGACGAACGATTCCCGGAGGTACTCGTGAACCGCCTGCTCGGGGACCCGGAAGGACCTTCCCACCCGGATCGCGGGGAGATGACCGGCGTGCACCAGCCGGTACACAGTCATCTTGGACACTCGCATCACCGCGGCGACCTCCGCCACGGTCAGGAACTTGGCCTCGCTCAGAAGTCTCTCACCAGCAGCCATGTCACACCTTGACCTTCTGCGCATAGCGGACACCGGCTTCCCCTCCGGTGAACTCCACTCGCATGCGCTCGCACACAGATTAGGGGCGGGTGTGGCAAGTGGGGAAGAGGTGCTGAACATGTCATTACCCGTTACAGATGAACCTTGTTGAGGACGTAACGTGTGAGCGGCAGGCAGGAGTCGGCATATACGCCGTCATCCATCGGAACGACGGAACCGACGCTTCCCTCCGCCTCCCCGACGAACGCGGCGGGCGCGTCGGCACCGGCGACACCGACCGCGGTGAACCCCGCCTGAGCTGCGGCGCAGAGCCAGCCACGATCCCCGACGACCAGCCCCGGCAGCACGCCCCCACCGTCCGCCAGCGCGCCCAGCGCCACCCGCGCGGGCAAGGCGGAATGCACGGTCTCACCCCAACTGTCCCCGTGCCGACCGGATTCCACAGGACGGGCGACAGCCACGCCGCGTACGTACATCAGCCGATGGGGGCGTAGACCGAATCTCGTCGTAATGTCGACAGATCGCCCCTCCCCCGGGGTGAGCACGGCGCAGCCGGCCGCCGAGAGCGCCTCGGCCAGATCGGCGTAGAAGGGCAGCAGCGCACGGGGGCGGCCGGTCCCCAGCAGCACGGGGGTACGGTCGCGGACCGCCCTCGCCAGGTGGGCGGCGAAGCGGTCGAGGGCCCGCAGCGTGCGGTCCGGGTCGATCGTGTCGGCCCCCTCGGCCGACCGCGGGTCGGCGGAGACGCCACAGCGCGCCGCCATCAGCTCCAGAACCCGTGGGAACGGCCAGTCGCCCTCGGGCTCGATGCCGGTCAGCGCCCGCGGCTCCCGGGCCGCGAACAACCGGTACCGCCGGAGGCTTCGTTCCCGCGACGTCCCGACCGGGCCGGCGAGTCGGGTGGCCAGCAGATGCGCCCTCAGGGCTCCAGCGCTCAACACGCCTCACATCGTGGCCGTTCACGCCCCCGGCCGGGTGCCTGACGCCACGCCGCCACCCACAGCACAGCCGTGCGGCGGCTCACCCGGGCCCGCCGCCGTGGACGGCGGGCTCCGATCGGGGCGACGCCTCGTCGGCTGCCTGCCCGTCAGGCCAGCAGGCCGTGCGAGGGGAACACGGCGCGGCGGGTCGCCATGATCGCCCGGTCCACGTCGTCCGCCGGGTCGTAACCGTCCTCCCAGTCGGGGAAGTCGGTGCGTCCGGCGTCGCCCATGAGCCGGGGCGCGTGCTGCCGGGTCAGCGCGTACACCTTGCGCCGCCACTCCTCCGGCACCGCTCGCCCGACCTCGATCGGCGCGTGCGCGGCGATCGCCACCAGATGCGTCCAGCTGCGCGGCACCACGTCCACGACCGCGTAACCGCCGCCGCCGAGAGCGAGCCAGCGGCCGTCGGCGTACTCGTGCGCCCACCGGTGGCAGGCCTCCATGGCGGCACGCTGCGCGTCCACGCTCAGCGCCAGATGCGCCAGGGGGTCCTCGGCATGGGTGTCGGCCCCGTGCTGGGTCACCAGCACCTGCGGCGAGAACGCCTCCAGCAGCTCGGGCACCACCGCGTGAAGCGCGCGCAACCAGCCGGCGTCGGCGGTACCGGGCGGCAGCGGGATGTTCACCGCGGCGCCCGGGGCCTCGGCGGACCCGCTCTCCTCCGCCCAGCCGGTGCCGGGGAAGAGCGCCCTCGGGTGCTCGTGCAGCGAGATGGTCAGCACCCGCGGATCGTCCCAGAAGGCCGCCTGCACCCCGTCGCCGTGATGCACGTCGACATCGACGTAGGCGACGCGTTCGGCTCCGCTCTCCAGCAGCCGCGCGATGGCCAGCGCCGCGTCGTTGTAGACGCAGAAGCCGGCGGCTGCACCCGGCATGGCGTGGTGCAGCCCGCCGGCGAAGTTCACCGCGTGCTGCGTCGCTCCGCTCCAGATCGCGTCGGCAGCCCCCACGGACTGACCGGCGATCAGCGCCGACGCCTCGTGCATCCCGGCGAACGCCGGGGTGTCGGTGGTGCCGATGCCGTACTCCTCGTCGGCACCGGCCGGATCGGCGGAGGCACGACGCACGGCGTCCACGTAGTCGGGCCGGTGGACCAGGCGGAGCGTGGACTCCCCGACGGCCTGCACCGAGTGGACGTCGACCTCGCGGTCGAGACCGAACGCCTCCACCAGACGCATCGTCAGCGCCAGCCGGATCGGGTCCATGGGGTGGGTCGGCCCGAAGTCGTATCCGGTGACCGCCTCGTCCCACATCAGCCAGGTTCTGCCGCTCGTCATGCGGCCACGGTATACGAGGCCGGTCGGAGCCCGGCGGAGTGGCGTCCCCGCCATGGCGTGGACGCTGGATCAAAAACCATCCGGAAACGCAGAAAGGGCCCTACCGACATAAGCCGGTAAGGCCCTCTCCAACAAGTAGTTCGGCGGCGACCTACT
>NZ_BHZI01000155.1 GCF_004305975.1 Streptomyces otsuchiensis
GCGGGCTGGCCGCCGGGGGTCGGCCGGGGCATGTCTCCCATTCTAGACAGCGGCGTTAGTGAGCGTTAACCTCACGAGAAGGGCGGTTAACGCTCACTAACCATCCGGAGCGATCCGGAGTCGTCCCGGCCCCCGGCGGCGGCCCGCACGGGCACCCGGGAGCGAGAGGCAGGAGGCTCATGTCCCAGGCACCGCCGCTCGGCAGCACCGCCGACCCCGCGAGCGACTCCTACCGGAGCAACGTCGCGGCCCACGAGGCGCTGGCGGCCGAACTGCGCGAGAAGCTGGCGTCGGCCCGCGAGGGCGGCGGCGAGCGGGCCCGGGCCCGGCACACCGCCCGCGGCAAGCTGCTGCCCCGCGACCGCGTGGACGCCCTCCTCGACCCGGGCTCCCCCTTCCTGGAACTGGCACCGCTGGCGGCGGACGGCCTCTACGGCGGCCAGGCCCCGGCCGCCGGCGTCATCGCGGGCATCGGCCGCGTCTCCGGCCGTGAGTGCGTGATCGTCGCCAACGACGCCACCGTCAAGGGCGGCACCTACTACCCGATGACGGTCAAGAAGCACCTGCGCGCACAGGAGGTGGCGCTGGAGAACCGGCTGCCCTGCCTCTACCTGGTCGACTCCGGAGGCGCCTTCCTGCCGATGCAGGACGAGGTCTTCCCCGACCGCGAGCACTTCGGGCGGATCTTCTACAACCAGGCCCGGATGTCCGAGCGCGGCATCCCGCAGATCGCCGCGGTGCTCGGCTCCTGCACCGCCGGCGGCGCCTATGTCCCGGCGATGAGCGACGAGGCCGTCATCGTCCGCGAGCAGGGCACCATCTTCCTCGGCGGGCCGCCGCTGGTGAAGGCCGCCACCGGTGAGGTGGTGACCGCCGAGGAACTCGGCGGCGGCGAGGTGCACTCCCGGGTCTCCGGCGTCACCGACCACCTCGCCGAGGACGACGCCCACGCGCTGCGCATCGTGCGCGACATCGTCGGCACCCTCCCCGCGCGCGGTGAACTCCCCTGGACCACCGAGCGGGTGGAACCGCCGGCGGTGGACGCCGCCGAGCTGTACGGAGTGGTCCCCGCGGACTCCCGCACCCCCTACGACGTGCGCGAGGTCATCGCCCGGATCACCGACGGCTCCCGGTTCCACGAGTTCAAGGCCGAGTACGGCACCACCCTGGTCACCGGCTTCGCCCGGATACACGGCCACCCCGTCGGCATCGTCGCCAACAACGGCATCCTCTTCGCCGAGTCCGCCCTCAAGGGCGCGCACTTCATCGAACTCTGCGACCAGCGCGGCATCCCGCTGCTGTTCCTCCAGAACATCTCCGGGTTCATGGTCGGCCGCGACTACGAGGCCGGCGGTATCGCCAAGCACGGCGCCAAGATGGTCACCGCCGTCGCCTGCGCGCGGGTGCCCAAGCTCACCGTCGTCATCGGCGGGTCCTACGGCGCCGGCAACTACTCCATGTGCGGCCGGGCGTACTCGCCGCGGTTCCTGTGGATGTGGCCCAACGCCAAGATCTCCGTGATGGGCGGCGAGCAGGCCGCCTCCGTCCTCGCCACCGTCAAGCGCGACCAGATCGAGGGCCGGGGCGAGGAGTGGTCCACCGAGGACGAGGAGTCCTTCCGCGCCCCGGTCCGCGAGCAGTACGAGACACAGGGCAACGCCTACTACGCCACCGCCCGACTCTGGGACGACGGAGTGATCGACCCGCTCCAGACCCGGACCGTCGTCGGCCTCGCCCTCACCGCCTGCGGCAACGCGCCGCTCGGCAACCCGGGCTACGGCGTCTTCCGGATGTGAGCGCGGTGGACGGCGGCACCGGGCAGCGGCAGAGGCAGCAGCGGCAACTCAGGGAAGCAGGGCAGATGTTCGACACCGTACTGGTCGCCAACCGGGGCGAGATCGCCGTGCGGATCATCCGTACGCTGCGGCGCCTCGGCGTGCGGTCGGTCGCCGTCCACAGCGACGCCGACGCCGACGCCCGCCACGTCCGGGAGGCCGACACCGCCGTGCGGATCGGTCCCACCGCCGCGGCCGAGAGCTACCTCTCCGTCGAACGCCTCCTGAAGGCGGCGGCGCTCACCGGTGCCCAGGCCGTCCACCCCGGCTACGGATTCCTCGCGGAGAACGCCGTGTTCGCCCGTGCGGTCGCCGAGGCCGGGCTGGTCTTCGTCGGCCCGCCCGCCGACGCGATCGAGCTGATGGGCGACAAGATCCGTGCCAAGGAGACCGTCCGCGCCGCCGGCGTCCCCGTGGTCCCCGGCTCCACCGGCTCCGGCCTCGACGACGGCCAACTCGCCGCCTCCGCACGCGAGATCGGCATGCCGGTGCTGCTCAAGCCCTCCGCCGGAGGCGGCGGCAAGGGCATGCGGCTGGTCCGGGACGAGGCCCGCCTCGCCGACGAGATCGCGGCCGCCCGCCGTGAGGCGCTCGGCTCCTTCGGTGACGACACCCTGCTCGTCGAACGCTGGATCGACCGGCCACGGCACATCGAGATCCAGGTGCTCGCCGACGGCCACGGCGGCGTCGTCCACCTCGGCGAACGCGAGTGCTCCCTCCAGCGCCGCCACCAGAAGATCATCGAGGAGGCCCCGAGCCCGCTGCTGGACGAGGCCACCCGCGCCGCGATGGGCGAGGCCGCCGTCGAGGCGGCCCGCTCCTGCGGCTACCGGGGCGCCGGGACCGTCGAGTTCATCGTCCCCGGCGGCGACCGGGGCGCCCACTACTTCATGGAGATGAACACCCGGCTCCAGGTCGAGCACCCGGTCACCGAGCTGATCACCGGCATCGACCTCGTCGAGTGGCAACTGCGGGTCGCCGCGGGCGAGAAGCTGCCCTGGGGACAGTCCGGGATCACCCTCGACGGCCACGCCGTCGAAGCCAGGATCTGCGCCGAGACCGCCCGGCGGAGCGACACCGCCGAGGCCGGGGAGGGGGAGGGGGCCCGCGTCGACTTCCTCCCCTCCGCCGGCACCGTGCTGCTGCTGCGCGAACCGGACGGCGAGGGCGTCCGCGTCGACTCCGGGCTGGCGGACGGCAGCGAGATCTCCACCAGCTACGACCCGATGCTGGCCAAGGTCATCGCCCACGGTCCCGACCGCCCGGCCGCACTGCGCCGGCTGCGTGCCGCACTGGCCGCCACCACCGTGCTCGGCGTGGACACCAACACCGCGTTCCTGCGCGCCCTGCTGGACCACCCCGAGGTCCGCTCCGGCGAGATGGACACCGGCCTGGTCGACCGCGACGCCGCCGCGCTGCTGCCGCCCGGGGTCCCCGACGAGGCGTACGCCGCCGCCGCGCTGCTCGCCCACGCCGCGCTGACCCCGGCCGAGACCGGCGGCTGGACCGACCCGTTCTCCCTGCCCACCGCCTGGCGGCTGGAGGGCCCCGCCTGGACCACCCACCACCTGCGGGCACCCGGGCACGACCCGGTCGCGGTGGCCGTGCGCGGCGAGGCCGAGGCCACCGAGGTGCGGATCGGCTCCGACGCCGAGCCCGTGCCCGCCCGGCTGCTGCCCGCCGGCCCGGGAGACGTCCGCCTGGTCTGGCACGGCGTCCAGTCGACGTTCGCCCACGCGGCGGGCGTGGGCGCCCACTGGCTCGGCCGGGACGGCCAGAGCTGGCAGCTGCTCCACCACGACCCGGTCGCCGCCGCGCTGCGCGGCGCGGCCGGCGCCCACGGCGCCGACGCCCTGACCGCGCCGATGCCCGGCACGGTCACCCTGGTGAAAGCCGCCGTCGGCGACCGGGTCACCGCCGGGCAGGCGCTCCTGATCGTGGAAGCGATGAAGATGGAGCACGTCATCTCCGCGCCGCACGACGGCACCGTCACCGAACTCGACGTCCGGGCCGGTACCACCGTCGCCATGGACCAGGTCCTGGCCGTCGTCGACCCGCACCCCGCACCCGGCGACGAGCCGCACCCCGCCACCGGCGACGAACCGCACCCCGCCACCGGTGAGGAGACGACATGACCACCACCGAGCCCCGCGCCGAGCTGCCGATGACCGTCCCCGCCGACGGGCTGCCCGCCCGGGTCCGCATCCACGAGGTCGGGCCCCGCGACGGGCTCCAGAACGAACAGGCCGTGGTCCCGGTCGAGGTCAAGGCCGAGTTCGTCCGCCGCCTGGCCGCGGCCGGGATGGACACCGTCGAGGCGACCAGCTTCGTCCACCCGCGCTGGGTACCGCAGCTCGCCGACGCCGAGGAGCTGTACCGGGAACTGTCCGGAGACCCCGCGCTGAGCGAGGTGCGGCTGCCGGTGCTCGTCCCCAACGACCGGGGCCTGGACCGGGCGCTGGCACTGGGCGCCCGGCACGTCGCCGTCTTCGCCAGCGCCACCGAGACGTTCGCCCGCGCCAACCTCAACCGCACCGTCGACGAGGCGCTGGCGATGTTCGAGCCGGTCGCCGCCCGCGCGCTCGCCGCCGGCGCGGAGGTCCGCGGCTACCTCTCCATGTGCTTCGGCGACCCCTGGGAGGGCGCGGTCCCCGTCGAGCAGGTCGTGCGCGTCAGCCGGGCGCTGATCGACATGGGCTGCGCCGAGCTGAGCCTCGGCGACACCATCGGCGTCGCCACCCCGGGCCACGTCACCGCGCTGCTCACCGCCCTCAACGAGGCCGGCGTCCCCACCGAGCGGATCGCCGTCCACTTCCACGACACCTACGGGCAGGCACTCTCCAACACCCTGACCGCCCTGCGGCACGGCGTGACCACCGTCGACGCCTCCGCGGGCGGCCTGGGCGGCTGCCCCTACGCCCGCAGCGCCACCGGCAACCTCGCCACCGAGGACCTGTTGTGGATGCTGCGCGGCCTCGGTGTCGAGACCGGCATCGACCTCGGCTCCCTCGCCGCCACCAGCGGCTGGATGGCCACCCACCTCGGGCGACCCAGCCCGTCCCGCACCGTGCGCGCCCTGTCGGCGCCGTCCCACAAGGAGAGCTGACATGACCCTCGACCACCGCCTCGCCTCCGAACACGAGGAACTGCGCCGCACCGTGGAGGCGTTCGCCCACGACGTGGTCGCCCCGAAGATCGGCGACTACTACGAGCGCCACGAGTTCCCGTACGACATCGTCCGGGAGATGGGCCGGATGGGCCTGTTCGGCCTGCCGTTCCCCGAGGAGCACGGCGGGATGGGCGGCGACTACCTGGCGCTCGGCATCGCCCTGGAGGAGCTGGCGCGGGTCGACTCCTCGGTGGCGATCACCCTGGAGGCGGGCGTCTCCCTGGGCGCCATGCCGATCCACCGCTTCGGCACCGAGGCGCAGAAGCGCGAGTGGCTGCCGCGGTTGTGCTCCGGCGAGATGCTGGGCGGCTTCGGCCTGACCGAACCCGACTGCGGCTCGGACGCCGGCGGCACCCGCACCACCGCCGTCCGGGACGGCGACGAGTGGGTCATCAACGGCACCAAGTGCTTCATCACCAACTCCGGCACCGACATCACCGGCTTCGTCACGGTCACCGCCGTCACCGGCCGGCGCGAGGACGGCGCCCCGGAGATCTCCACGATCATCGTCCCCTCCGGCACCCCCGGCTTCACCGTCGCCGCTCCCTACTCCAAGGTCGGCTGGAACGCCTCCGACACCCGGGAGCTGTCCTTCGCCGACGTACGGGTGCCCGCCGCCAACCTCCTCGGCGACGAGGGCCGCGGCTACGCCCAGTTCCTGCGGATACTGGACGAGGGCCGCATCGCGATCTCCGCGCTGGCCACCGGCCTCGCGCAGGGCTGCGTCGACGAGTCGGTGCGCTACGCCACCGAGCGCCACGCCTTCGGCCGCCCGATCGGCGCCAACCAGGCCATCCAGTTCAAGATCGCCGACATGGAGATGCGCGCCCACACCGCCCGCGTCGCCTGGCGGGACGCCGCCTCCCGACTGCTGGCCGGTGAGCCGTTCAAGAAGGAGGCGGCGATGGCGAAGCTCTACTCCTCGGAGATCGCCGTCACCAACGCCCGGGAGGCCACCCAGATCCACGGCGGCTACGGCTTCATGAACGAGTACCCGGTGGCCCGCATGTGGCGCGACTCCAAGATCCTGGAGATCGGCGAGGGCACCAGCGAGGTGCAGCGGATGCTGATCGCCCGGCAGCTCGGCCTGCCCGGGGCCTGACCACGAGTGGAGGCCCTGGCACAATCGGCCCATGGCGGAGATCACACAGAAGGACGGCAGCTGGTCCTTCGACGGTGAGGTGTTGCGGATCGTCCCCGGACACGGTCGCGGGGTGCACGCGGTCCGCACCCAGCTGGGGGAGCTGATCGTGCCGCTGGCGGCGATGGCCGGGGTCTCCTACGAGGCCGGCCGGAAGCGCGGCCGGCTGCGCCTGCGGCTGCGGGCGGGCGCGGACCCGTTCGCCCAGGCCACCTCCGGCGGGCTGCAGGAGGCGGCCGACCCCTACAGCCTGGAGGTGGACTCCGACCGGGCGGGGCTCGCCGAGTACCTGGTGGACGAGGTCCGCAACTCCCTGCTCCTGGACCAGGTGCCGGTGAACGACCCGGCCGACCGCTACCTGATGCCGGGGCCGACGGTCCCCGCGATACTCAACGGCTCCGACGGGAAGATCTACTTCGACGGCGAGCGGCTGAAGATCGAGTGGGGCTGGGCTACCGAGGAGGTCAAGAAGTCGGCGGGCACCCGCTCGCTGGCCCTGGAGGAGCTCACCGGCGTGGAGTGGCAGCGCCCCACCTGGGAGAACGGCTGGTTCCGCGTCCTGCCGCTCGGCGCGCACGTGGCGGTCAAGCCCTCCCACGATCCCAACTGCGTGGTCCTCTGGGGCTGGCGCGAGGCGCGGGAGACCTCCGAGTCGGCGCTGCTCGCGGCGGCCGTCACGGCGCGGCTGCCGCATCCGTACGCGCGGGAGACCGAGGCGGTCGAGGCGGCCGGTCCCATCGCCCTCACGAAGGGCGACACCCCCTCCCCGGCGCCCGCCGGCGCAGGCGGCACCGGCGAGCACGGGCAGGACGCGCTGCTGCGCAGGCTGCGGGAACTCGGGGAGCTGCACGAGAGCGGCGTGCTCACCGACGAGGAGTTCGCCCGGGCCAAGACGGCCGTGCTGGACCAGCTCTGAGGCGCCGCGGGACCGCACGGTCCCGCGCTGCTCCCGCACTGGCCCCGCACGGGTCCGGCGGGTTGTCCGCGACGCTCCCACTGGTGCATACGAGCGCCATCACCCAGCAATCCTGCCCGATACCGGGCAGGATTGTTGCTATCCCCCTCCTCGATCCGCAGTATCGAGTGGTGCTCGGACGCCGTACGCCCTATGACGACCTCGTGGACCATCTGGTGCGCAGCACGCCGCTGGCACGCGGCGAGGCGGCCCGGGTGGTCCTGGACGTCCTGGCGTACTTCGACGAGACGACGGAGGAGTTCGTCCGCCGGCGCCACCGCGAACTCCAGGGCAGAGGGATGACCAACCCGGCGATCTTCGAGCGGATCGCCGAGGAGCTGCCGCGTCGCGCGGTCGCGCCGCCCGCGCTGTCCCTCAGACAGCTGCGCCGCATCGTCTACGGCTGACCCGCCCACGGCGGAGTCCCGGACCGAACGCGGCGACCACCGGCGCGTACGACGCCCGCGCACCGGACGATACGGAAAAGTCAGGGCAACAACCTCCCGGAGGACTTGATATGTGCGGAATCGTCGGATACATCGGCCCGCGTGACGTGGCCCCGCTGCTGCTGGAGGGACTCCAGCGCCTGGAGTACCGCGGCTACGACTCGGCCGGGATCGCCATCCACAGCAGTGGCAAGGGCGGCGGCCTCAAGACCGTGAAGAACAAGGGCCGGGTCCGCGAGCTGGAGGCCAAGGTCCCGGCGCGCTTCGCGGGCCACACCGGCATCGCGCACACCCGCTGGGCCACCCACGGCGCGCCCAACGACGTCAACGCCCACCCGCACCAGAACGCCGCGGGCACCGTCGCCGTCGTCCACAACGGCATCGTCGACAACTCCTCCGACCTGCGGGCCAAGCTCGCCGCCGACGGTGTGGAACTGCTCTCCGACACCGACACCGAGGTCTTCGCCCACCTCATCGGCCGCTCCGGGGCCGACACCCTGGAGGAGAAGGTCCGCGAGGCGCTGCGGTACGTCGAGGGCACCTACGGCATCGCCGTGCTGCACGCCGACTTCCCCGACCGCATCGTGGTGGCCCGCAACGGCTCGCCGGTGGTCCTGGGGATCGGTGAGAAGGAGATGTTCGTCGCCTCCGACGTCGCCGCGCTGGTCAGCCACACCCGCCAGGTGATCACCCTGGACGACGGCGAGATGGCGACCATCAAGGCCGACGACTACCGGACCTACACCACCGACGGCAGCCGCACCTCGTCCTCGCCGACCACCGTCGAGTGGGAGGCCGAGAGCTACGACATGGGCGGCCACGACACCTACATGCACAAGGAGATCGCCGAGCAGGCCGACGCCGTCGACCGTGTGCTGCGCGGCCGCATCGACGACCGGTTCGCCACCGTCCGGCTCGGCGGGCTCAACCTCGACGCCCGCGAGGCCCGTTCGATGCGCCGGGTGAAGATCCTGGGCTGCGGCTCGGCCTACCACGCGGGGCAGATCGGCGCCCAGATGATCGAGGAGCTGGCCCGCATCCCGGCCGATGCCGAGCCGGCCAGCGAGTTCCGCTACCGCAACCCCGTCGTCGACCCCGACACGCTGTACATCGCGGTCAGCCAGTCCGGCGAGACCTACGACACCCTGGCCGCAGTCCAGGAGCTCAAGCGCAAGGGCGCCCGGGTCCTCGGCGTGGTCAATGTCGTCGGCAGTGCCATCGCCCGCGAGACCGACGGCGGCGTCTACGTGCACGCCGGTCCCGAGGTGTGCGTGGTCTCCACCAAGTGCTTCACCAACACGGCGGTCGCGTTCGCCCTGCTCGCCCTGCACCTCGGCCGCATCCGCGACCTGTCGGTGGCCGACGGCAAGCGGATCATCGAGGGACTGCGGCAGCTGCCCGCCCAGATCAGCCGGATCATGGAGGAGGAGGACCGCATCGCCAAGCTGGCGGGCGAGTTCGCCGACGCCAAGTCGATGATGTTCGTCGGGCGGGTGCGCGGTTACCCGGTCGCCCGTGAGGCCTCGCTGAAGCTCAAGGAGATCTCCTACATCCACGCCGAGGCGTACCCGGCCTCCGAGCTGAAGCACGGACCGCTGGCGCTGATCGAGCCGGCCGTGCCGACGGTGGCGATCGTCCCCCAGGACGAGCTGGTGGAGAAGAACCGGGCGACGCTGGAGGAGATCAAGGCCCGCAGCGGCCGCATCCTCGCCGTGGCGCACGAGCCGCAGGAGAAGGCGGACGACACCATCGTGGTGCCGCGCAACGAGCCGGAGCTGGACCCGGTGCTGATGGGTATCCCGCTCCAGCTGCTGGCCTACCACACGGCGCTGGCGCTCGGCCGGGACATCGACAAGCCGCGCAACCTGGCGAAGTCCGTCACCGTCGAGTAGTCGCGGCCCGTTCGCGGTTGGCTTGTCCGCTCGCTGTCGGCGATGCCGGTGACAGCGACGCGGTGGGCATGGGACGGCCCCCGGGAAGCGCGTGCCACCATACGCACGCCCCGGGGGCCGTCACTCGCACCGGCGTCGCCCTAACGCCGGCCGGGAAGCCACCGGCGGGGCCGTCACCCCCCGCGCGGTGGCACGTTCTGTCATCTGTTCATGCCCATCACAAGCGCACAATCCACGTGTTCGGGCCGACTAGTTGACACGGATTCGCGCAGTGGCGCCGCCGGATCGGCGGTCGCCGCCTGTGCGCGTGGCGTGCGCCGGGCGTGCGCGGACCCGCGGTGTCCGCATTCCGGAGAAACGCGCGGTGGAACGCGCCGCGCGTTGTCCGGGAAAAACCCATGTGAAATGCCCGGAGGGCGGCGACCGTTCTGGTCGCCGCCCTCCGTGGTGAGGCGGGTAATTCCCGGATCTCTTCGTGAATTCCCCGGCGATCGAATTCGGCCGCCGTCCGGTGGGTACCGGTCACGGGAATAGGTGATGCTCGGTTCTCCGGGAGTCTGGGGCGGTGGCGGGGGAACCCGCCGGTCGGCCGCCCCGGGGTGTGACGGTGTGTGCGGCCCTGGGGGCCGCTGGGCCGGCACGGGGCGCCGTGGCGCCCCGTGGTCCGGCCCTGAGCGGTGTGTGCTTGCTACCAGCGGTACCAACGGCCACGCCCGCCACCACCGGTCGCGGGGCGAATCAGGAAGCCCAGCACCCAGAAGACGAGAACGATGACCGCGACCCACCACAGGATCTCCAGCGCGAAGCCCGCGCCGAAGAGGATGAGAGCCAGCAGAAGAACAAGAAGCAGGGGACCCATATGTATCAACCTCCAACGAGTCACTTGCCCCCCGATATTCATTCCATGCACGAAAAGATTCGTGTGTTTTTATTTCCGGGGAGTGGGTATTCGGTAGAGCGTCGGCTGCACGGGAGTGCGGCCGGTCCGCCCGGGGCGCGCGCTTTTCCGCAGGTCACCGGGGGAGCGCGGGAGCCCCTCGCTCTGCTTCCGGTCCTCTCGGGGGACTCTCGGGGGACGTGGCGCCGCCCTGGTTCCGCCGGAGGAGACCCCGGGTGACGCAGCGTCAGGAAGTGCCCCGGCTCAGGGGATGACGATGACGGGGCGCTCGGCCCGGCGGACCAGCCGCCCGGAGACCGTGCCGAAGATCCGGCCCAGCATCCCGTGGGTGGAACCCACCACGATCGCGTCGGCCGCGTACTCGCGGCCGACCTCCTCCAGCTCGTGGCAGATGTCGCCGCCGCGCTCCAGCAGCACCCAGGGCACCTCGGCGAGGTAGTCCGCGCACGCCAGCTCCAGTCCGAGCACCTCCGTGCGGTGGTCCGGGACGTCCACCAGGGCCGGCGGCTCGCAGCCCGCCCAGACCGTCGTGGGAAGCCGGTTCGCCACATGGACGATGATCAGCCCGGACCGGGAGCGGTGCGCCATGCCGACTGCGTAGGAGAGCGCCCGCTCGCTGGAGGTGGAGCCGTCGAAGCCGACGACCACACCGTGGCGGAACGCCGGGTCCCGGGACACGCACGCCTCTTCGGCCGACTCGCTCGGCGTCGTCGGATCTGCGACGCCCCGCTTGCGGTCAGCCGGTTCGGGAAGCTCGTAGCCAGCCATCGGTTTCTCGAAGTGTCTCGGTGGAGTGGCCTCGGGCGGTGCGGGAGAGAGGGGAACCGGACCGGTGGAGCACGTCGTCGCCGCCCTTCACAGGTCGTACCAACCAGAATACGGCGTCCCTGCCGTACTGCCCAGCGGCCGGAAGGCCCTACCGGGCCGCATGCGCCGGGCGCCGCCGCCCGGGCCACGTCGCCCCGACGGCGCACACCCCGCGGTGCGGGGCACGGTGGGGTCTCGCGCGGGCACGGCCACGCGGGCACGCGCGCGGCCCCGGGCGGAGCAGCATGCCCGAGTCGGTGCCGCTTCGCAATCCCGGTTCGCGGCCGCAGCGCGGCGAGGATCGCACCGTGGGAGCCGGCCGGAGGGCCGGATCGCCCGGAGGGACGGGCTCCGCTTGTGTGGATACGCGGCGCGCCGGACAGGATTCCGGTGGCGACGGAGCGCGTGCCCGGCCGCGCGGGGGTGCCGCGAGTGGCCGAGCGTGGTCCATCGGTGGCGGAATGTCAGCGGTCGCCCCGACGGATTCCAGCCGCTCCGCGAGCGTTCGGGCCGGCCGGGGCCGCCCCGGCCGAACCAGTCCGTCATAACTCCTATTTTCGGCCAACTTCCCTGCACAGCAAGGGGTCTCCGGTGACGCACCGCGTGCGCGGCGCCACCCGGCCCACCCCTGCCCGGGATGCCCGAGGGGGAAGTGACAGCCCCTGTCCAGGGCGAGTTGGGGGCGAAGGCGCGCTTCCGTCAGCCGCTCGGACATGGAACGCTGCCTGAGCGAATGCTTCGCGCCACGGAGCAATGTCGCCGGAGAGCGCCGAGTGCCGAACTGGTCCCGCCCACCTCGTCCGACCCAGTAGATTCGATCTTGGCAATCACGTCGGGGGAAACGTGCAGGACCGAGAGGATGCGACAACCGAGGGAACTGAGGAGCATGAGCCAGGACCCAACGCACGGCCCCGAACCAGTCAAGGGGCACCGCTCGTTCGCGGTGGACAGCCTCGCCACCCGGCGTCGCCGCGAGATCGTCGCGGTGCTGTTGTTCAGCGGCAGCCCCATGTTCGAAAGCTCCATCCCGCTCTCGGTGTTCGGCGTCGACCGCCAGGACGCCGGAGTACCGCGCTACCGTCTGCTCGCCTGCGCGGGTGAGGACGGGCCGCTACGCACCACCGGGGGGCTGGAACTCAGAGCCCCCTACGGCCTGGGAGCGCTCTCGCGGGCAGGCACGGTCATCGTGCCCGCCTGGCGATCGATCACCGGGCCACCGCCGACACCGGCACTCGCCGCGCTGCGCCGTGCCCACAGTGAGGGCGCCCGCGTCGTCGGGCTCTCCACCGGGGCTTTCGCGCTCGGAGCGGCCGGGCTGCTGGACGGCAGGCTGGCGACCACCCACTGGATGTACGCGCCGACACTGGCGAAGCGGTACCCCTCGGTCCATGTGGACCCCCGGGAACTCTTCGTCGACGACGGGTCCATCCTGACGTCCGCCGGGACATCCGCCGGGATCGACCTGTGCCTCCACATCGTCCGCGTGGACCACGGGCCCGAGGCGGCCCAGGCACTGGCCCGCCGGCTGGTGCTGCCCGCGCGGCGGCCACCCGCGGCGGAGGCCGCCCAGGGGCCCCAGCGGCACCTGGACAGGTCTTTACCAGAGGACATCGGAGCGGATCCGCTGGCCGAAGTCGTTGCCTGGGCGCTGGAACACCTCCACGAACAGTTCGACGTCGAGACGCTGGCCGCCCGCGCCTACATGAGCCGCCGAACCTTCGACCGGCGGTTCCGGTCGCTGACCGGCAGCGCCCCGCTGCAGTGGCTGATCACCCAGCGGGTGCTCCAGGCACAGCGGCTGCTGGAGGTCTCCGACTACTCGGTCGACGAGGTGGCGGGACGCTGCGGCTTCCGCTCACCGGTCGCGCTGCGCGGGCACTTCCGCCGCCAGCTCGGCTCCTCGCCGGCCGCCTACCGGGCGGCCTACCGCGCCCGGCAGCAGTCCGCGGCGGCACCGGCCGGTCAGGCGCCCCGCGCCAAGACCATGACCGAGCCGTATCCGCCGCGTCTTCCGCATCAGCGCGGACGGCCGCCGCAGTGACCGGCGGCAGCCCGCCGCCGTGAACCACGGGCCACCGGGCCCCCGGCATCCTGCCGGGGGCCCCGCCGTGCTGCCAGGGAGAGGGCGCGCCCGCTCCCGCGCGGACGAGAGCCACGGGCGCGGTCCGGCCGTGACGATCACGCCGTAAGGTGGGTCGCATGAACGACCGCATGGTGTGGATCGACTGCGAGATGACAGGTCTCTCGCTGTCCGCCGACGCGCTCATCGAGGTGGCCGCGCTGGTGACCGACTCCGAGCTGAACGTGCTCGGCGAGGGCGTGGATGTGGTGATCCGCCCGCCCGACGGCGCGTTGGAGACGATGCCGGAGGTGGTGCGTCAGATGCACACCACCTCGGGCCTGCTGGAGGAGCTGCCCGGCGGAACCACGCTCGCCGAGGCCGAGGCGATGGTCCTCGCCTACATCCGCGAGCACGCGCCGGAAGCCGGGAAGACGCCGCTGTGCGGCAACTCGGTCGCCACGGACCGGGGTTTCCTCGCCCGTGACATGCCGGCGCTGGAGAAGCACCTCCACTACCGCATCATCGATGTCTCCTCGGTGAAGGAACTGGCCCGCCGCTGGTACCCGCGCGCCTACTTCAACAGCCCGGAGAAGAACGGCGGGCACCGCGCCCTCGCCGACATCCGCGAGTCCATCGCCGAACTCCGCTACTACCGCGAGGCGGTGTTCGTGCCGCAGCCCGGACCGGACTCCGCGACCGCCCGGGAGATCGCCGCCCGGCACACCCTCTCCTGAGGCCGCCCGGGGTGCCCGTGACCGCCGCCCCGGCGGGCCTCGCAAAGGCGGGCGCGAGCACCCCCGTAAACCCTGTACACTCTTATCGGCCGGTGCGAAACAGCCGGTCATGGTGGGTGTAGCTCAGTTGGTAGAGCACCTGGTTGTGGTCCAGGTGGCCGCGGGTTCAAGTCCCGTCACTCACCCTGAACGATCGAGGCCCGGTTCGCGGAGACGCGGACCGGGCCTCTTTCGTGTGGGTGCGCCAGGCGCCGGGTCGTCCGGTCCAACTGCCTTACTGATCAACTCTGTTGGTTGCCGGTCGGTGATACCCGCCGGTCAGCGGGGGTGTGGGCCGCGTCCCGCCCGGGCAGGCCCTCACCCAGGGTCGTCGCACGGCGACGGCCGTGTCGGTGGGGGAGAGCGGGGACGGGGTCATGTCTGCGTACCGGGCACAGCGGTTCCAGCTGTGGTGCAGGAGGAATCCGGGCCGTTGCGGTGTGCTGGCCGGCGTGACGACGGGACCGGTCGCGGGCCTTCTCGTCGCGTTGCTCGCGACGGTCAACGGCCGGCCCGAGCCGTTGGGCGCGCTGGCCGCCGCCCTCGGCTGCGGTGTGGGGACGGCGCTCGGCGTCGCC
>NZ_BHZI01000156.1 GCF_004305975.1 Streptomyces otsuchiensis
CCCCCTCCCCGGTGGTCTTCCCCTCCCGGGAGGGGAAGACCACCGGGGAGGGGGTTCCGTTGCGTGCGCCGGTCAGAAGGCCGTAGAGCCCGGCGTCCGCGAGTTGCCGTGCGCTGGGGAGCGCGTCAGCGGAGGCTGCCACCGTTGCCGGAGAGGACCTCGACGTTGGACAGCAGGTTGGACAGCGGGTCGTCCCCGTCCTGCAGCGTCGAGTTCTCGGCGCAGGCCTGGTTGTTGTTGCTGCTCAGGACGTCCTGAACGGTGACCGGGATCAGGCCGACAACGCTGCCGACGTTGGTCTTGCCCGGCAGGATCGGGGCGCAGATGTCGTTCAGCGAACCCTGGACGAGGGCCATGTTCGGGCTCATGCCACCGTGGGTGGTGGTGTTGCCGAAGACCTTCTCGGCGCCGTTCCCGGACACCGCGGTGTGGCCTGCGGTGTCGTCGCCGACGGCCAGCGCCGGGGCGGCGGCGGCACCGGTAGCACCGATGGCGGAGGCCGCGACTGCAACCGTGGCGAGCGTCTTCTTGATCACTTGCTGTGTCCTTCCGAGTGTCTGAGAATGCCCCTCGCGGGACGGCCTGAACAACTGGCGACGGAGCGAAGAGTTTCCGGTCTTCACCCGTTTGGCCCCCTCATGTACCTCGTTCAGGTCGTGTAGGTGCGCCAGGTGGACGCTTTCGCCGCGACGCGGCACTCGGACGGACCGTCACCTGTGGTGACCGGGACCTCGGCTCGGCTCCCCCGGGCTCACTCTCGGGTGACGCCGGAGGTCAACGGGCGCCCCCGGAACGGCGGGCGACCACGAAGAGGCGGCGGAACGGGAAGGTGGTGCCGTGCGGGCCGGCCGGGTAGGCCCGGCGCAGCAGCTCGCGGTACTCGTCCACGAAGGCGGTGGCGGCGGCCGGGTCGTCGGCCAGTTCGGTGAGCACGGGGCGCAGCGCCGTGCCCTTGGTCCAGTCGAGGACGGGGTCCTGACCGGAGAGGACCTGGAGGTAGGTGGTCTCCCAGACGTCGAGGTCGCAGTCGAGGCCGGCGAGCGCGGTGAGGTACCCCTCAGGGGTGAGGACGGGCCGCTCGGCGCGCAGCAGTCCGCCGAGCCGGCCGCGCCAGCGGTCCCCGAGGCAGAGGTCGCGCAGCAGCAGGTGGCTGGGGGCGTCGAAGTTGCCGGGGACCTGGAAGGCGAGCACGCCGCCCGGGACGAGCCCGGCCGTCCACTCGGGGAACCGCGCGGCGTGGTCGGGCACCCACTGGAGGGCGGCGTTGGAGACGATCAGGTCGTGCGGGGTGTCGGGGACCCAGTCGGCGATGTCGGCACGGGTGAAGGTGAGGCTGCCGCCGTCGGCGGTCGGTCCGGCGTGGGCGCGGGCCTCCTCCAGCATCGCGGCGGAGGAGTCGTAGCCGGTGACCCGGGCGGTGGGCCAGCGGTCGGCGAGCAGTGTGGTGGGACCGCCGGGGCCGCAGCCGAGGTCGGCGATGCGCGGCCGGTCGCCGGGCAGTTCCGGGACGCGGGCGAGGAGGTCGCACAGGGGGCGGGTGCGGTGTCCGGCGTGCCGGTTGTACTGGGCCGGGTCCCAGTGGGAGGTCTTCATGATCACTCACCCTGCCCGCGATATATCTTGATGTCAAGAGAGTCTACTTCAAGAGAGTCGACTTCAAGAGACTTCACATCGACAGAACTACTACACTGATCCCCATGGAGGACGAGGTCGATCGACTGGTGGCAGCCTGGCGGCGCGAGCGCCCCGATCTCGACGTGGAGCCACTGGAAGTACTCAGCAGGGTCGGCCGGCTCTCCCGGCACCTGGACCGTGCGCGCCGCCTGGCCTTCGCGGAGCTGGGACTGGAGCCGTGGGAGTTCGACGTACTCACCGCACTGCGCCGCACGGGCGCGCCCTACCAGCTGTCGCCGGGCCAGCTGCTGACCCAGACCCTGGTCACCTCGGGCACCATGACCAACCGGATCGACCGGCTGGCCAAGAAGGGCCTGGTCGAACGGCTCCCCGACCCCAGCGACCGCCGCGGCGTACTGGTACGGCTGACGACGGACGGCCAGGACCACGCCGACCGCGCACTGGCCGGGCTGCTGGCACAGGAGCGGGCGATCCTGGCCGAACTCTCCACCACCCAGCGCCGCGAACTCGCCGCGCTCCTGCGCGAACTGACCGCGCCGTTCGACAACACCGGCGGCTGAACCGCCCGCCCGCCGGCCGCGAACGCGCCGCCGCCCCCGGCGCGGTGCTGGCCGGGGGCGGCGGATGGGACATGTGCCCGCGTGCGGTGCCTCTCGATGACGCGGGCGGGCGGACCGGCCCGGGTCACCGGACGGACCGGTTACGGCACGCTGACGCCGTAGGCGGAGGCCGCGGCGACGACCGGCTGGAAGAAGGTCGTGCCACCGACGGAGCAGTTGCCGTTGCCGCCGGAGGTCAGGCCGAGACCCGTGGAGCCGGCGAACAGCGGGCCGCCACTGTCACCGGGCTCGGCGCAGATGTTGGTGCGGATCATGTTGTAGACGATGTCGCCGCCGCCGTAGTCGACGGTGAAGCCGAGACCGTTGACGCTGCCGCAGCGCAGGCCCGTGGTGCTGCCGCTGCGGCACGCGGCCTGCCCGACGAAGGCGTTGGAGAAGGAGGTGATCGCCTGCGAGGTGCCGTTGTACAGGTTGACGGTGCTCGGCGCGCCCTGCTGCGAGTCGTAGCGGACCAGGCCGTAGTCCCCGCCGGGGAAGTTGGACGCCGCCGTGGTGCCGATCTGGCTGACCCCGTCACTCCACAGCGGGTAGGGCGGAGTCGGGCCGTAGGGGTCGTCGGTACAGTGACCGGCGGTCAGGAAGTACCAGGTGCCGGCGCTGTCGCGCACGTTGAAGCCCGCGGAGCAGCGCCAGCCGAGGTCGGCGTAGATCGCGTCGCCGCCCTGGACGTACTTCTCGAAGGTGCCCGGGACCGCTTCGAACTCGATGGCGCGGGAGAGCGACCCGGCCTCCGCGCGGATGGCGTCGAGGTCGGCGTCCGAGACCGTCTCGTCGTGCAGGACGGTGACGGTTCCGCTCTCGCTGTCCACCGCGTAGGCGGTGCCGCCGATGCCGGCGTCCGCGACGGCTTCGTGGGCCGCGGTCAGCTGCGCCTCACTGAACGTGGCGTCGGTGTCCGCCTGGGCTGCGGCGGGATTGAAGAGCGCGGCGACGAGGAGCAGACCGGAGGCGACGGCGATCCGCTTGAGCCGTCGGGTCCTGGTGGTGGCGCTGTGGGCACGCGTCATTTCCTGTGTGGGTCCTTCCGGGAAACAGGTGCGAGGGCCGGGCGGCCGGGACGGCACGTCCGGGATGGCGACCCGTCAGGCAGCGGAACATGTCCCTGACAAGGCACGCCCCTGATCATGGCGCCCCGCCAGAGCGCTGCCAAGAACCGCTTTCGGACGCGCAACGCGTTCGACTGACTACGCTCTGTTCGAATGACTCCTGGGGCGTGCGGGGCCAGGACCGAACGGTGTGGCGGGTGAGCGCCGTGGCCGGCGCACCCGTGGGAGGCGTGGGGCGACTGGGCGCGGCGCGGGGTGACGGGCCGTGTCGTGATGTTGTCGCGAATCGGGTGTTCCGGCGCGCGCCGTCGCACGCCGGACAGACGTTCGCGTGGGAAGGGGGCCGGGAAGCGGCTCGGCGTCCACCCCTCACTGCGTGGCTGTCCGGCCCTCCCGCCCGGTGGCCACTCGCCGGAGGCGCGGCCCCGCACACGCGTCGACCGCCCGGCCCCGGCAACCGGGGTCGGGCGGTCGACGCGCGCGTCACGGCGGTCCGTGCGCGCAGGCGCGGTGTGGCGTCAGTTCGCCTCGCAGTGGACGTCCTCCTCGGGGCGTTCGCCCGTGACGAGGAACTCGGTCACGATGTCGTTCGCACACGGGTTGTCGTGCTTCAGATAGGCGAGATGACCGCCCTGGTCGGCCGTGATCATCCGCGCCCGGCCCCCGAGGGCCTCCCGCATGTCACGGGCGCCGGCGAGCGGGGTCGCGTTGTCGCGGAGGTTCTGGAGCATGAGGATGTTGGAGGGGCCCTCGTCGGTGATCTCGACGGGCTCCTCGGCCGGCTGGGACGGCCAGAACGCGCACGGCGTGACGTTCGCCCCGGCCGCGCCGAACAGGGGGAAGCGCTCCCGGTCCTCCTCGACGTTCCGCGCGTAGGTCGCGACGTCCTCAGGCCAGTCGCTGTCGTTGCAGATCACGTGCAGCTGGCTGGCCAGGTAGTTGTCCGGCGGGACGTCGGAGGAAGCGGCGGCGGCCGCCGCCTCGGGGTCGACCTCCGGCTCCGGAACCGCTTCGCCGGTGTCGAGTGCCTGCCATGTCTCGGCGAGGGCGGGCAGGTTCTCGTCGTAGTAGAGCTGGTCGAACGTCAGCTGGCGGAAGACCTGGCCGGTGTACCCCTCCGGGCTCGGTTCCGCGTCCAGCTTCTCCCCGAGCTCGATGTAGGTGGCCTCGACCTCCTCCGGCGTCTCGCCCAGCCCGTAGGTCTCGTGTTCCGCCGCGGCGAACTCCGCGAAGTCCGGGAACCGGTCCTGGACCCCCTCGCCGAAGCCCCGGGCGAACTCGGAGTCCCACCCTTGTGGCCCGGTCACGCTGTCGATGACGACGCGGTCGGTCTGCTCGGGGAACATCGTGGTGTAGACGGAGCCGAGGTAACTCCCGTAGGAGATACCGAAGTAGGACACGGTGGACTCGCCGAGCGCTTCACGGACCCCGTCCATGTCGCGCGCCGTGTTGGCTGTGGTGATGTACGGCAGAATGTCGGCGGTCGCGGAGTTCGCGCACTTCTCCGCGACGGCTTCGACGCGCTCGGCATCGGCGGCGACGTCCGCCTCGTCCGTCGCGTAGAGGGGGATGTTGGTGGGGTGGTCCGCCAGGGTGAGGTCACAGGTCACCGGAGTGCTGTGCCCCACCCCGCGCGGATCGATCCCGATCACGTCGTAGGTCTCCAGCACCTCAGCCGGCACACCGAACTCCTCCAGCAGGGCCGGCATCCGCAGTGTCTGTCCGCCGGGTCCGCCGTTGTTGACCAGCAGGACGCCGTGCCGCTTGTCGGGTTCCTCGCTGGAGAGCCGGGAGACGGCTATCCCGATGCTCTCCCCCTCCGGGTCCTCGTAGTCGAGCGGGACATCGAGGGTGGCGCACTCGAGACCGGGCGCGGCTACGTCCTCCGGACATTCGGCCCAGTCGAGCTGTCGGCCGTCCGCAGTCCCAGCCTCGGAACCGGCCTCGGAACCGGCCTCGGAGCCGGCCTCGCCGTCGTCTGCCGCGTCGCTCGACGAGCATCCCGCCAGAGCCAGCGCCGATGCCAGGGTGACAGCCAGCAGGGGAGTGGTAGACCTTCTCACCAGGGTCCTTTCCGTGGGGGTGGCACAGGTGTCCCGTGCGGCCACGCATGCGTTCCCGCGAGAACGACAGCGGGGGCCTCCGCCTGAACAGGTGTTCGTCTGCCCCGGCCCCCGGAGGTAAACCGGGCCCCGCCATCGGTGGCCGCTTTCGGCCTGCCCGGGTGCGGAAGGAGGGCGGCGCGCGTGCGGAAGGAGGGCGGCGCGGGTCCGTCAGCCCTCGACCGGGGGCACGCCCGCGCGGCGGGCGACCGCGACGGCGGCCAGCGTCGAGTGGACCCCCAGCTTGCCGAGGACGTTCTGCATGTGCGTGCGGACCGTGTGCGGCGACAGATACAGCCGTTCGGCGACCGCCTTGCGCCCGAGGCCGGCCAGCATGCAGCGCAGCACCTCCAGTTCGCGCGGGGTCAGCGACTCGGCCAGTCGCTGGTACTCGGTACGGCTGCGCCGGTCGCGGGTCAGCTCGCGGAGCACCTCGGTCAGCAGGGCCGGCGGCAGATGGGTCTCGTCGCGCAGCGCTCCGCGCACCACATGGAGCAGCCGCGCCAGCGAGCTGTCCTTGGCGACCCAGCCGAGGGCGCCGGCCGCCAGCATCCGGGCGGCGGTCTCGGCGTCGTCGGCGGAGGCGAGGACGACCAGCCGCAGGCCCGGGTGGTGGACGCGCGCGACCTCGGCCAGGCCGGCCGTACCGGTCGGGGCGGGCTCGCCGTCGTTCTGGTCGGCCCCCGCGGCTCCCACGGCCGCCGCTGCCCTTGCCACCGCGATCGCCGCCGTCGTCGTCGGGCCGGCGGGAGCGGCGGCCGTTGTCGCGACGGTTTCCACCGGGCCGGCAGGTTCGGGCAGGAGGTCGGCGTCGGCGAGGAGCACCTGGAACGGTTCACCCGCCGCCTTCGCGCGGGCGAGCAGCTGGGCGGCGCCGCGCGGACTGCCCGCCGCCACTGCCCGCACGTCCGGCTCGGCGGAGAGCGCGGTCGCGAGCGACTCGGCGAAGACGCGGTGCCGGTCCACGATCAGCGCTCGGATGCGGTCCACGCTCTTCCCCCTCGCCACCGGCCGTGACCGGCACCCACCCCTGCCATCCACACACTGCCTCTGGCCAGGTCCCAGAGTACGGTCGAGGCGTGCCCGGGGCGTCTGGTTTGACCTAACTGCCGCCTCACTGGGGTTATTTGGCGCACTCACGACCCTCATGCGCCGGATGCGCGCTCCCCCGGCGTGCCCCAGCGCTCCCCCGGCACTCGCCCGGCGCCTCCCCGCACCGGCGTCAGGGGCGGAGACGTTCAGGAGCGGTGGGCGCCCGCGGCGGGGTCGGCGCGGAAGATCCGGGGCTCGGGGTGGCCGGCCGCCCGTGCGGCGGTCCGGACGGCGGCGCTCACCGCGTCGACGGCGTCGGTCTCGGCGAGGACCACCGCCGAGCCGCCGAAGCCGCCGCCCGTCATCCGGGCGCCGAGGGCCCCGGCCCGCACCGCCGCCTCGACCACTGAGTTCAGTTCGGGGCAGGAGACGGCGAAGTCGTCCCGCAGTGAGACGTGTCCGGCGACCAGGAGCGGGCCCGACTCCCGCAGCCGGCCGGCCTCCAGCAGCCGTGCCATCTGCCGCACACGCTCGTTCTCGGTGACGACATGCCGGGCCAGAGGCAGCAACTCGGCGGGCAGCGCGGCCAGTCGCCCCGGCAGGTCGTCGACCGGCACCTCGCGCAGGCTCGGGACGCCCAGCACTGCGGCCGCCGCCTCGCAACCGGCCCGGCGGTCGGCGTAACCGCCCTCGGCGAGACGGTGGTTGACGCGGGTGTCGGCGACCAGCAGCGCCAGCCCCTGCTCGTGCGGCGCGAACGGGATGTGCCGCAGGCCGAGTTCACGGGTGTCGAGCAGCAGGGCGTGGCCGGGCCGGCAGCAGGCGGAGGCGAGTTGGTCCATGACCCCGCACGGCACCCCGGCGAAGGCGTGTTCCGCCCGGCGTCCGGCGGCGGCGAGCCGACGGCCGTCCAGCCCCAGCCGGAAGAGGTCGCCGAACGCCCCGGCGGAGGCCACCTCCAGCGCCGCCGAGGAGGACAGACCGGCGCCCGGTGGCACGTCCGAGGCGACGGCGACGGAGACCCCGCCGAGCCGGTGCCCGTCCTCCCGCAGCGCCCACAGAACCCCGGCCGGGTAGGCGCCCCAGCCGCCGGGTTCGCCGGGGGCGAGCCGGTCGAGGGGTACGGCCAGCGGCTCGTCGGGGCGCTCGGCGGAGGCCAGGGCGAGCAGTCCGTCGCCGCGCCGGCCGACCGCGACGACGGTGCGGTGCGGCAGCGCGAAGGGCAGCACCAGGCCGTCGTTGTAGTCGGTGTGCTCACCGATGAGGTTGACCCGCCCGGGCGCGGACCACAGCAGCTCCGGTTCGGCGGCGTACCGCGTGCGGTAGAGGCGACGCGCCCGCTCGGCGGGACCGTCGCCGGGACTGCGCTCGTCCGCGGAGCGGTGCGTGTTCACGGAGCGGTCACCTCCCGCAGCCGGGCGGCGGCCGTCTCGGGCAGCACGTCGCTGACGAAGGCTCCGGCGCCGGACTCGGAGCCGGCGAGGTACTTGAGCTTCCCCGGACCGCGCCGGATCGTGAACAGTTCAAGCCGCAGGGCGAACTCCTCGCGTCCGATGCAGAGTTCACCGAACTCACCGAGTTCATCGCGTTCGCCGAGTTCACCGCGTTCACCGCGTTCACCGCGTCCGCCGAGCGGCGCCTGCTGCCAGGCGGCGATGTAGGGAGTGGGCGGCTGGCCGGGGCCGAAGAGCAGGTCGAAGCCGCGCAGCAGCCGAAGGTAGAGGCGGGGGAACTCCGCCCGCTCCGCCGCGTGGAGGGCGGTGAGGTCGGGGACCCGGCGGTGTGGCCGAAGGTGCACCTCGTAGGGCCACCGGGCCGCGTGCGGCACATAGGCGACCCAGTGCGTGCTCTCCGCCACCACCCGTCGCCCGTATGCGAGTTCGTCGGCGAGCAGTTCGTCGGCGAGGTTCCCGCCGGTGCGGGAGCGGTGGCCGGCCAGCGCGCGCAGCTCGCGCCCGGTGCGCGGCGGGAGGTACGGGTAGCCGTAGACCTGGCCGTGGGGGTGGCTGAGCGTGACGCCGATCTCGGCACCCCGGTTCTCGAAGGGGTAGACCTGCCGCACTCCGGGCAGCGCGCCCAGCGCGGCGGTCCGGTCGGTCCACACCTCCAGCACCAGCCCCGCCTGGGCCTCGCCGATGTCGGCGAACGACCGGTCGTGTTCGGGGGTGAAGCAGACCAGTTCGCACCGCCCGGCGTCCCCGGAGAAGGCCGGGAACCGGTTCTCGAAGACGGCGACCCGGTAGTCACGGTCGGGGATCTCGCTCGCCCGCTCGTCGGTGCTGGGGCACAGCGGGCACTGGTCGGCCGGGGGCAGAAACGTGCGGTCCTGGCGGTGGGCGGCGTAGGCGACCGTCTCGCCCGTCAGCCGGTCGACCCGGCGCTCGGAGGTGCCCGCCCGGGTGGCGGGCGGGACCGGCCGGGGATCGGGAAGCGGGCGTCGCGGGGGCGTCGGCACAGCGCCCGCCGGGTCGGCGTCGTAGTAGATCAGCTCGCGCCCGTCCGACAGTCGGGTGGTGGTCTTCCGCATGTCGAGCCCTTCCCGTGGCACACCGCAACCGTCCGACAGGAAACGAACAGAATCAAACAACTTCCGGCGCAATACAACACGTTGGCCGGTCCGCCGTCAACGGACGCACCTCGGTGCCGCAGCAGCCGCCGCCCGGCCGCACCGCACCGCCGGGCTCACCGGAGGCGTGCGCCACGGAGCTGGTCCAGCAACCCGGTACGCACCGCGACGGCCACCGCCTCCAGCCGGGTGGCCGTGCCCAGCTTCGCCAGCAGCCGCTGGATGTGGGTGCGCGCGGTGCTCGGGGCGACGCCCAGGCCGTCGGCGATCCGGCGGGTGTCCTCACCGTCCACGATCCGCAGCAGTACATGGGCCTCGCGCTCCGTCAACTGGGCCGCGAGCCGCACCCCTTCGGCGTCCGGAGCCGGACCGGGGTCGAGGAGCGAGCCGAAGACCTCCCGCAGCAGCTGCGGGGCCACGGCCGCCTCGCCGGCGCGGGCTCGGGCCAGCGCCCGCTCCACGCCCTCGATCCGCTCGTCGTCGCGGACATAACCGCGCGCACCCGCGGCGAACGCCGCGGCCACCCCCCGGGGGCACGGCACCGGGCCGAGCACCACCACCGCCACCCGGGGCCACTCCCGGCAGACGGCGGCCACCGGGTCCAGGGCGCCGGGGGCGTCCGGGTTGCGGGTGCCCAGCAGGCACACCTCGGGCGTGCGTCCGCCCACCAGCTCGACGGCGCGGGAGACCGGGCTGCCCGCCGCCAGCACCCGGTGACCACGCACCCGCAGCGCCGAGGCCAGGGCCTCCGCGACCAGCCGCCGGTCGTCGGCGACCACCACCCGCAGGCTCATCCCGTCTCCTCTCCCCGCACCCCCGTCCGGCGGCGCACGAGCGCGCCGCGCGGGCCCCGTGGGGCGAGCGGGCCGGAGGGCGGCAGAGTACGGGGAACGCGACACCCCCGGTACCCCACGTCGGGGTACCGGGGGTGTTCGGAGCTACAGCTGTCTCACACCGGCCCGTACCGACGGCCGGAACGGCACGCGGCACACACCGCGCGGCGCGGCATCCGGCACGGGCCGGGCCCGGCACCGCGAACGGTGCCGGGCCCGGCCCGGAAGAACGAAGGCTCTCAGCAGGTCACTGGTAGACCAGCAGCGCCGACTGCTCCCTGCGGTGGTCGTAGTACGTCTGCCGGATCAGTACGAACCGGTTGTCCACCCAGATCGCGCGGCTGTCGGCCTCGTTCGACATGCCGAAGATGTCCCGCTCGTCGCTGTTGCCCTCCGGGGAGAGCAGCATGATCTCCTCCGCGCTCTCGGAGGACGGGTCGAGTGCCAGGATCTTGCCCGGGTCGGAGTAGGTGGCGAGCTGGTAGACGACGATCTTGCCGTCGACCGCGGCGATCGGACGGAGCGCTCCGCTCTCGTCGTCGATCGGGCCCACCTCCCAGAGCGCGTTGCCGGTCTCCAGCTCGACCGCGATGACCGTGCCGGGGGTGTCGGTGCCCGCCAGGAAGAGCAGCCCGTCCTCCACCACGTACGAGGGGCAGACCAGCGGCGAGCCGAAGCGGCACAGGTCGGCGTGCCGGTCCGAGCTGAAGTCGAGCCTCGACTTCACCGCACTGAAGTCGTCCTCGATGGCCAGCAGCACCTCTTCTCTGTCACCGAAGTCGGCGCCCTCCTCCTTCAGTTCGGCCCGGACTACCAGCGGTTCGACGGAGACCAGGCTCTGGAGCTCGAACTCCTTCTTGTCGTACTGGGGTTCGTAGGACCAGCGCCACTGCTCCTCGCCGTCCTCGGCGCGCGCGACGACATGCCCGGGCACGCCCTTGTCGAAGGAGCTGCCGCACTTCTGGTGCTCGATGAACTGACCGTCGTGAACGCCGTAGGCGTTGACCGAGCACTCCTCCCCGGACTGCGGCTCCCACGCCGGCTCACCGGTGCTGACCAGCCAGCCGAAGCCACCGGCGCCGGTCGCGACCGCGACATGGTCGCCGAGGATCGCTGGGTAGGTGCCGTCGTTGATGAAGCCGTCCGGCATGTCGATGTTCAGGACGGACTCACCGGTGGTGATGTCGAGGATGGTCAGGATCTCGCAGTCGAGGCCCTCCATCATCGCCACCAGACCCTCGGAGGACTCCAGCGAGGAGGCGCAGTTGCCCCGGCTGGCCGCGTAGGACCAGTTCTGCTCACCGGTGTTCATGTTCCAGCTGATGACCTCCTGACCGGAGACCCGGACGAGGTCGTCGCCCTCGAACCACACGCCACGTGTGTAGTTGAGGCCGTCGCCCTCCTCGGGCCCGGAGATCGGGCCCTCGTTCATGACCAGTTCGGCCTGGACCAGTTCCTCCGGCAGGCCGGTGGCACCACCAGCGCCACCGCTGCCGTCGGCACTGTCGCCGTCGGCGTCGCCGTCACCCTCGCCCGCGTCGCCACCGCCGTTCTCGTCGTCGGGCTCGTTCTCCGTGGGGGCGGCCGTGGTGCTGCCGTCGTCCTTGGTGAAGTGCCAGACCGTGAAACCGCCGGCGACCAGCGCGGAGACCAGCACGCCGACCATTAGCACCATCAGCGGGCCCCGGGAGCCGGAGAAGCTCCACTCGTTACCCGAGCCGTCCTGCTTCTCCAGCGAGACCGCCGCGCCGGGCGCGGTCGGCGCCCCGAAGTTCTGCGGCGCGGTGGGGCCGGTGCCGGGGTAGCCGTAACCGGCCGGGGGCTGCGGATAGCCGTAGCCGGGGCCGCCCGCCTGCGGGTAGCCGTAGCCCGGGCTGCCCGGCGCACCGCCCGGAGGCGGCCCTGCCGGGCCGGAGGGCGGAGTGCCGTAGCCACCGCCGGGCGGAGGCCCGGGCGGAGTGCCGTAGCCCCCACCGGGCGGAGGCCCAGGAGGAGGCGGGGTCGACGGCGGGCCGGCGGGCGGCTGGGCGCCCGGGGCCGGTGAGCCGGCGGGCGGAGCACTCGGCGGCGGGGTGCTGGGCGGACCGGACGGCGGAGGAGTGCTCGGCGGACCGGACGGCGGGGTCGGCGGACCGGTGGGCTGCTCCGGTGGCTGGCCCGGGGGCGGTCCGGGCGGGCCCGGCGGAGGCGGCGGCTGAGACATATCTCCCCCAATGACCGGAATCAGTCTGGCGTGCGCGCTCATTCCGGGGTAATGGTCGACTGTTGGTGCGCAGGGCTCTTTCTACCACCGGACTCCCACGGGCCCCTGTGCGGTTCCCGTGGGATGCGCCACGCCCCTCACTCTCCCTCGGAGAGCTCCAGCCACCGCGTCTCCAGCTCGTCACGCTGTGCCGCCAGCTCGCGCAGCTGGGTGTCCAGCTCGGCGACGTGGCTGAAATCGGTCGAGTGGGCCGCCATCTCCGCGTGCAGCCCCTTCTCCTTCTCCACGATCCGGTCCAGCTGCCGCTCGATCTTCTGCGTCTCCTTCTGCGCCGCCCGGGACAGCTGCGAGGGCTTGGCCGCCGGAGCGGACGCCGAAGCGGCGCCGCCCGACGGAGACCCACCCGAGGCGCCACCGCCGCCGGAGGCCGACGCCCCCGAGGCACGGGCGGCGGCCCGGCGCTCCAGGTACTCGTCGATGCCGCGCGGCAGCATCCGCAGCGTCGCGTCACCGAGCAGCGCGAACACCCGGTCCGTGGTCCGCTCGATGAAGAACCGGTCGTGGCTGATGACCACCAGCGAACCGGGCCAGCCGTCGAGAAGGTCCTCCAGCTGGGTCAGCGTCTCGATGTCCAGGTCGTTGGTCGGCTCGTCCAGGAAGAGCACGTTGGGCTCGTCCATCAGCAGCCGCAGGATCTGCAGCCGCCGCCGCTCGCCGCCGGAGAGGTCACCGACCGGCGTCCACTGCCGCTCCTTGACGAAGCCGAACTTCTCGCACAGCTGGCCTGCCGTCATCTCCCGGCCCTTGCCGAGGTCGACCCGGGAACGGATCTGCTCCACCGCCTGCAACACCCGCAGCTCGGGGTCGAGTTCGGAGACCTCCTGCGAGAGGTAGGCGAGCTTGACGGTCCGTCCGACCTTGATCCGGCCGCCGGAGACCAGCGGCGACTTGCCCTCGCCGCCGTCCTCGGCGGTGTCGGCCAGCGCGCGCAGCAGCGAGGTCTTGCCCGCGCCGTTGACACCGACCAGGCCGACCCGGTCACCGGGGCCCAACTGCCAGGTCAGCTGGTGCAGCAGCTCCCGGCCGCCCTCGCCCGAGGCGTCGGCGCCCACCCGCAGCGACACCCGCTCCAGGTCGAACACCGTCTTTCCGAGGCGGGCGTTGGCGAACTTCATCAGCTCGGCGCCGTCGCGGGGCGGCGGCACGTCCGCGATCAGCGCGTTGGCCGCCTCGATCCGGAACCGGGGCTTGCTGGTGCGGGCCGGAGCGCCGCGCCGCAGCCAGGCCAGCTCCTTGCGCATCATGTTCTGCCGCTTGACCTCCTCGGTCGCGGAGATCCGCTCCCGCTCGGCCCGCGCGAAGACGTAGTCGCTGTAGCCGCCGTCGTAGGCGTGCACCGTGCCGCGCTGCACGTCCCAGATGCGGGTGCACACCTGGTCCAGGAACCACCGGTCGTGGGTGACGCAGACCAGCGCCGAGCGCCGCGCGGAGAGATGGCGGGCGAGCCAGGAGATGCCCTCGACGTCCAGGTGGTTGGTCGGCTCGTCCAGCACCAGCAGGTCCTGCTCGGCGATGAGCAGCCGGGCCAGCGCGATGCGGCGCCGTTCGCCACCGGAGAGCGGGCCGATCCTGGTGTCCAGGCCGTCGGCGAAACCGGGCAGGTCCAGGCCGCCGAAGAGACCGGTGAGGACGTCGCGAACGGCGGCGTCACCGGCCCACTCGTGGTCGGCACGGTCGCCGATCACCTCGTGACGGATGGTGGCGTCCGGATCGAGGGAGTCGTGCTGCGTCAGCACCCCGATCCGCAGCCCGCCCGAGTGCGTGACCCGGCCGGTGTCGGTCTCCTCCAGCTTCGCGAGGATGCGGATCAGCGTGGTCTTGCCGTCACCGTTGCGGCCGACGACACCGATCCGGTCCCCCTCGCCGACGCCGAGAGAGAGGTCGTCCAGCAGGGCCCGGGTCCCGTAGACCTTGTGGACCGATTCCAGATTGACGAGGTTCTTCGTGGGTGTGGCCATGAGGGGTCCCAGGGTAGTGCGACGGACGGGCGGGCCGTTCGGACGGCCTCGGGACGGCGGGCGCGGGAC